>CAJFOT010000069.1 GCA_904397815.1 Candidatus Paralachnospira sangeri
AGAATGTCCCGCCCATATGGCGCTGTGTCCCAGAGCGTTGCCTCCCTGTCCGGCGGTTCGTTCCTCACGCTTGTCCGTGAACGAAAACACATATGCTTTCGTTCCTTGCCGCGGCTGTCGGGGCCGTCTGGACTGTGGCAAGCCCTCCTGAACGAAAACCATATGATTAATTAACAGAATAATCTTTGATTTCCAGCCACAGCTCGTTGTATTTTTCATCCCCTTCTGTTCCCAGGGAATAGAATACCTCACAGTTGGACAGAATGTCGTCGCCGGGGAATACAGCGGGGTTGCTTAACAGTTCCTCGTCCATCAGTTCCTGAGCGCCTGTGTTGGGAGTAGAGTAGGTAATGTACTCAAAGTTTTTCAGCGCGATGTCCGGGCGGTTCAGGAAATTGATCCATGCCTCAGCATTTTCTTTGTTTTCAGCGTTAGCCGGGATTACCCAGGAGTCAATGAAGAAGTTGCTGCCCTCTTTGGGAACTGCGTAGGCCAGGTTTTCATTGGATTCCTGAAGCTGAAGCACTTCGCCGGAGTAACACATGGCCAATGCGGCGCTCTCGGAGATCATGATATCTTTGATCTGATCCATCACATAGCGCTGCAGCAGCGGTTTCTGTTCCAGCAGCAGGTTTTTGGCTTCTTCCAGCTCCTGATCATCAGTGGTATTGATGCTGTAACCCAGCAATTCCAGGGGCGCTACAAACAGATCCCGGACGCTGTTGTACATAATGATTTCGCCGGCATATTTTTCATCCCACAGGATTGACCAGCTGTCTACCGGGTCGTCTACCAGTTCTGTATTATACAGGATCCCCAGGGTGCCGAAGGTATAGGGAACAGAATATTTGTTTTCCGGATCAAAAGCCTTGGAACCTTCCATAATCGAGTCGCTGATGTATTCGATGTTGGGAATATTGTCAAAGTTAATTTCCTGGAGCAGGTTGTTGGCGATCATCTTCTCGATCATGTAGTCGGAAGGACATACTACGTCATAGGCAACACCGCCTGCCTCGATGATGGGGTACATTTCCTCGTTGGTTTCGAAAGTATCATAAATCACCTCAATGCCGGTTTCTTCCTCGAACATTTCGATCACCTCTTCATCGATGTATTCTCCCCAGTTATACACCTTTACGACACCGTTGTCAGCGGTTTCACCGCCGCCGGAACCGCCGTCGGAGCAGCCGGCCAGAGAAAAGCAGAGTGCCATGACAATTGCCAGCAGGATAATTTTTTTCATTTTTCTTTCTCCTCCATATGATATAATTTAAGAATTTTTTACAGTTTTCTGCTTCGGCCGGTTGACGATCAGAAGCAGGATCAGCACTGACACGAACAGGATGGTGGACAGTGCATACAGACTGGGCCGGATGCCTTTTCGCACCTCGCTGTAAATCAGGGTGGACAGGGTATTGATGCCGGCGCCTCTGGTAAAATGGGTGATGATGAAATCATCCAGGGACATGGTGAAAGCCAGCAGAAAGCCGGACAGGATTCCGGGCAGAATATCCGGGAATGTAATCTTAAAAAAGGCATATACAGGTGTAGCGCCCAGATCCAGGGCGGCTTCATAAGTGCTGGGCTCCAGCTGTTTGACCTTCGGCATCACACTGAGGATGACGTAAGGAATATTAAAGGTAATATGGGCGATCAGAACCGTCTGAAAACCCAGGCTCACCCCAAAGGCGATAAAACACAGCATCAGGGAGATGCCGGTTACAATGTCCGCATTCAGCATGGGGATGTTGGTCAGTCCCATGATGACGGCTCTGGATTTGGGCTTCATTTTCTGAATGGCCAGACAGGCCGCTGTGCCGATGACAGTCGCGATGACAGATGAAAGCAGAGCGATCACCAGTGTGTTTCGCAAAGCAGACATAATCATGGAACTTTCGAACATTTCCGTATACCATTTCAGACTGAATCCGCCCCACTGAGACATATATTTTGATTCATTGAAGGACAGAATCATCAGTGTCACAATTGGAGCGTATAGGAATACGAAGATAATGACCAGATAAAACCGTTCTAAAAATTTTCTTATCAAAA
This sequence comes from Candidatus Paralachnospira sangeri, assembly GCA_904397815.1. Taxonomy (GTDB): domain Bacteria; phylum Bacillota; class Clostridia; order Lachnospirales; family Lachnospiraceae; genus Paralachnospira_A; species Paralachnospira_A sangeri. The sequence continues at coordinate 2,053 of CAJFOT010000069.1, forward strand.
TGCACCGCCCTCCCCGTCTTTGTCATATTTGGCGATCAATGCCATGCTGATCAGAATGAAGATCATCAGAACCAGAGAAAGCCCTGATCCCAGATGCCAGTTGGAGGTAAAAGTGAATTCCTGCTCAATGACATTGCCGATCAGCAAAATCATGCCGCCGCCCAGCAGATTGGAGATGACGAAGGTGGTAAGGGCAGGAACAAAAACCATAGTGATGCCGCTGATGATGCCGGGCACGCTCAGAGGCAGAATCACGCGAAAAAAGGTCTGAACTCTGGTCGCCCCCAGATCATGGGCAGCTTCCACCACGTCATCGCCGATTTTCATCAGTACATTGTACAGGGGCAATACCATAAAGGGTAGAAAGTTGTAAACCATGCCGAATATAATGGCTGTCTGCGTATTGATAATATTCAGTTCCGGAAGATGAAAAAACTCCAGAAGATTATTAATCACGCCGTTTCTGTCCAGCAGTACCTGCCATGCCATGGTGCGCAGCAGGAAATTCATCCACATAGGAAGTACAAAGATAAATACAATCAGGCTGGTACGGTTTTTCGCGATTTTTTTCAGAATCATCGCCAGCGGATAAGCCGCCAGAAGGCAGATTCCGGTGCTGATCAGAGACAGCTTCAGGGCTCTCCACAGAGAGTTGGCCCGCTGCGGGTCTGTGATCGCCAGAATATTGTCCAGAGTGAAGGCGCCGGAGGCATCCGTCAGTCCGTAGTAAAAGATCAGGGCCAGGGGAATAATCGTAAAGCCGATCATCCAGATCAGATAAGGGCCCGCCAGCAGTTTTCTAGTCAATTTCACCGTTGCCCACCGCCTTTTCATCATCGTCCACAGGTTTGTTCATAATCTGGATGTTAAAGGGATCTACCCTGATGCCCACCTCTGTCCCCACCGGGAAGCAGGCGGTGGAATGAACCAGCCACTCAAAGCCCCGGGCGGTCACTTCCATCTCATAGTGGACGCCCTTGAAGATCAGATGGGTTACAACGCCGTCGATGATACCCTCGCCGGCGGGAACCAGCTCCACATCCTCAGGGCGGATCACCACATCTACCGGCTGCATGGTGCCGAATCCTGTGTCCACACAGACAAAGCGGGCGCCCAGCACTTCCACCAGCTTGTCTTCGATCATCATGCCGTCCAGCAGGTTGCTGTCGCCGATAAAATCAGCCACAAAGGCATTCTCAGGCTCATTGTAGATATCCTCCGGCGTGCCCATTTGCTGGATATATCCCTGATTCATGACCACGATGGTGTCAGACATGGTGAGGGCCTCCTCCTGGTCATGGGTTACATAGATGAAGGTGATGCCCAGCTCATTTTTCAGACGTATCAGTTCATACTGCATATCCTGGCGGAGCTTCAGGTCCAGGGCGCCCAGAGGCTCATCCAGCAGGAGAACCCGTGGTTCATTGACGATGGCTCTTGCGATGGCGATACGCTGCTGCTGGCCGCCGCTCAGGGATGTTACCTGACGGTGTTCATAACCGTCCAGGTTTACCAGTTTCAGGGCGTAGGAAATTTTATCTTTAATGTACTGCTGAGATTTTCCCTTGATTTTCAGGCCGAAGGCAATGTTCTCTGCCACGTCCATGTGGGGGAAAAGAGCATATTTCTGAAAAACCGTGTTGACAGGGCGCCTGTTCGGGGGAAGAGCAGTAATATCTTTGCCTTCGAAAATCACAGTTCCCTGGTCGGGGGACTCAAAGCCGCCGATAATTCTGAGTGTTGTAGTTTTCCCGCAGCCGCTGGGGCCCAGCAGAGTGACAAATTCGTTCTCTTTTACAGAAAGATTCAGATCATCGAGAACCATCGTTCCGTCGAAAGACTTGGTAATATTGCGCAGATCAATCAATACATCTTTCATGGCGACCTCCATAAGTAAAAATAATGAGTGGGTGTTAAAAACTGGGCGGCGAACTTACCCACAGCAGGACAGCGCCGCTTTTTGAGGTAATATAGTGTTTTTTGTCGGACGTAAAATAGAAGGATTCCCCTTTTTTCGCCCGCAGGGTTTTCGCGCCGATATGAAGGGTGACAGACCCCTGAAGCACATATCCGAATTCCTCTCCCTCATGGGGATTGTCAGGATAGGTAGAACCGCCGGCCTCAAGCGTCAGCAGGATTGGCTCCATGATATTTTTCTGCGCGTTTGGGATGATCCACTGAATCTGATTGTTCAGTTCCACATCTGTTTTCTCAAAATAATCATTTTTTCCGAATACGATCTGGTCATCATCGGTATCGTTAAAAAAATCGGAGATATTTGTTCCCAGACACTGCAGGATATCGATCAGGGTGGCGATAGAGGGGGATGTCAGATCCCGTTCTACCTGGGAGATGAACCCTTTGGACAGTTCTGCTCTGTTAGCCAGTTCCTCCTGAGTCAGCCCTTTCAGCACCCGCAGGTTCTTGATTTTGCTTCCGATCTCCATAAATGAAGGCTCCTTTCCGATTACAGGCATATTGTCTGCCAATTCAGAAAACGCAAGTTTATGTGTAAAAAATAAGTAAACTGTGAGTTTAGTGATAAACTGAAAGTTTAGTATTTCAAAACATGCTAAGGAACATTATACACACTCAGAGGATTCTGTCAATAAGAAAATGAAAAAACGTAAAATGAGCCGGGCTTCTGAGAAATGTCAAAAAAATAAGCAAACTTCCGCTGATCGAAAGTCTGCTTATTTAGTATGTCGTGCAGTTGACGGGACTTGAACCCGTACGGTCTCAATGACCACTAGATCCTTAGTCTAGCGCGTATGCCAATTCCGCCACAACTGCGTCAGCAAATGGTATTATAGCATCATTTGCTGTTAAATGCAAGTGTTTTTTGCAGCTTGCACATCTGCATTTTAACCGAATCAGGGAAGTTCTCTGTCTCATATTGCAAAAAGCAATAAGAGGGGTGGGAATTTGCCTTTGATTCTGTTATAATGATAACGTTATAATCAGTGCATGAGGGGGGAGATATGATGGGAACGATCTGCGGATTGGATTGCTGTGATGTCTGTAAGAAAAAAGAGGTGTGCGGCGGCTGTGAAAAGACAGGCGGGCACCCGTTCGGCGGCGGCTGTATCGCGGCTGAGCATATCACCAGAGATGGTGTAATGGCATTTCAGCATTTTAAACAGATGTTGATAGAGGAGTTTAATGGGCTGGGGATCAGAGATCTGCGTGTGGAGGACTTAAATCTGCTGGATGGGGCATATGTGAATTTGGTTTATCAGCTCCCCAATGGAGAGTCTGTAAAGCTTCTGAAAGACAATTATGTGTACCTGGGAAATCAAATTGAAATTCCTGGTGAGGAAAGGTGCTATGGAATTGTGGCAGATAATGATTATCTGCTGGTGTGCTCATATGGATGCGGAGGGTCAGAACCGCAGATTATCTGCTATAAAAAACGATGAGGATCGGAGCGGCGGGGCAAAGACAGGCTGTCGGGAGCTTTTGCTGAGCCAGTTGCGGCAAGATTCGAAAAAATTTAATTTTTTCAAACAAAACTGTTGACATATCTGGCAGGACGTGGTATTATAAATGAGCGTCAGGGATGACTGGTAAACAACTCGAAAGAGAAGAAGAGTCAGATCAGAAATGACGGCTGAATCAAATGCAGTTGTGGCGGAATTGGCATACGCGCATGATTCAGGTTCATGTGAGCATAGCGCTCGTGCGGGTTCAAGTCCCGCCAACTGCACGAAAAGGACCTTGAATGAATCAAGGTCTTTTTTGCTGTATAAAAAAGTTTTTTGGTCATATGAAAATGTTCGGTAAGGCCGCAGGGGTGGGATTGCGGCAGGAATGTTAAAAGAGGAGGATGGAAATGTATCTGAAATTGATTGCCTGTAAAGTGCTGCAGCGGGAGGTTGCCAGTTTGATGTACCGGTGTCCCAATACCATCGATGTGACAATGATTAAGCAGGGATATCATGAAACGCCAGAGATTCTCAGAAAGGTTCTCCAGGAGGAGATTGACCGGATTGATGGCAATACTGACCCTCATACCAATGATTTGGCGGAATGCAGACTGGATGCAATTCTGATGGGGTATGGCTTATGTTCGAATGCGGTAACAGGGCTGCGCAGCAAAAAATACCGGATTGTTGTCCCCAGAGCCCATGACTGTGCCACGCTGGTAATGGGAAGCAAGGAAATATATCAGCAGTGTTTTGATACCTACAAAGGTTCTTATTTTTATACCAGCGGCTGGCTGGAGCTGGGGGCGGCTTTGGGCACAGAAGAGGATCATCTGAGGAGGAAACGCCAGGAATTTATGGCGAAATATGATGATGAGGACACAGTGGAATACCTTCTGGATATGGAACGGGAAATGGTGAAGAATTACAGCCACATTACGTATGTGGAGTGGCCTGAGCTGGCAGATCGGCAGACGGAGCAGAAGGCCAGGGAGATGGCAGACAGCCGTGGCTGGGCCTACCATCACATGGAAGGGAAGAATACACTGCTGGCCGACTTGCTGAATGGAAACTGGGACGAGGACCGGTTTCTGGTGATTGAGCCGGGGCAGACGGCGGCGCCTGATTATGACGGGAATATCATGAAGATAAAACAGAACGGGGATATGTAAATAGGATAAAAAGCGAAACGAAAAAGAACAGGAGAAACAGCTCCGGCGTAGGAGGGCAGGTCAGGCTGCTGCCTTTTGCCAGAGCTGTTTTTCCTATTCTTTTTTGTTGTAATCAGCGGGAATCAGGTGAATTCGCATGAAATTTCATGCGGGGATTTACATATTCAAATGAAGATTCAGTTTTCTCACCAGAATCACAGGGTCTACGCCGTGGCTCTCGGCAGCTTCTTCCAGTGTTTCGCCGGATGCGGAAGCGCATGACACGCAGTTCATTCCGGACTGAGCCAGAATCTGGGCCGCTTTGGGATAAGTCTTTACAATTTCTTCGATCGTCATATCCAGTGTAATTTGAATCATATCCGTTTTCTCCTTTCTTAATGTCTTCTCCATGTGCTGGGCGTAAACAGCAGCAGCATCGGGAAAATTTCCAGTCTGCCGGCCAGCATATCGAACATCAGCACGAATTTAGACAGCGGCGAGAACATGGAGAAATTCCCTGCGGGTCCTACCATTTCCAGACCGGGACCGATGTTGTTAAAGGTAGCGGCTACGGCAGTGAAGTTGGTTACCAGGTCAAATCCGTCCAGACTGACCAGCAGTACAGAAACTGTGAAAATACACAGATAGCATACCAGGAATACGCTCACGGAACGGATTACAGTGCGTTCGATCGGTTTGCCGTCGGATTTCAGTACCTTTACACTGCGGGGGTGAATCAGAGTGGACAGTTCCCGGGCAGCAGATTTGATGTATATGATACATCTGGAGACTTTGATGCCGCCGCCGGTACTGCCTGCGCAGGCACCAATAACCATGACAATGACCAGAATTGTCCGGGAAAAGCCTGGCCACAGGTTGAAGTCGACTGTGGAAAAACCGGTGGTTGTCATGACAGAAGATACTGTAAATGCCGCATGATGAAAATTATACAGGAGATTTCCTGATTCAGCAGTCAGGTTAATTGTGATTCCCAGAACCGCGGCAGCGAAAATAATAAAATACCATCTGACTTCCTCCATTCTGAAAGCGCCTTTAATCTGACGGATAACGATCAGAAAATAAAAGTTAAAATTGACGCCGAACAAAAACATAAAAATAGTGGTAACAGCCTGCAGGTAGGTGCTGTAACTTCCCATACAGTCGGCTTTGATGCCGAAACCGCCGGTGCCGGCAGTGCCGAAAGCAGTACACAGAGCGTCGAAAAGAGGCATTTTCCCGATCAGCAGCAAAACGATCTGGATCAGTGTCATAACAAAATAGATGATATATAACATCATGGCAGACTGCTGCAGCTTTGGAACCAGCTTCCCGAATGTGGGACCGGGGCTTTCGGTACGCATCAGATACATGATCTGACCGCCGGCCAGAGGCAGAATCGCCAGGATGAAAACCAGAACGCCCATGCCGCCTACCCAGTGGGAAAAACTCCGCCAGAACAGCATGCCGTGGGACATCGCCTCTACATCTCTCAGGATACTGGAGCCTGTGGTGGTAAAACCGGAGATAATCTCAAACAGGGCATCGATATAAGAAGGGATTTCACCGCTGAGAGTAAAAGGGAGAGCGCCGGTCAGACTGAGGAGCACCCAGCTCAGTGCCACGGTTACGAATCCTTCTCTTGCATAAAACATATTATTTTTGGGACGCTTTCTGGTCATCAGGGTACCGGCGAGGACACAGCCGACGATGCAGATGAAAAACCAGATTCCCTCATGCTCCTGATAGATGACGGATGTGATGAGGGGAAAAATCATGAAAAACCCCTGAAATCTGAGTACCCAGCCTAATATGTATACGATAATCGAAAAATTCATGTCAGTTACCTCGTTTGTAATTGATTATGTCCTCTAAATCGTTCAGCCCAAGATGGGTGGTTACAATAATCACCGTATCATTAACCTTCAGTACATCCTTGCCGGTGGGAGTGATGACTTTTCCATCGCGGACAATGCAGCAGATCAGAAGGTGATCGATCAGATTCAGGTTCTGCAGTGGGATATCAGTCAGGTGAGACTGCTCCCTGACAATGAATTCCAGCGCCTCAACCTGATTATTTACCATACGGTAGAGTGATTCCACATTGCTGCCCATTGAATTTTCCATTGCCCTTACGTACCGCAGAATATATTCAGCAGTGATATATTTGGGGTAAACGATGCTCCCCAGAGGGATATCTTCTATCACCTCATCGAAGGAGATCCGATTCAGCTTGGTGATGATTTTGCTGTGGGAAGCTTTGTTGGCGTAAAGGGACAGGAGGATGTTTTCTTCATCAATTCCTGTGAGAGAGACAAAAGCATCCGCATTTTTGATTCCTTCCTCCAGAAGCAGCATCCGATCGGTTGCGTCGCCACAGATGATCATGGCCTGGGGAACCAGTTCGCTCAGCTGCTCGCACCGGCTGCGGTCCTTTTCAATGATTTTAACCGCGACTTTCATTTTTGCCAGCATACCGGCCAGATAATAAGACAGCGTTCCGCCGCCTGCGATCATAACATTGTGAATCGGCTTTGTATGAAGTCCGCATTCGGAAAAAAATATGGGGATTTTTGTGAGAGGCATTACGGCTGATACACTGTCGCCTGCTTCCAGAACAAAACTGCCGTCAGGAATTATCACCTGTTTTTTTCTCTCTACAATACAGAACAATGGCTCATTGTCAATTCTCTGACCGAAGTCGGATATTTTACAGTGATTCAGTACCGAATTTTCCGGAATTACAAATTTGATCATATTGACCTTGTTCTTTGCAAAAGAATCAATCTCCATGGCGTAGGGTACCTGGATCAGGCGGGCGATTTCTCCGGCGGTAGCCAGTTCAGGATTAATGACCATGGATAACCCCAGTCCTTCTTTGATGAAAGAGATTTCCTGGTTGTATTCCGGATTCCGGACTCTGGCGATAGTATGACATTTGCCGGCTTTTTTTGCGATCAGACAGCTGAGAAGATTCACTTCATCCTGATTGGTGACGGCGATAAATAGATCCGTATTTTCGATGTCGGCTTCTTCCAGCGTGCGCTGGCTTACAGAATTCCCTACGATAACCTGAATGTCCAGCTGAGACATTGTAGATTCCACGTGCTCCGGCGCAATATCGATCATCGTGATTTCATGCCCTTCATCCCGGAGCTGCTCTGCTACCGTAAAGCCTACTTTGCCGCATCCTGCGATAATAATATTCATGGTGATAGATCCTCCCTGTTTTTGTTTCCTGCATTCGATAACCGTCACCGGTTCTGTTGAGAGTGTATTTGGGCGGCAGGTTTTTACAATCTTTATAAAATATTAATACGATAATAGTGCTATTATAGCGCTTTTTATAGGAAAAACAAGCCTTTTCCCCAAAAGAAAGCCGCGCCGCAAAGGAATCTCTTTGCGGCGCGGCTGTACGGACAGATTTATTAATCTGATTACCAGTTCTTGGAATCAATGTAATCCAGAAGTTCTTTGGCTTCGTCCAGTTTATGAGTGATGATATTGATATGAGTGCTGTGGTGCGGCATTTCCTCATAGATCACATCGATATCTTCTTTTGTGAAGTAGCCCATACCGATGGACAGTTTCTTTCCGCTTTCCAGTACCTTCTTGCATTCAGGCAGAATATCGGTCATGTTCAGGCCCTCGTCCTTGGTAATTTCCACAACGGACAGATTCTTCAGAGACAGGATGCCGTCCAGGTGGATGAAGCTGGTAGGGTGTAAATGTACCAGGGAGTAATCGTAGCCTTCAATGTAGCGCTCTGAGGTCTTTCTCAGGTACTGCTCATAATGATTCTTGGACATCAGGGAAGCCAGATCCTCCTGATACCACATTACGCTGCCGGGTGCCCACAGATGATAGAAACCGAAACTTCTTCCGCCATGGAAGGGCTCTGTTACCTTGTACTGATCAGCGATCAGGGCTCTCTGTCCTTCTACAATAATGTCAAATACCTGCTTGAAGATTTCCGGTTCATCGATAATGCCGTAAGCCAGTTCCATCTGGCTGATTAAAGAGCCGGCGGTGTCGGTTACGCCTCTTAAAATCGGCTGGGCTACAGGGAAACGGCCGTTTGCCAGCTTGGTCAGTTTTTCGGAAAATTCCAGGTACTTCTGATACCAGGGATTAGTAGCACCCAGTTTTACTTTTTTGATGTTTTCCAGCAGTTCTTCCGGATCGGAATAGATGGGGTGGCTTACAAAGCTGACAGTGGAACCGATCACATCAGCGCCGAAAATTGCTTCCATCCAGGGAAAGCCGGTGCAGGGCTCTGCCGCAAAGAAGCAGTCCTGACCCAGTGTTTCCAGATCCTGATACATTCTTTCGTAGTCGGGAAGATAGTCATCTACAATAACCTGGTCAGCTGTTACAACATGGCCTTTTTCGATAATGTTATCGTTGGCCGCGAATTCCCGGCTGAAAAAATGACTGCCTACCCGGAAGCAGGTAAGGGGGCGTTTCTGATGTACGCCGTTCCAATAGTCGTGATGACGCTGCAGACGTTCTTCGATGGATAATACTTTACTCATGTTCTCCTCTTTTCCTCCTGTGGCGGTGTTTCCGCCATGAAATTAGTGAAAGGTTACTTAGATATCTATTTTAACGGAAATAGGTAGGATGAATGACAATCTATAACCGCAAAAATACAATTTTGTTCGGAGCGGCAGAAAATTAATCTGCCACTCTAACTAAAGTTTCACCGCCGAATGGAATGATGCCCACCTTGGCATCCTGTCCCTGGGTGTCAAAAGCTATTTTTAACGCTGTTTCTATTGTGTCTGCTTTCTGGAAAGAGAGCAGACGGCACTCTTCATCCGTCAGACCATTCGTCAGACAGATAACGTTTTCTGTGTAGTCCAGAACCTGAAAATGACACAGCGGATTTGTAACGCCGACTTTGTCTGTTACCCGGCCCTCCTCCACATCTCTGTAAACGGTTTCCGCATCGGCAGGCAGATACCTGATCAGCATGTCCCTGTGAGCAGGAGAGTTGTTGCAGAATCCCTCTCTGGGATCGAGGATGTAAATGATCGTACCGCCTCTTTTTACGCCGAACATTGAAAACCCTAAGGGCTTGAAGCCCTGCCAGTAATCCATATTGCAGGGATAAGCCGACACAATTACGATATCCGCCAGAGCGGGAATCTCCGGGCGGAGTGCTTTCTGGGCGAAAGCGACGCCGGCTCTGTGGGCTTCCAAATAATGGCCGCAGAACAGCCCCAGTATATTCTTGTCAGAATCCAGCACAGTATTCACAATGAAATCCAGTCCCACCTTTGCGCCGATGGCATCTACCTCCTGACGCATACGGCAGTTTACATTGCCGAAAATATCAATCAGCGGGAAATGGGAACCGGTCAGATGGGTGGCGGAAGTAGTGGCCTCTCCGGTTACGCCGGGCATAATGATTTTTGCTCCGCCGCCCCAGCCTACCACATTATGAGGCGCAATATTGCCGATGGCAATTTTGTATTCGGCTGCCAGAACAGCTTTGTGAAGATACAGCGGTGTGCCCATCTCCGTATCTCCGATGTATTCGTAGTCATCTTCCTGTTTATAATTGACATTTACAACCGGATACCGGTCCAGCCACTTTCGGACGATCTTTGATTCCAGTTCTTCCTCTGTCAAAGGACGATGAGTACCCGGTGCTGTGACAAAAGTGATATTGCGGGTACGCTTCTCCAGACGTTCCATTATATAAGGAAGGATTGCACTGGTAGGCGTAGGACGGGTCGCGTCATCGATAATGATAATAACCTTTGTATCTGCCGGAATCTGGTCCAGTCTGTCCGCGCTGAACGGGTGATCCAAAGCCTGACAGATCAGCTGGTCCTGAGAAAGCTCTGGAGTATAATCTTCATGCTCTGCATAATATAGGAAGTTTTTATCCTCAAGCTGTATTTCAATGTCGCGCATTCCTGTAAAAACAGAATAAGATTTCATAAAGTCGATCCTCCGAGGTAAAATCAGCAATCTGATATATCAAATAGAAATAATAAGATATATCACAGGCACAAATCTGTATAAACAGGAAAAAGAGAAAATAAAATTTGTTTATTTTGCTGCTTTATGCTATCATTATCATAGCGAATCGGCAGGTAAATGTCAATGTTCCAAACTATAATTTTAATAGATATTTACGGGCACTATTATGATTTGCAGATATATTAACGTGTTGTGGAGAGTGGAGGAACGTTAGAAAATGGAACTGAAGGTACTTCAAAAGCTTGAATCGGAAAGCCAGGCTGAATACGCTTATCGGATTCTCAGAAAAAATATTATGGAGTTTAATCTGCCGCCGGGATGTCTGATTAATGAGGGCGAGGCGGCAAAATGTCTGAATATCAGCCGTACACCCATACACGAGGCGGTAAACCGCCTGAAAGACGAACTGCTGGTAGAGGTGATACCGAGAAAAGAATCAAAAGTTTCAAAAATTAAAATTTCACTGGTCAACGAAGGCGTAACGCTGCGCTGCGCAGTAGAGCCTAAGCTGACAGAGATGATTGCGGGTAATCTTTCTCAGCCGATTCTGGATGAGATGCGCAGAAACCTGCAGGAGCAGGAGACGCTGCTGACAGCGGCGCCGAAGGAAGAACTGTACAAGTTTTATCCGATTGATGATGAGTTCCATAAAATAATTTATATCGCGGCGAATAAAAAAAGAATTTATTCAGCGGTAAATCAGGTTGTATCCCATCTGGATCGGATGCGCTATCTGGTCCGTTACGGACAGGGCTTCGACATCGAACAGATCAGCTACGAAGAACATAAGGAACTTTATAATATGATGCTTCTGGGCAAACGGGCAGACCTTGATCTGGAGCTGTTTTACAGAAGGCATATTACCAGATTTCAGACTGTGATGAATGACATTATCGACAGATATTCTGGCTATTTTGACTATTCATGATATTTGTTGATATTTTAAGACAGCGAAAAAGAAATTGCCGAATAGAAACAGGAGCCTTGATGCTTTATTATCAAAACTGTTAGTTTTTGCATAAAGATATTTGCTGCTTTTGTAAAAAATGCCTTTATAAGACATGAAAATGCATTGACATTTGATATGATATATGGTAACATGAATAACGTGATATATGAGATGACTGTGACGAGATGATTTATGGCAGATTTGCCATATATGTGTTCGAAAAACCTGTCAGACAAGTGAAAAGTGCTGCACTTTCTGTTTTGGGACATGTTTTAAACAGCAAAGGGATACATATTCATGCCGCTCTGACCGGATGCAGAAAAATATGTATGGAAAAATGCCGAAAGTCTCAGACCTGTCATCCTGTATAGTATGAATGTAAAAGGAGGAGACGTACGATGTACAAGAAAATTTTAGCACTCATGCTCAGTGCGCTTATGGTTGTGTCTCTGGCTGGCTGCTCAGGCGGCGGAGATTCTGCAGAGACAACAGCTGCCGCTGCAGAGACAACAGCTGCTGCTGCAGACGGTGAGACAGCCGCTGAAGGTGAAACAGCCGCTGCTGCAGATGGCGAGACCTTCAAAATTGGCGCTTACCTTCAGCTGTCCGGCGGTAACTCCGCATACGGCGTTGAAGCGAGAAACGCAATTGAAATTGCAATTGCCTATGTAAACGAGAACGGCGGCTTCAACGGCGTGCCGGTTGAACTGGTTGCATACGATACACAGGGTTCCGCAGAGGAAGCTGTTAAGATCGTTACAAAGTTAATCGAAGTGGACCAGGTAGATGCAGCTGTTGGTTCCATCAACTCCAGTGAGGTTCTTGCTGCAGCTGGTTACTTAAATGACGCTGGCATTTACAACTTCGGTATGGGTACTTCCCCTACATGGATGGAGGAAGACTGGCCTTACGTATTCCGGGCAGCTATGAACAACGGTAATGCGGTTCCCGCAACTGTTGAACTGGTACAGGCGTTCGGATATACTTCTGTTGGTACTTTCTATGGACAGGATGATAACTCTCTGACCACAGCTGAGACTTTTGAGGCAGCTTGTGAAGAAGCTGGCATCACAGTAACCGCTTCCGAGAGTTATGATACAGGTGACTCTGACTTCTCCGCTCAGGTAGCAAGCATCCTGGCTTCCAACCCTGACTGTGTATACATCTCCGTTATGGGCGAGGCAGGTCCTCTGATCGTTCAGCAGCTGAGACAGTACGGCTATTCAGGCATCATTATCGATAAAGAGTCCTTCATGGAAAGCCAGATCGATATCGCCGGTGAGGAAAACTCCGACTACATCGCATTTGCTAACCCTTACGTAACATACGCAAGCTCCGCAGACTGTGATGATGAGTACATGAAATCCTTCCTGGAGAGATATGAAGAAGCTTACGGCGAGTGCTGTAAGACAGACTCTGCTTACCGTGGATGGGATACCATTATGTGTATGTGGGAAGCTTCCAAGATTGCAGGCGCTAACGACAGCGATTCTCTGAGAGACGCTACAAATCAGATCAGCGGTCTGCAGGGCTTAGGCGGAACCATCGACTTCACAGCTGGCGACAGAGAGGCATATCAGACTGTTAACAAGTTCATCCTGGTTGACAGAAAGAACATCCCTGTAGATCAGTGGCTGGAAGACGGCGGCTATGACGCTTACAAAGAAGCTACCGGAAATGACAAATAATCTCTGATATCTTAAACTGAAAAATTGTAAGACATCTAAACAGGCTGGCCGGATTGTAAAGTCCGGCCAGTCTTAAGAAAAGATAAGAGTATTTACTGAATCTGTTGGAAACTTAAGAATGATAACATGAGTCCTTGAAAGGAGATTATGCCAAATGAACATGAGTGTATATGGCATGCTGCTGGTCTCCAGTCTCGCGATTGGCAGTATTTACGGGCTGATAGCTCTCGGCTATGCCCTGATTTACAAATCCTCAGGTCTGCTCAGCTTTACACAGGGTGATATTCTGACCTTAGGTGCTTATCTGGGCCTGACCTTTTACAGTATCTTGAAAATTCCGTTTGTGATTTCCCTTATTCTCACAATGGCATGTGCTTTTGCCCTTGGTATTCTGCTGGAGAAAGGCGTAATCCGCAAACTGCTCAATAAAAATGTGGGGGCCATATATGTCGTCTTGGCAACCATAGCAATATCGTATATTATTCAGAACGGTTCTCAGCTGGTTTGGGGTACGATTCAGCTGAACTTCCCTTCTGTATTCTCAGTGTCTAATGTAAATATCTTTGGCGTTAATGTGCGTCCGGAAGCGCTGATGTGCTTTATTGTATCCATTGCGCTGATGATTGTTCTGCACTTTTTCATGACAAAGACAAGATTTGGTACCTCCATGCGGGCTGCATCCATGGATTCTATGGCTGCTGAGTCTCTGGGTATCGACGTATCATTGACAACCGGTGTTTCATGGGGCCTGTCCGCAGGTCTGGCTGCTATCGCCGGTATGCTGATCGGGCCGATTTATGGTGTATACTCTACGCTGGGTTCCACCATCGGACGTAAAGGTTTCTCCGGTGCCGTTATCGGTGGTTACGGTAATATGTACGGCGCTATGGTTGGTGGTCTGATTCTGGGTATTGTAGAGACCTTCTCTGCCAGCCTGATTTCTTCTACATACAGAAACCTGATTGCGTACGCGCTGCTGCTGATCTTTATGTTCATCAAGCCTACCGGTCTGTTTAATGAACGTGCGATCCAGGATTAATCATTACGCCTGACAATTAATTAAGGAGGAATTGTTTTGAAAAGTAAGACTCTTGATTCAAAAAAGTTAATTGCTTTGATCGTTGGCGCAGTGGTTCTCCTGGCATTGCCGCTGGTACTTCCTAATTATGCGCTGCTGATTTTAAGCTTCTGGGAGATTTATATTATTGCAGTCTCCGGTCTGGATCTGGTATTCGGCTATTGCGGTCAGATTTCACTGGGACATGCGGCTTTCTATGCAATTGGTGCCTATGGTTCCGGTATGCTGCATGAGTACCTGGGCATTCCGGTATTCTTTACAATGATTATTGCGGCATTTATCAGTGCTGGTGTCGGCGCTCTGATTGCTTATCCTTCATCCAAACTGGTATTCCATTTCCTGTCCCTGGCTTCCCAGGCATTCGGCGAAATTGTATACCTGCTGGTATCCCATTCACCGGGCAAAATTACCGGTAACTATCAGGGATTCTTCTCCGATTATATCAACTTATTCGGATTTGAACTGGATACTTATACATCTTTCTATTATTTCGGCTTAGTTTGCGTACTGGTATTCCTGGTAATTAAGACATTTATGGTGAAATCCAAAACAGGACGTGCCTTCACCGCTATTCGGGAGAACAGCCATGCTGCCGATGGTATGGGTATCAACGTAAGAAAATACAAAGTTATCGCATTTACTGTCAGCGCATTTTATACCGCTTATGCAGGCGCTATGTATCTGCATCTGACGAAGTTCATCAATCCCGATACATTCGTGCTGAAGCAGTCCGTTATGTTCCTGACCATGCTGCTGTTCGGCGGATCCGGCTGTCTGCTGGGACCGGTTTTGGGTTCCTTCGTCGTACTGCTGGTAAACGAAGTGCTGCGTGCTTTGCAGGATTATCAGATGTTTGTATATGGTGTCTTACTGCTGATCGTAGTTGTGGCTATGCCCGGCGGTCTGTATGGTGAAGTTATGCGACTGGTTAATTTCATCAAAGGTAAAGCCACAAAGAAGGCGGAGGTGAAATAATGCTTAAGACAGAAGGCGTAACGATTAAGTTTGGCGGTCTTACAGCTGTCAATAATGTAAGCGTACATATTCAGAAAAATAAAATCACCGGTTTAATCGGCCCCAACGGCGCTGGTAAAACAACCTTCTTTAACTGTATCAGCGGTGTTTATGTACCGAATTCCGGTCATGTAATCTTTGATGGACAGAACATCGAAGGAAAAAGAGGATGGCAGATTAATAAACTGGGTATTGCCCGTACCTATCAGGTTATCAACCTGTTCTGGAAGATGACTGTACTGGAAAATGTAATGGTAGGTATGCACTCCAGACTGAAATCCGGTTTCTGGTCTGATATTTTCAGAACTCCCGCACAGAGAGCGGAAGAGAGAAGAGCAATCGAGAAGGCATATGAGTGGCTGGATTTCGTGGGCCTGAAAGATAATGCCAATGATCCGGCAGGCAGCCTGCCTTACGGCGGACAGAGAAGACTGGAGATCGTCAGAGGTCTGGCCAGCGATCCGAAGCTTCTTCTTCTGGATGAGCCTGCTGCAGGTATGAACACCAAGGAGAAAGGAGAACTGGATGTTGTTCTCCATCAGATTCTGGAGAAAGGTGTTACCATCCTGATGATTGAGCATGATATGAAACTGGTTATGGGTGTCTGTGATTATATTTATGTTCTGGAACATGGCCAGCTGTTGTCAGAGGGTCTGCCGGAAGTAGTACAGAATGACCCTGAAGTTATTAAGGCATACCTGGGAGGTGACGACGAATAATGGCACCGTTATTAGAGTTAAAAGATTTTCATTACTATTATGGAAACATTCATTCCGTTAAGGGCATTAACCTGTATGTGAATGAAGGTGAGATGGTTACATTAATCGGCGCCAATGGTGCCGGAAAAACCACAACCATGCAGACGATTTCCGGTCTGACCAGCCCCAAGGGTATCCGCGGTGAAATCTGGTTTGACGGCAAGAAAATCAGCGGCATGAAGGGCCATAAGATTTCCGCCATGGGTCTGGCTCATGTACTGGAGGGTCGTCATGTGTTCTCCAAGCTGACTGTGGAAGAGAATCTGAACATGGGCGCTTTCATGAGAAAAGACTCAAAGAACATTAAGAGCGATATGGACGGCGTTTATAAGAGATTTCCCCGTCTGTTAGAGAGAAAGACACAGCTGGCAGGAACCTTATCCGGCGGCGAGCAGCAGATGCTGGCAATTGGCCGGGCGCTGATGGCAAGACCGAAGATGATTCTTCTGGACGAGCCTTCACTGGGTCTGTCTCCCCTGATTACCAAGGAAGTGTTTGCGGCAATCAGAGAAATCAACAGAGAAGACGGCATTACCATCTTTTTCGTAGAGCAGAACTCCAAGATTGCGCTGAAAACAGCTCACAGGGGTTATGTAATGCAGACAGGTGAAATGGTAATTGAAGATACCTGTGAAAACCTGATGAGCAATGCTGATGTGCAGAAGGCTTATCTGGGCGGCGAATAATACTGTCGACGTACACTTTTACGGAACAGAAGGCTTATGCTTTTTCAGTTCCGTAAAGTAGTATATATTTTAAGAAAAGAGGAAGAAATCAATGAAAGCTGTTATTGTTGACGAACCTTTTAAACTGCGTATTGCGGAAGTTCCGGATCCGGAAATCAAAAAAGACGATGAAGTAAAGATCAAAGTTGTGGCAGGCGGTATCTGCGGTTCTGATGTAGGTATCTACAGAGGAACAAACTCTCTGGCTACTTACCCCAGAATCATCGGCCATGAGTACGGCGGTGAAGTAATCGAGGTAGGTTCTGCAGTAACCAATGTAAAGGTTGGCGATATTGTATCTGTTGACCCTGTTCGTTACTGCGGCCACTGCTATGCCTGCACCCATGGCAGACATAATGTATGCAATACACTGGAAGTAACCGGTGTACACTGCGACGGTGGTTTTGCGGAATATGTGGTAGCTCCCAGTGAAGCCTGCTACAAACTGGATACCACAAAGATCAGCAAAGATCTGTGCGGTCTGGTAGAGCCTTACAGCATCGGTGCTGAAGTAAATCATCGTGCCAATACCGGCGAAGGCGATAAGGTTCTGGTAATGGGCAGCGGCCCTATCGGCGTTACCATTATGCAGGTTGCGAAGGCAAGAGGCGCATGGGTTATGATGACAGACCTGGTAGATGAGCGTCTGGCTAAGGCAAAAGATATGGGTGCGGATGTTGTAGTGAATGTATCCAAAGAAGATCTGAAGGAAGTTGTTATGAAATATACAGACAACGAAGGCGCAACAGTTGTTGTTGATTCCGTATGCTCTGTAGATTCCTTCCCGCAGGCACTGGATCTGGCGTGCCCGGCAGGCCGTGTGGTAACACTGGGTACGGGCAATAAGCCTTCTGCGATCGCTGAAGTGGATGTGACCAAGAAAGAACTGGATGTGTTAGGATCCAGATTAAGCAACTTCCGGTTCCCTGAAGTAATCGAGCTGTTCGAGAAAGGCGCTGTAACGCCTGAGAAGCTGAGAACACATACGTTCCACTTCACAGAAGCACAGAAAGCATTTGATTTCATGAAAGAACATCCTGAGCAGGTTTGCAAGGTTGCCCTGAGTTTCGAATAATTTTAGTTGACTGCCAATCAAAGGCGGCAGCTGTTTCCGACAGCTGCCGCCTTTTCGCACATTTTTTGGGTTCATGATCTGCAAATATTTTCCTGTGCACATTGCGGATAATCTGATGAGATGGTAAGATATACTATAGGATACCAAAGAGAGGAGGCATTTTATGTTTTCGTATTCGTTTTATACAGGTTCCCGTGATGTGAAGTTTGAGATACCGGATGAAAACTTTCTTTACTGTGCAGAACATCCCCATTATCAGACGGATCAGACAGAGGAAGAAATTATATGCGAGGCGCTGGATCATCCGATTGGAAACGGCGGATTTGATGATGTGCCGCAAAATGCAAAGGTAATTATTATCGTTGATGATGTGACCAGACCTACTCCAACGGGAAGAATCATTCCCTTTGTGATGGAACGGCTGCTGAAACGGACTTCAAACATTGCTTTTGCCACAGCGCCCGGCACACACAGACCGCTGACAGAAGAAGAATTAGAGCTGAAAATCGGCAGGAAATATATGGATCAATATCCTGTTTATAATATCGATTATAAAGAGCATGAAAAATATCGTTATTTAACGACAAATGCTCAGGGAACGAGAATCAGTCTGCATGAATGTGTGACAGAGGCAGATTTTATCATCTGCATTGGCAATATAGGACCTCATAATATGGTGGGCTGGAGCGGCGGGGCAAAAATGCTGCAGCCGGGTGTCAGTTCAGAGGAGACAACCACGCAGACGCATTTGTATTATTTTACCCACGATCAGATGCTGGATGTGATTGGCAATGTTAACTGCAGAGCCCGGCAGGAGATTGATGAAATCGGAACCCTGGTGGGACTGAACCTGATTATCAATACGGTGCTGGATACAGAGATGAATGTGATCGGCGTATTCTGCGGCCATCATATCCAGGCACATCGGGAAGGAGTAAAGTTTGCTGAGAAATATTTATGTCCGAAAATTCCCCGCAAAGCAGATATTGTAATTGTTTCTGCCTATCCCAATCATGTGGATTACTGGCAGGGAATGAAGCCGCTGGTATTCTCTTTCCTCGGGCTGAAGCGGGGAGGCACAGCGATCTATGTATTTGACCCTCCGGAAGGGCTGTGCAACAATTCACCGGCTCACAGAGAGACCCTGCGTCATTATCTGGATAAGGATAAGGAGACGGTTCTGAAGGATTTAAAGGATGGAAAGATCACAGATCAGGTAGGTATTATTAACCCGCTGGGCCATTATCAGATGCGGGAATATGCCAATACAATCTGCATGACCAATCATCTGACCGAAGAAGAGTGCAGACTGCTGGGGTGGACAAAGATCGACACGTTTGAAGAAGCGCTGGAAGAAGCCTTTCGCCGACAGGGAAGAGAGGCCAAAATCGGTGTGATTCCGATGAGTGGGGAAACTGTAGTGAAATGTACAGAAGAATCATAGATGCCGGCAGAAAAAAGGCTGAGAAAGATGGGGACGGTCCCTGCGGACCGTCCCATCTTTTAAAAAGAGGAGGATACATACGTTGGAATTTGAGGCGATCAGAAAAGTAAATGTAAGTGATGAAGTATACGATAAAATTTTACAGAGCATTATAGACCGGAAGTTAAATCCAGGGGATAAGCTGCCGTCGGAAACAAGGCTGGCGCAGATGTTCGGCGTCAGCCGGGTGACTGTGAGAGCGGCTTTGCAGAGGCTGGCAGGAACCGGTATTGTGGAATCTCACAATGGAGAAGGGACTTATGTGAAAAGCTATCAGGAAGGAATTCTGTTGGGCCAGCTGGCTTCGAAAAGTGTGCTGGAGAGCTATGACAGGGAGGAGATACTGGATTTCCGCCGGGGGCTGGAGATGGTAGCCGCGGAGCTGGCTGCCAGAAAACGGACAGAGGAAGAAGTAAGAAATCTGTCAGAGATTTATCATAAGATGGAGGCAGCCTGTCAGAATAATCAGATAGAGGAATATGCCCGTCTGGATCTGGAATTTCATATTACGATTGCCAGAATATCTAAAAATACTTTTATTCTGTATGCGATGGAGCAAATGCGGCCTATTCTGCTGCACAGCATGACACAGCTGAATATGCGTTTTGGTCCGGGAGATGGTCTGTTGTATCATAAAAAAATTGTGGATGCGATTGCCGACGGCAATCAGGCAGAAGCCAGAGAGAGAATTGATCTGAATTTGATGAACAGCCGGCAGCGTACGATTGAGATGGAAGAGAAAGAGGAATCAGGGGAGAGAGAAAATTCCTGACGATCTTTTGTATTCGGGTATTGACAAAATAAAGAATTAGCTGTATAACTGTATTACAGGCATACAGTAAGAGCAACAAGCTATGTTGACTGCTATCAAAATAGTAGCAGTCAAAATTTTCAACATAGCTGTAGTACAGCATACAGCTATGCAGAATTTGGGAGGTGAAACAGGGGATGAGCATGTGTCAGCGTTCTTTTGATGAATTGCTGTCAGGGACAGCAGTGCCGGATTTCTATCTGCTCCATCAGCGTTTTCCGGAGGATGCTGTTCAGAATGTATATCAGCAGGTGAAATCAGTCTGCCGGGAGGATGGCGTGGCAGACCGGATTCATCCTGGAATGCGGGTGGCGGTAGCGGTAGGCAGTCGGGAATATTCCTCAATGTATGATGTGGTGAAGGCAGTGGCAGATACTGTATCTGAACGGGGGGCTTATCCGTTTATTGTTCCTGCTATGGGCTGTCATGGCGGAATGACAGCGGAAGGCCAGAGAGAGGTATTGGCTCATTTCGGTATAACGGAGGAACGAATGGGTGTACCGGTATTGTCTGATATGGAAACAGTCTGTATCGGACATTCTGCTTCTGGCCTGGAGGTCCATATGGATCGCAATGCCGCAACGGCTGACCTGACGATTCCGGTTAACCGGGTAAAAACGCATACGGATTTTGAGGGGAAATATGAGAGCGGACTGATGAAGATGATGGCCATCGGGCTGGGAAAGCAGCATGGGGCAAATATCTGCCACAGTATGGGATTCAGCAGTATGAGCCGGAATGTGTATGAATTTGGCATGACTTTCCTCCAGACGGGAAAAATCGCCTTTGGTCTGGCAGTTGTAGAAAATGAGAATCATAAAATCTGTTGTGTAAAGGCTATTCCGGCAGAGAAAATACCGGAGGAGGAACCGGGACTTTTGGATTACTCCAAATCCAGAATGCCCAGAATCCCTTTTGAGAAAATTGACCTGCTGCTGGTAGATCAGATGGGAAAGGATTTCAGCGGAACAGGCATGGATACCAACATTATCGGGAGATCTGTGGTTAAAGGTATTTCCAGACCTTACGCAGAACGGATTGTAGTGTTTGATCTGACGGAGAAATCAGAGGGAAATGCCAATGGCATGGGGTTGGCGGATATTACAACAAAAAAATATTATGATAAGATCGATTTTGACGCAACCTATATTAATGGCATGACTGCCAGTGAGCCCGGACCGGGCAGAATGCCCGTAATTATGCCGACGGAGAAAAATGCTTATCTCTATGGAATCAAAAGCTGCACCGGAAATGGCAGAGGACCGATTCGGATTGTACATATTGCCAATACGCTGGCTTTGAAAGAAATGTTTATTTCAGAAGGATTGCTGGATCAGGTTCAGGACAGCAGTCATGTCTGGGTGGATTCAGATCGGTACAGGCCGGTTTTCGATGAAAAAGGGAATTTCACAGGCTATCAGAAAGCAAAATGATGAAAGGAAAAGGGGATGAAATGAAAATGAAAAAAAGATTGATCGCAATGGCAATGGCAGCAATGATGATGTTTTCACTGGCAGGGTGCGCCGAAAGCGGCGGTGAGAACCAGAGTTCAGCTCAGAGCATTGCGGAGACGGAAACAGGCAGCCAGACAGCGGCATCTGAGACAGAGGGCGGCAGTGCGGCAGGTACAGAGGAGGTATTTACCATTGGCGTATGCATTCCACTGTCAGGAGCAAACGCGGCTTATGGTGCTGAGGCGATGAATGCGCTGGAACTGGGTGTGGAGCAGATTAACGCTGAAGGCGGTTTTAATGGTGTTCCGGTGGAACTGCTGGTGTATGACAGCCAGAATTCTGCTGAGGAAGCTGTAAAGGCGACAACGAAGCTGATTGAAGTGGAGCAGGTAGATGCTTATATCGGTTCGGTAAATTCAGGCGAAATGCTTGCGGTAGCAGATTATCTGAATGAACATAAGATTTATTCGATGGGGATGGGAACTTCTCCTTCCTGGATGAAGCCTGAGCATGAGTATATTTTCCGGGCAGCGAGAAATGATGATAAGACAGTTCCGCTGACAGCAGATATTGCGGAAAAACTGGATTTTAACCGTATTGGAGTCTTTTACGGCCAGGATGACGCCTCTATCGTAACTGCTGAAGCATTTATGGAAGAGTGTGAAAACCGCGGTATTGAAATCTGCGCGGAAGAAAGCTATGACATGGGAGATACTGATTATTCCGGCCAGATCGCCAATATTCTTGCTGCAAATCCGGACTGCGTTTACATTGCTGTTACCGGAGAGCCGGGGCCTTTGATTGTAAAACAGTTAAGAAGCTATGGTTATACAGGGATTATTCTGGATCGGGAGTCTTTTATGGCAGCGCAGATTGATATTGCCGGAGAGGAAAATTCCAACTATATTGCTTTTGCAATTCCTTATGTAACTTATGAATCTGTGGATCAGTGTGATGATCCTTATATGAAAGAATTTCTTCAGGCTTATCTGGACAAATACGGCGAGATGGTTAAAACGGATTCTGCTTACCGGGCTTACGATACGATTACGGTTATGTGGGAAGCAGCGAAAATCGCAGGCAAAAATGACTCAGATTCCCTGAAGGATGCCACCAATCAAATATCCGGCCTGCAGGGCCTGGGAGGAACAATGGATTATACCAGTGGAAACAGAGAGGGATACAATACCTTCGGCAGCTTCATCCTTATTGACAGAAAGAATATTCCTCTGGATCAATGGATTGAAGATGGTGGATATGAGGCATACAAAGAAGCCACAGGAAACGCAAAATAAAAAGAATGGTTATCTGGGAGGTTATTATGAATTCAAGAGAACGGGTGCAGGCAGCGCTGAATTATGAAAAAATAGACAGGATTCCCTTTGACGCTACACTGTCTATCGGCGCCTGCAATAAATTAATTGATTATCTTCATCTGCCTGTAAAAAAAATGGACAGCTGCAATATTTTCCAGCTGTGTTTCCCGGAACCGGAGGTACTGAAGGCGCTGGGGATTGACTGTGCTTATCTGCCGGTTCATGTGCCGTCTAATGTGAAGCCTTATACATATGGAGAAGAAGAGCATGTGACAGAATTTGGCCTGCTGTACAAAAAAGCTGTATCAGGAGAATATGAAGATATGCAGGTGGTGAATGCGCCGCTGGCAGATTATGAACTGGAGGATCTGGATCGGTTCCCCTGGCCGGATCCTAACGATGACGCTATTTACGCAGGACTGCGGGAGCGGGCCAAATATCTGTATGAAAATACAGACTTGGCGTTGGTAGGCTATTTTGGCGGCTCTATGTTTACTCTGGCCAGTCAGATGAGAGGTATGGAGCAGTGGCTGTATGATCTGGCCGGAGATCCGGAATTTGCGGTAGCTCTGATGACCAGACTGAAAGAATATTTTATTACACTGTACTGCCGCTGCCTGGATGAATGTGGAGAATATCTTTCTTTTATCAGAACGGACTATGACGACTATGGCGCTCAGAATGCAGGGCTGATTTCGCTGAAAATGTACAGGGAGCTGATCCGGCCGGTGACAGATGAGTTTTACGATGTGGTAAAAAAGAAGTTTTTATCTAAGAATCCCAATGGGAAAATGATGAAACATTCCTGCGGTGATGTATTCAGCTTCGTGAATGATTTTATTGATATGGGAATTGATATGCTGGATCCGGTGCAGACCAACGCAAAAGATATGGATTTTGACACCCTGGCAAAAGCCTATAAAGGGAAGATCGCTTTTCACGCAGGCATCGATACGCAGAAAATCCTTCCCCACGGAACAAAAGAAGATGTAGAGCGGGAAGCGAAAGAGGCGATTGAAAAACTGGCGATGCCTGGAGGATATGTAATCGGACCGGTTCACCATCTGCAGCCTGATGTACCGCCGGAAAACTTTATTGCGCTGAGAGATGCTGTAATCAAATATGGCACTTTTGATAAAACACTGTAATAAGGATTCGGAATAGCAGAATAAAATATAAATTTGTTATATACAACAATGTCAAATTCTTTTATAATCTAAATAACAGTATACTATTTTCTCCCGCTCTGAAGGATGTTTATGGTTCAGCGCGGGAGAAATTGCTGGAGGACGGTTATGAAGAATTTAAAGCAGCAGGCATATGACATGATCAAAGGGAAAATTCTGAGGTGTGAATATGCCCCGGATACAAGGATTAATGAGGAAATTCTCTGCCAGGATACCGGGATGAGCCGAACGCCGATTCGGGATGCAGTCAGCAGACTGGAACAGGAGGGACTGGTTCATATTTATCCGAAAAAAGGAATCCAGATTTCAAAGTTTACTTTTCATGATGTGGCGGTACTCTATGAGGCCAGGACAGTGCTGGAGCTGTATGCTGTCCGGAATCATGGGCATCGCGTTCCCAAAGATCAGCTGAGGCAGATGATTGACCGGTTTCAGAAGGAAGCTGCCGATAATACAGAACGGACATATGAGACGGATGATCAGTTTCATACATTGCTGATTGAAAGTACCGGAAACGATTTTTTTGTGGAGATGTACGGACGAATGCTGAATCAGATCCACAGGCTGCGTGTTCTGAACGGATATAATATGACCGCAAACCGGGAACGGATTTTACAGTCAGCCCGCGAACATATTGCAATTGCAACAGACATTTTGGAGGGAAGGCTGGAGGAGGCGGCCAGGGAGATGGCGAACCATCTTTCGGCTTCTCAGGCGGCGGCGTTTTCGGTGCTGATGAAAGACAATTATGATAATATTCATGTAAAACCAGATGAATAAGAAGTAACAGCTTTGTAATAAAATTGTAAACAAAGTTTGACGAAATCTTAATCGCTTTTCTTCTCTCCCCGATGTAAAATAGATTTACAAGGATGCATAAGGAGGGCGGTTTATATGAAAAAAGCATTAAGAAAAAAACTGACAGGAGTTGCGGTGCCCCTCCTTTTGTGTATCATCTGTTTTGTGCTGACAGCCGGCGGATGCGGTGTCAGACAGGCTGAAACAGCGGCGGCGGATCTCAGCGCAGGAGCGGAAGCGCAGTTTGCAATCAGCGAAGGAATTCAGGTTGCGGCAGAAGAACCGGTTTTGTTGGAGAAACAGGATGACGGCGGCAGGGTTTTATATGCGGACCTGACCCATGACGGAAAAGATGAGAAGATTGTTTTGAATGTGAAAACCGGCGAGGCTGATTTTACGGAAGCAGAAGTGACGGTTCTGGCGGATGATGGAAACGGTGTTTTTTCTCCTGTTTATGAGAAGCACATAGACTCAAGCCATACCGGATGGGGATGGCTGTATCTGTATGAGGAGAATGGATTGGCTTATCTGGTGGATTATGATCCTGTGCTCTATGATGGTACATCCCGGTATTCCTGTACTGTATTTTCGCTGACAGAAACTGGCGGAGAGGATATTCTGTACCATGATACCCTGTCTTTCGAGTGGACCGGAGAAGATGATCCGCAGCTGAAAGAGCAGATCGCAGAATTTAACCGCAAGGCTTTTATTTATATGAATCAGGCGCAGGTGCTTGCCGCAATTGGAGAAGAATATTTCAGCGGCATTTATGCCTGTGATTTTATCGGACAATGATGGGAGAATAAAAAGAAAAAGATCTGTTAAACTAAAAACTGCAGGAAGTGATTTCCTGCAGTTTTTTATGGCAAAAACTGAATTCTGCCTGTCAGACAGCAGCCGTATAACAGACTACAGCATACTTTGCCCGTGGCTGATCTGTTCCAGCTGTTCACGGTCTATTATATTGTAGCTGGATTTTCCGGTTCGATCCAGAATTCCCATTTCACAGAAGCTGTGAAGAACACGGAGCAGATGCCGGTAACTGGTTTCAACCAGATCAGCGCACAGGGTTAAGTTATAATGAAATACCTGATTTTCTTCTGTTTCCAAAATAAAGGTGGCCAGACGGGTTTCTACTGGCTCAAAATGTGCCGCGCTGTTTCGTATGTGGGAAGCCAGCGATTCAACGGCATACCGGAGAAATTTGGCATCGTTCAGTAAAATGGAGCGATATCGTTCTGCCGGAAATGACAGCAGCTTACAGGGCGTAATGGCCTTGATATCATTAATGGCAGGCTTTTTCCACAGTGTTGCGGTCAGTCCCATGAAGTTAGGGCCGCGGTAATAGGCCTCGCAGTGGATTTTGTCAGTGCTGGTAATGGTATAAGCAATACATTCCCCATCGACCAGGATCAAAAACGCGGGAACCAGTTCCCCTGCCCGGCAGAACATCTCATTGGCTTCATACTGTAGCAAAACAGCGGTAGCTGCGAGGTCAAAGGAAAAATAATTTTGCAACTGATATTTGTCAATATAATATTTAAGCAGCATCGGATCATGCAGTTGCTGCATTTGATCACCTCTTTTATCAGAAAATGCGCCGGTATGTTTGTAGTATTATAGCAAAAGCATGAAAAAAAGTAAAGTTATACATATTTCATATGACTTATGTCATTTACAGGAATATGACAAATTAATATAATTTTTTTTAGTTCTTATTTTAGTCCATGCAAAATAATTTTATAAAACCAAGGTAATTCAGTAAATATCATAGAATCCCTGAGAACAAAGACGCTCTCTAGACCTGTTTAGGGGGCGCCTTTTGTTTTAAAAGGACTTTAGTAATGCAACTTGTAAAAGACCGGCTGAAAAGGAACGAATTGAAAGACTGGGAGTGATACAGTACATGGGAACAATTGTAGAGTTTAAAGATTACAGCATGGGATTTCAGGATGACAACGGTAAAGTGTACAACTTGCTGGACCGGCTGAGCTTTAAGGTGGAAGAGGGAAAGGCTCTGGGCGTAGTAGGAGAATCCGGCTGCGGAAAGAGCATGACCAGCCTTTCGATGATGCGTCTCCTTCCGGACGGCGCAGTAGTTCAGGGTGGTGAAATTCTTCTTGAAGGAGAAAATATTCTGAATATGTCGAAGGAGAAAATGCAGCAGATCCGGGGGGAAAAGCTGGCGATGATTTTTCAGGAACCGATGACGGCGCTGAATCCGGTGCTGACTATCGGACAGCAGATCGGCGAGAGCCTGACACTGCATCATCCGGAGATGAAAAAGCAGGAGGTACGGCAAAAAGTGCTGGAGGCGCTGGAAGAGGTGGGAATCGCGAATCCGGAGACCCGGATCGATCAGTATCCCCATGAATTCAGCGGCGGCATGCGTCAGCGTGTTATGATTGCCATGGCTATGATTAATCGTCCCGCTTTACTGATTGCGGATGAGCCGACGACAGCTCTGGATGTGACCATTCAGGCGCAGATTCTGGATATTATGAAGCGGCTGAAAAATGCGTCCAGCGGTTTGATGGTGATTACGCATAACCTGGGCATTGTGGCTGAAATCTGTGAGGAAGTGGTAGTGATGTATGCCGGACAGGCCATTGAGAGAGGAACACTGAAGGCGATTTTTGACAATCCTCTTCATCCCTATACAAAAGGCCTGATGGCATCGGTGCCAACCATCAGAAGTGAGAAAAAGCCGTTATATACCATACCGGGTACTGTGCCGACTGTGTATGATTTTGGTACCGGATGTCGGTTTGCTGACCGCTGTGAACATTGTACGGAAAAATGCCGGAAAGAAGTTCCGCCGGTAAAAATGGCGGAAAAGGACCATCTGGTTCAGTGCTGGCTGATATAGGAGGATAGGAAGATGGAGCCATTATTAAAAGTAGAGGGGCTGACCAAACTGTTTCCGGTCAAAAAACGGAAACTGATTGAGGAAAAGCGCTATGTCCATGCGGTAGAGGACGTCAGCTTTGAAGTCTGTCCCGGAGAGACATTGGGCATCGTAGGAGAGTCAGGCTCAGGAAAGTCAACGCTGGCCAGAACAATTCTGGCATTGACGCCGGTGAGTGCCGGGAAGGTGTATTATCAGGGGAAAGATATTACAAATTTTCGTGTCAGCGGAAACGAAAAACGTCATCTGCGCAGTGACCTGCAGATGGTATTTCAGGATCCTTATGCCAGTCTGAATCCCAGGCTGAAGATCGGAGACGCGATTGCAGAGCCTATGCTGGTAAACGGACAGGCAAAGAACCAGAAAGAAGCCAGAGAAAAGGTCTGCCATCTTCTGGAAACAGTAGGACTGCGTCCGGAGGTATATGAGCGTTTCCCTTACGAATTCAGCGGCGGTCAGCGGCAGAGAATCGGAATCGTCAGGGCGCTGGCGGTGAATCCTAAGCTTTTGTTCTGTGATGAGTCGGTGTCTGCGCTGGACGTGTCGGTGCAGGCCCAGATACTGAACCTGTTTAATGAATTAAAGGAAAAATTTAATCTGACTTATGTGTTTATCGGCCATGATTTGGCTGTGATCCGCTACATCAGTGATCGTATTCTGGTGATGTATATGGGCAAAATTATGGAGATTGCCTCCTATGACGAGCTGTTTGGCGAGAATACCCATCCCTATACCCAGGCGCTGATTTCTGCAGTGCCGGAGCCGACGACGGCGCCCCGGTCTGAGAGAATCATTCTGGAGGGAGATATCCCCAGCGCAGTTAATCCGCCTAAAGGATGCCGTTTTTGCCAGCGCTGCTTTAAGGCGCAGCCGGAATGCTTCGAGAGGGAACCGGATATGGTTCAGACAGGGGAGAATCACTGGATTCGCTGTCATTTCGCAAAGGAGGCCGAATAATGTTACGATTTTTATTACGCCGTCTGGGACGGGGAATTCTGACGATTTTTGTATCTGTCACACTGGTGTTTTTCATTGTACGGGCGATGCCCTCGGATCCTGTAGCCCTTCTGATCAGTCCTCAGATGACAGAAGAAACGCAGCAGGCGCTGATGGAGTCTTACGGTTTGGACAAGCCTCTGGGCACTCAGTATATATTATATATGAAAGAACTGCTTCATGGAAATCTGGGAACCAGTTTCGCGAAGCGAATTCCGGTTACAGAATATCTGGCACAGAAGCTGCCGTGGACATTGCTGCTGCTGGCAGCCGTTATGGTGATTGTCCTGGTAATCGGAATTCCGGTGGGACTGCTGGCTGCCTCAAAGAAAGGAAAAATGGCAGATCGGATTATCAGCATTATCGTTACGCTGGGCATATCGGTCTTTATACCATTTATGGCTTTTCTGCTCCTGTATATTTTTGCCTTCCGGCTGGGCATAAGCCCTACAGGCGGAGCCTATACGCCTCCTATGGGAGAAGGCATGGAGTTTTATCTGGATGTGGCCAAACATTTGGTTCTGCCTGCGGTGGCATTATCGATCACCAACCTGGCAAATGTAGTGCTCTACACCCGGAACAGTATGATCGATGTGCTTCATGAAGATTATATCAGGACTGCTTATTCCAAAGGAAACAGCAAGGGCCGCGTCCTCAGGGTGCATGCGTTGAAAAACGCGCTGATTCCGACAGTTACTGTTATTGGTATGCAGATTGGCATCATGGTAGGAGGCGCTACTGTGACAGAGACGATTTTTTCCTGGCCCGGCATCGGCAGGCTGATATATGATTCTGTTAACGCGCTGGATTATCCGGTACTGCAGGGGGCTTTCCTGCTGATGGCAGTGGCTATTGTCATTATGAGCTTTATCACCGATCTGGTAGTGGCCTGGCTGGATCCGAGAATTAAACTGGGGGAATAGGCATGAGACAACACAAAGGATTTTTCTATTATTTTGTAAGAAACAAAAACGGAATGATCGGTCTGTGCGGCGTTCTGCTGATCGTCCTGATCGGTCTGGTAGGCACCATGGTGATTCCAAAGCCGGAGGGCTACACATCTGATATTCTGATGGCACCCTGTGCCGCGCACTGGCTGGGTACGGATAATCTGGGGCTGGACATTTTTGCAGAGCTGGTATGGGGAGCGAAAACATCACTGTATGTTTCCCTGCTGGCCATGCTGATCGCCGGTGTAATCGGCATCCCGCTGGGCCTGATCTGCGGATACAGCAGCGGCTGGCTGCGGGAAGTGATTGACGCGATTATTGATATCTTTATGACATTGCCTATGCTGCCGCTGATGATTATTATCGCGGCGATCATGGGTACTTCTATTACAAATGTGGCGCTGATACTGGGTATTTTCTCCTGGCCCCAGCTGGCCCGTGTCACAAAAAACAGCACGCTGAAAATCCGGCAGATGCAGTATATTGAGGCTGCTACCTGTCTGGGTATTCCCAAGCGCCGCATTCTGTTCAAGCATGTGCTGCTGAATGCATCCGGACCAGTGCTGGTGAATATGACGCTGGTTATGGCATCTGCAGTATTAACAGAGGCCAGTCTGAGCTTTCTGGGACTGGGAGATCCGACAACCTGGAGCTGGGGAACGATTCTGAAACAGGCGTGGGGACAGAACGCGGTCATCAGCAATCCGAATCCGTGGTGGTGGTGGCTGCTGCCCAGTCTGTGCATTGTCGTATATGTAGTTTGCTTTAACCTGTTTGGCACAGCCCTGAATGACTGTCTGAACCCGAAGGGCAGAGAATAATTCTGAGAATAAAAAGAAAGGGGATAGAGCAATGTATGATTTTTTAATCAAAAACGGTATGGTGGTGGATGGAACTGGAAAACCGGCAGTGAAGGCTGATGTAGCGATCAAGGGCGACAAAGTAGTCCGGATCGCGCCGGATATCACAGAAGAAGCGGCGGAGACTTATGACGCTTCCGGCAAATATGTGATTCCCGGTCTGATTGATCCTCATGTTCATGAAGAATGGTACTGTTTTGATGATGGACGATATGAATCCTACATTCGTCAGGGGGTTACCACATTGGTAAACGGAAATTGCAGCCACAGCGTAGTACCCGGACATAAGAAAGAAATTCTGGATTATTATCTGGGAAACGGGCTGGTAGGGTTGAAGCAGTATGATCGTTATATGAAATCCTGGCCTGACTGGCATGATTTCGAAGGATACTGTGATGCGGTGGCTTCTGTAGGGACCAACTGCAACTTTGTGACTCTGATGGGTCATGGCAGCATCCGGCAGTATGTAATGCATGGAGCTTATAACAGGAAACCCGATGAGCTGGAGCAGGCACAGATCGAAAATATTATCCGTCACAACATGGATCAGGGCATGTGGGGCATTTCTTTCGGCCTGGATTATGTGCCCAGCCGTTATGCTTCTATGGACGAGCTGTGCGATGTGGTAAATCAGATTAAACGTTATGATGCTGTGGCAGCCGCTCATCTGCGCCACCAGATCGGCATTCCGGAATCCACGGCGGAATTCTGCGAGGTAGGCCGCCGTACCGGCGCAAAGATTCAGATTTCTCATCTGGCGTCTGCAGTACCGGAGGCATATGACATTGCGCTGAAGGCAATCGAAGAGGATGGTGTAAGAGCCCGTATCGATGTAATTCCCAGCAGTGTGGGACACTGCACAGGGAAGGAGCGTATGCTGCTGTTTACCATGGCACTGAGCGATGAACTGTTCAGCCAGGGAATCGAAGGCGTGAAACGGGCACTGAAGACTCCGGAAGGCCGGGAGATGATTAAAAAAGATAATTATACGATGGCAGGGCCAAAAAATAAAATTTATATTGTTCATTCTGATGATCCTCATCTGGAAAACCGTTCTGTGCGGGATATTGCACAGGAGAGGGGGATTGATGAAGATGAATGTATGCTGGATCTGATGGCGGATGAAAAGAACTATGTATTCTGGCTGAATGCGCCGGCAGCTCATGTGCCCAGCAACTTTATCGATCACTGTGATTCTATCGTAGCCAACCCCTATGTATCTGTGGGCAGCGATACCATTATGGGTGATCCGGAAGATCCTTTTGACTGGTATGAGATCCGCAGAAGAGGCGGCTTTGCGATTTTTGCCCAGATGTATCTGAAAAAGGGCGTGCCTTATGAGGAGATTGTCCGCCGGAATACCAGTATGGTGGCAGATCATTTCGGCATCTATAAGAGAGGACGCCTGCAGGAAGGCTGCTATGCGGACGTGGCAGTTATAGATCTCCCTAATTATAAATATCCGGAGATGGATCAGATGCAGTATCAGACTCCGCAGATGAATGCTTCCGGCTGTGACCTGGTGCTGTGCAACGGCAAGGTAGAGCTGAAGGACGGTGAATTATACCGTACCTATGCAGGCCGGGTGCTGAAGAAAAACGCTCAGGGTTGATCCCTTTGCATCTCACAGGCGGCGGCCGTTTAAACGGCCTGCTGTCTGGAGAAATATACAAAATATGAAAAAGGAGAGAAGAACATGAAAAAATTGCTTTCAATCATGCTGGTGCTGGCAATGGTATTGTCATTGACAGCATGCGGCGGCGGGTCAGACACAGCAGACACTACGGCAGCAGCCGGTGAAACTGCAGCTGCTGGGGAGACCGGGACAGCAGGCACATCTGAAAACGGTGAAACTGCCGCGGCAGGAACTCCGACAGCAGGCGGTTCCATCAATGTAGGTCTGAACTCTGCTCCTATCAGTGAAAATATCTGGTATCAGAATGACCTGAATTCCTCTGTGATTATGAATCTGGTATGTCCGAATACGGTGACCATGGACGCTGACGGCAATAAATACAACTACCTGGTAGAATCCGCTGAGGCCAATGAGGACTGTACCGAATGGACGATTACATTAGTCGAAGGTCTGTGCTGGAATGACGGCACACCGGTTACTGCTGATGATCTGCTGTTTACAGCACGTTATGGGACAGAGCATCATATCGGTTTCTTCGACAGCTATTACGGACTGGTTGATTTTGAAACTTCTGAGGTTGTAGATGACCGTACAGTTGTATTCAGACTGACTTCCGGAAATGTAAATTTCTGGAACGGTGCAGGCTACTGGATTCCGATCATGCGTCAGAGTGAATGGGAAACAGTGGAAGATCCTTCTACCTATGATTACAGCGGAGCCGGATATGGTCCTTACTATGTGAGTGAGTGGGTAGACGGCGAATATGTAGTGCTGGAGAGAAACCCCTACTTCACACTGGCCAATGACGGACAGGGCGCTTACCTGGATGAGGTTGTGTTCCGTGTATATACCGATGAAAACGCAATGGTTCTGGCGCTTCAGAATGGGGAGATCGACGTGTGCGCAAATTTCTTAAGCACTTCCTCTCTGACACAGCTGGAGTCCAATCCTGAATATCTGATCAGCACAGTGCCTTCTCTGGGATATGCGTTTATCAGCTACTCTCAGACCAATGAACTGCTTCAGGATGTCAATGTACGGCTGGCGATCTCCATGTGCGTTGACCGTGACGCATTGGTGAACGTGGCATACGCGGGAGCGGCTACAGCGATGAACACACCAATCAGTCCTGTATACAGCGATTTTGTGGCTTCTGATATTCAGCAGCCTGCATTTGATACAGCGGCGGCAGCAGCGCTTCTGGAAGAAAACGGATATACAGATTCTGACGGAGACGGTATCCGTGAATCTGCCGACGGCACACCGCTGAGTTTTACACTGACATACAGAAGTACTCTGCCTAATGTAGACGGCGTGATGTCTATTCTTCAGTCTGGTACAAAGGAAGCAGGTATCGAACTGGTACTGCAGCCTGTAGACGCGGCAACTTTTTCCGCAAATGTAACGCAGGGTCATACTTACGACATCAGCTACAGCAGCTGGGGTACGATTGATGATGTCGATACTACACTGCTGACTCTCTTTGGCATTGATCAGACCCTGAATTTCATGGAATTTAATGATCAGACGCAGGAAGATATGCTGCGTGCAATGCAGAGTGAGACAGACTATGATACCCGTGTGGAGATGCTGAATGAATGGCAGCAGTGGTTTGTAGAAAATATGCCGGCATGCCATCTGCTGGTTCCCAACAACAGCTATGCCGCAAATACAACCAACTATGACGGCTGGAGCATCGTTCCGGGCAACTGCGCATACCTGAACTGCGCCCAGTTTGTAAGCGTTTACGCAAAATAATATCAATTTAGTATAAGAAAGTATGGATATGCAGAATGATCCCCGGGTTTTGCCCGGGGTGATTTCAGCCATCCATCAATATAAAACAGGAGGGAAAATTTACAATGGAAATGAAACAGAAACCGGGCTATCACGGGTATCAGGCATATTCTTATCTGGAAGCCGGAAAAGATTACAAAGATTTTGAGTGGGCAGACTGGGACTGGGCAGGCCGCCATGTCCTGGAACTGAGTGATGAGCAGGAGGCGATGGCACAGGAGATTATACAGAAGTATCCCTATATCAGCCTTCACGACCATCCTACATTTTATCCCAAGGATATGAGCAGTCTGGATCATATTTATGATTCCATGAGACAGGGACGTTCCGTGTGCGCTTATGAGGCGCTGTCCTACTCCAATATTGACTGTGTTTTTGATAACATGATGGACGGTGTGAACATCATTTCCAGCCCCGGCGGATGGAAATGGATCGACATCATCCATGATCTGGGAATGCGTCTGTGCGACATCGCCCATCAGGATTTTCTGATCCACTGCAAGACAGTAGACGATATTTTCAGAGCGAAAAAGGAAGGAAAGATCGCGTGGGTGGCTGCTGTAGAGGGCGCTGCCTGCATTGAGAATGAAGTAGACCGGATCGATATTCTCTACGGACTGGGTGTGCGTCAGCTGGGTGTGACTTATTCCGAGACCAATGCCCTGGGCAACGGTATGAAAGAGGACAATGACGGCGGCCTGACCAAGTTCGGTGAGAAATGTGTAGAACGTATGAATAAAGTGGGCATGCTGCTGGATGTATCCCACTGCGGCCAGAAGACCGGATATGACGCTGTAATGTATTCTAAGAAGCCTATTATCATGAGCCACGTAGGGGCGAAGGGTGTATGGAATATCAAACGTATGGCCAGCGATGAACTGCTGAAGGCAGTGGCACAGAAGGGCGGTGTTATCGGCATCGAGTCAGCGCCTCATACCACCATGTCCACGACGAAGATGACGCATGATTTGGACAGTGTAATGGAGCACTTTGAATATGTAAAGAACCTGGTAGGCATTGACCATGTAAGCTTCGGTGTAGACTGCCTGTATGGCGATCATGTAGGCGTTCACCATGCCTTTGCGGCAGCACTGTCCACCAGCGAGACAGCGAAGAGCCAGAGCTCTTATGAGGAAGTTCCTTTTGTATGGGGTCTGGAGAACCCGACAGAGGCCAGCTGGAATATTGTTCGCTGGCTGGTAAAACATAACTACAGCGAAGAAGATATTGCGAAAGTAATCGGCGGCAACGCAGTTCGTGTTCTTCGCGAAGTATGGGCGAACTGATATGAATTTTCGTCAGAAAAAAGGTTATCGGTTTTATGACGCCTATCAATATCTGGAACCTGGAAAGGATTATAAAGTGATTGACTGGGCGGACTGGGACTGGGCCGGCCGGCATGTGCTTCCCCTCAGTGATGAGGAGGAAGCCAGACTGGCCCGTCTGCTGGAACAGTATCCATATATCAGCCTTCACGAACATCCGGATTTTACCACCAGAGACATGACCACCTGTGATCCTCTTTTTGACGCGATGCGGACAGGGCGGGACCGGTGCGGTTACGAGGCTCTTTCCTGGTCTGACCTGGACTGCGTTTTCGATAACATGATGGATGGCACAAACATTATTTCCAGTCCGGAAGGATGGAAGTGGATCGATATCATTCATGATCTGGGGATGCGCCTGTGTGATCTGGCCCATCAGGATTTTCTGATACACTGCAAAACTGCGGAGGATATTCTGGAGGCAAAAAAAGCAGGTAAAATCGCCTGTGTCTTCGTTATTGAGGGGGCAGCTCCCATTGAAAATGAGGTGGACAGAATTGATATCCTCTATGGACTGGGCATCCGTCAGATGGGCATCACCTACTCTGAGAGCAATGCTCTGGGCAGCGGACTGAAGGAAGACCATGACGGCGGCCTGACCAGATTCGGGGAAAAATGTGTGGAGCGGATGAACAAGGTGGGAATGCTGATCGATGTATCTCACTGCGGGGAGCAGACTGCCTATGATGCAGTTATGTGTTCCAGCAAACCGATTATAGCCTCCCATGTAGGAGCAAAGGGTGTGTGGAATACCAAGCGGATGGCCAGCGACAGATTGCTGAAGGCCATTGCGGAAAAGGGCGGCGTTATCGGCATTGAAGCCGCGCCCCATACCACTATGTCCCGCACCCGGATGACCCACGACCTGGACAGCTATATGGAACACTTTGAATATGTAAAAGATCTGGTGGGCATTGACCATGTCAGCTTTGGTCCCGACTGCATGTACGGTGACCATGTAGGCCTGCACCATGCTTTTGCGGCTGCTCTCTCCACAGGAGAGACCTCCAAAACCCAGACAGAATACAAAGAGGTTCCATTTGTGAAATATCTGGAGAACCCCACGGAGGCCAGCTGGAACATTCCGCGGTGGCTGATCCGCCACGGATATACCGATGAAGAAATCGGAAAGGTCATTGGCGGCAATGCGATGCGGGTGCTGCGGCAGGTGTGGAAATAAATGTATGTGCTTTCGTTCCTTGCCGCAGTCAATGAACAGGCCCCGACAGCCGCGGCAGGATGCTGTGTCCGGACACA
>CAJFOT010000070.1 GCA_904397815.1 Candidatus Paralachnospira sangeri
ATCTGTGCCCCCGGTCTCTGCAAAGACGGGTTCAGCGTGTCATCTCCAGG
The DNA here is from genome assembly GCA_904397815.1 of Candidatus Paralachnospira sangeri. Taxonomy (GTDB): domain Bacteria; phylum Bacillota; class Clostridia; order Lachnospirales; family Lachnospiraceae; genus Paralachnospira_A; species Paralachnospira_A sangeri. The sequence goes on from CAJFOT010000070.1 coordinate 51, forward strand.
CGCATTACCTGATCTGTATTTCCGTCCGGGCAAGCCCCCCCTGAACGAAAAGATATTTACGCCGGCTCTTCCGCGAAGTTTCCGGTATACAGCTGATAATACCGTCCCTTCTGCTCGATCAGCTGGTCGTGGGTTCCTCTCTCGATGATCCTGCCATGCTCCAGTACCATGATGCAGTTGGCGTTGCGCACTGTGGACAGACGGTGGGCGATGACGAAGGAGGTTCTTCCTTCCATCAGCTTATCCATACCCTCCTGCACCAGTGTCTCTGTACGGGTATCAATGGAGGATGTGGCCTCATCCAGAATCAGCATCGGCGGGTCTGCCACAGCCGCCCTTGCGATGGCCAGCAGCTGTCTCTGGCCCTGGCTCAGGTTCGCCCCGTCGCCGGTCAGCATGGTCTGATAGCCGTTAGGCAGACGTCGGATAAATCCGTCCGCATTGGCCAGCTTCGCGGCCGCGATACATTCTTCATCGGTGGCCTCCAGACGGCCGTAGCGGATATTATCCATTACCGTTCCGGTAAACAGATGGGTATCCTGGAGCACCATGCCCAGGGACCGCCGCAGGTCGCCTTTTTTAATCTTGTTGATGTTGATGCCGTCGCAGCGGATCTTTCCATCCTGAATGTCATAGAACCGGTTGATCAGGTTGGTAATGGTGGTCTTACCGGCGCCGGTGCTGCCGACGAAGGCGATTTTCTGTCCCGGCTTCGCATATAATGAAATATTGTGAAGGACAATTTTATCCGGGTTATAGCCGAAGTCCACATCGTCAAAGACAATGCCTCCGGCCAGCTTCGTATAAGTAATGGTTCCCTCCGCTTTATGAGGATGCCGCCATGCCCAGATGCCGGTTCTCTCCTTTGTCTCCTCCAGATTGCCGTCCGCGTCCTCCTTTACATTTACCAGCTCTACATATCCGTTGTCATCCTCCGGCTCCTCTGCCATCATCTTAAAGATACGGTCTGCGCCGGCCATTGCCATTACCACGTTGTTCAGCTGCTGGCTGATCTGGGTGACGGGCTGAGTGAAGTTCTTATTCAGGGTCAAGAAGGAAACCAGGGTGCCCAGGGTCAGCCCCGCGAAGCCGTTCAGCGCCAGGATCGCGCCCAGTACCGCGCAGAGGACATAGCTGATATTGCCCAGATTGGCATTGACAGGCATGAGGATATTGGCGAATTTATTCGCGTTGTAGGTGCTCTCCCGCAGTTCCTGGTTCACCACCCGGAACTGTGCCAGCGCCTTTTCCTCATGGCAGAATACCTTTACCACCTTCTGGCCTGAGATCATTTCCTCAATATAGGCATTGACCTCGCCCAGCTTTTTCTGCTGCCTGGTAAAATACAGAGCTGACTTGGAGCCCAGTTTGGAAGCGGCGAAAATCATGGCCGCCACCATACACAGGGTCAGCAGGGTCAGCGGCACATCCATTATAATCATGCTGACGAACGTGGTGACGATCGTCACGGACGAGTTGATGACCTGGGGGATGGTCTGGCTGATCAGCTGCCGCAGGGTATCCACATCGTTGGTGTACACAGACATGATATCCCCGTGGGGATGGGTGTCAAAATACCGGATCGGCAGAGATTCCATACGGGTGAACAGTTCCTGACGGAGATTCCTCATAGTTCCCTGTCCGATATTAACCATAATCCGGTTATAGGAATACGCGCATATAACACCGATGGCAAAGATTCCCGCGAGGCGCAGCAGCGCGTGAGCCAGGCCGGAATAATCCGGCACATCCATCTGGGTCAGCGGAATGATATAATCATCAATCAATGTCTGCATAAACAGGGTACCCTGCAGCAGTGACAGCGCTGTGCCCAGAATACAGAGCACGACGATCGCAAATGGAATTTTATAATATCTCAGCATATATCCCAGGACGCGTTTGATTACGCCAAGGGGATTTCCTACTTTTTCTTTCGGTCCCCGCATTGCGCCGGGGCCGCCTACTTTTCTTACCTGTTCTGCCATATTTACACACCTCCCTTACGCCTGCGCCGCTGCCGCGGTCGGATGATGGTCGAAATCTCCGCCGCCCTTTACCTGGGTCTCATAGATCTCACGGTAAATGTCATTGGTCTTCAGCAGCTGCTCATGGGTGTCAAAACCGTTAATTCTGCCTTCATCCAGCACCAGAATCCGGTCAGCGTCCTCCACACTGGATATCCGCTGCGCGATAATCAGCTTGGTGGTTCCCGGAATCTTCTTCGCGAAGGAATCCCGGATCTTCGCGTCTGTCGCGGTATCCACCGCGCTGGTGGAATCGTCCAGAATCAGAACCTTCGGCTTCTTCAGCAGTGCCCTGGCAATACACAGACGCTGCCTCTGGCCGCCGGATACATTGGTACCGCCCTGTTCAATCCAGGTATTGTACTTATCCGGGAAGGTCTCAATAAATTCATCCGCGCAGGCCTGGCGGCAGACCTCGATGCACTCTTCCTCTGTCGCGTCCTCCTTGCCCCAGCGCAGGTTATCCAGGATTGTTCCTGAAAAGAGAACGTTTTTCTGCAGCACCACAGCCACCTGGTTGCGGAGAACTTCCATATCATATGTACGGACGTCCTTGCCGCCTACACAGACACTGCCCTCATCCACATCGTAGAGACGGCTGATCAGGTTCGCCACAGTGGACTTGCCGCAGCCGGTGCCGCCGATGACGCCGATGGTCTCACCGGAGCGGATATGAAGGTCGATGTCATGGAGCGTCTCCTCACCGCTGCCGTGTTTGTAAGAGAAGCTGACATGGTTGAAATCAATCCTGCCGTCGGGAATATCCGTATCCGGCTTCTCCGGATCGGCCAGATCCGCCTTCTCATCCAGCACCTCCGCGATACGCTTGCCGCTGGCAGCACTCATGGTCAGCATGACGAACACCATAGACAGCATCATCAGTGACATCAGGATGCCCATGACATAGGTGAACATGGATGTCAGCTCGCCCGTGGTCAGATTGCCGATCACGACATTCTGGGCGCCCAGCCAGGACAGCCCCAGGATACAGGACGACACTGTCAGGATCATAACCGGGTTGTTGAAAGCCAGCAGGCTCTCTGCCTTCACAGACAGGTCATACAGACGGCCGGATGCCTTTCCGAACTTCTCATCTTCATGTTTCTCCCGCACAAAAGCCTTTACCACACGAATCGCGGAAACGTTTTCCTGTACTGCCGCGTTCAGGTCATCATACTGGGCAAATACTTTGTCGAATATTTTCGTGGTCTTGCTGATAATCAGCATCAGGACAATCGCCAGGAATACCATGGCCACCAGGAAAATCATACTGAGCTCCACATTAATCATCAGACTCATAAACAGACTGCTCACCAGCATCAGCGGCGACCGGACCGCGATACGCATCATCATCTGGTAGGCCATCTGCACATTGGTCACATCCGTCGTCATACGGGTAATCAGACCGGCTGTGCTGAATTTGTCGATGTTTGAAAAAGAGAATGTCTGAATATTTTCATACATCCCCTCCCTTAAATTGGCCGCAAAGCCGGCTGAAGCCGCCGCCGCGTACCGGCCGGCCAACACGCCGAACAACAGGCTTAAAAATGCCAGAAGCAGCATCAGAGCGCCGTAAAAATACACCTGCTGCACATTGCCGGCCTCAATCCCTTTGTCGATAAGCTGCGCCGTGATAAAAGGGATCAGGGTCTCCATCAATACCTCCAGCGCTGTAAACAGCGGTGTCAGCAGGGATACGGTCTTATATTCCCTGACATACCGGAGTAATGTTTTTATCATAGCTGTACCTCCTTGTCTCCATAATCATGTCAGAATAAACTCAATGAAACGCACCGTTGAATATCATCAACAGTGCGTCTTTCCTTCATTATACTAAATTTATCTTGCATGTAAATTCAAAAAATGTTATCATTAATAAACAAATTTTATTAATCAACATCAAGGAGACAGAAACCATGAATATGTTCCAGCTCAGCTGCTTCCTAGCTGTGGCTGAAACCCTGAATTTTGCCAGGGCCGCCGAACAGCTGAATATCACCCAGCCAGCCATGACCCATCAGATCCGCTCACTGGAATCTGAGTTAAATGTAAAATTATTTAAACGAACCACCCGTATCGTGGAACTCACCCCCGCCGGCTTTCTTTTTCTCAATGACGCGAGGAAAATACTGGAGATCTCCGCTCAGGCCAAACAGCGCTTTGCCGATTTATCCAATATAGAAATGCAGACCCTGGCCATCGGCTGCCACAATCACATTCAGCTTTTCCGGCTGCCAAATGTTCTGAAGGAGCTGGCCCGGCGATACCCCCATGTTTATCCAAAGCTGATCGTAGTGCCCTTCCAACATCTGTTCCGTTTTCTGGAGGATGAGACGGTCGACATTATCATCGGTTTCAGGGAACCGGCCACCGAAAAAAATAATGTCTCATTCAAAGAACTGTATCAGATTCCCATGGTATGTGTATGCGCCGCCTCCCATCCTCTGGCCTCCAGAAGCAGCATCCGTCCCTCAGATCTGGATCATGAGAAGCTGATTCTTCTGAATCCGCCCACAACGCAGCTGCACAACAATGTGACCCGCCGGCGCCCGCCCTCTGACTTCTATTTCTGTGAATCTCTGGAAGCAGTAGCCGTCCTGGTGGAAGCTGAATTTGGCGTTGCAGTTCTGCCCGATGATTCCACCCCCCGCACACCGGGGCTGGTATCCATTCCCATGGAGGATATGCCGCCGCTGCCTTTCGGTCTGTATTATAAGGACCTGAAAGGAAATACTCTGCTGAGAGATTTTGTCAGCATTATGGAGTCCGGCTTCCAGGAGCGTCTGCCGTCAGCCGGCGGCACCGGCCAGCTGCTGCTTCCCTGAAGGAGCTGGCAATCTTTCGGCAGCCCCATAAGCAATTACCGCGGCCTGCCCCGACATACTCCTGAAATGTCATCGACTTTCATATTTCTCACACGATAAACATCGCGTCACCGAAGCTGAAGAAACGATACCGTTCCTTTACTGCTTCCTCATAAGCCGCCATAATATGTTCCCTGCCAGCCAATGCTGATACCAGCATCATCAGAGTAGACTGAGGCAGATGAAAATTAGTAATCAGAGCATCTACCATTTTAAACTGATATCCCGGATAAATAAAAATGTCCGTCCATCCGCTGAGCCGGGTAATCGTTCCATTTTCATCCGCAGCTGACTCCAGTGTCCGGCAGCTGGTTGTTCCGACCGCGATGATCCGTTTTCCCTTTTTTCTGGCTTCGTTCAGGAGCGCCGCCTCCTTCTCCCCGATCTGGTAATATTCCGCATGCATATGATGATCCTCTACCCGCTCTGCCTTTACCGGCCGAAATGTCCCGAGCCCTACATGAAGGGTGACCGGAATAATGGCCACCCCTTTTGCCCGCAGCTTCTCCAGCAGTTCTTCTGTAAAATGGAGTCCGGCTGTAGGTGCGGCGGCCGACCCCTCATACTTGGCATAGACTGTCTGATACCGGTTTTTATCTTTCAGCTGATGGGTAATATAGGGCGGCAGAGGCATCTGACCCAGCTGGTCCAGAATTTCCTCGAAAATCCCCTGATAGCTGAACTGGATCAGGCGATTGCCTTCTTCTACCACTTCCAGCACCTTTCCTGTCAGAAGGCCGCCGCCAAAAATGATTTCTGTTCCCGGCTTTGCCTTTTTTCCCGGTTTCACCAGAGTCTCCCAGATATCATTTTCCTTTCTTTTCAGCAGAAGAATCTCAATCGATGCTCCTGTACCGACCTTTTCTCCCATCAGCCGGGCAGGGATCACTTTCGTATTGTTGATGACCAGACAGTCATTTTCCCCCAGCATATCCGCAATGTCATAGAAATGTTTATGGGAAACCGCCCCTGTTTCCCGGCTCAGAACCATCAGCCGTGAAGCACTTCTGTCCTCCAGCGGGTCCTGGGCGATCAGCTCCTGAGGCAGTTCGTAGTCAAACAGTTTTACATCCATATCTATCTTCCTCTCTTCTGTTTTCAGCACAGTACGGCCTGCCGTCTCCAAATCTGCAACTTGAAGGCGGCAGGCCGCTGTTAATTATTATCCATTATTATATCATCACAGGGCATATTACTATCCCAAAAACTCACTGGCCACATAACATGTTTCACCGTTATATTCGATCCGGCTCCATTCTTCATTGTACCCGGTCCGATGAACTTCTGTGCCTCCCGGCAGTGTCCCAAGATCTTCACTGTCTGTGGAAGCCTGACTTCTCATCTTCACATTCTGAAGCGCCTGCACATATTCATCTACCTCTTCGAAATAACTCCCGGCCGCTGCGCTTGTCGTCAGGAATTCAGAGGCAATATAACATTCTTCACCATTATAGATGACCCGGCTCCATTCGCCTTCGGTTCCCACCCGCTGGATGGATGAACCGCCTACCAGCTGTCCTGCCACCTCACCGTCAGTGGACGGCGTCCGGCGGATTCTTACATTTTGCAGAGCATATACGGTCTCAGTACCTTCTGAGGACTGCTCACTTTCTGCCTGAGTCTCTTCCGCCTGTGTTTCCTCAGTCTGGCTCTCTGACGGCTGTGTTTCTTCCGCCTGCGTTTCTTCTGCCTGTGTTTCTTCTGTCTGACTCTCTTCGATTGCGGACGGGTCTGCACCCTCACGCATCTTTGTCACCAGCTGAGCCAGCGTCTCGTCCTGCTCCATCGCCGTTGACAGGGCGCTGTTCACAGATTCTGCCAGCGCGTTCACCTCGTCGCTCTTCAGCACTTCATCAATATAAGCTGCCACCTCGCCGTCGATGGTGCTCTTGTTAATGTATAAAGAACCGTCCTCATTGGTACACACATACATCCAGATCATACTGGGCGCCAGCGTGTCCACATTCAGGAACTTAATGTCATAATAGGCAAATACAATATATGTGCCGTCTACGATGCCGTCTCTTGTATAACATTTGATATTCTGATAATCTTCAATGTATTCGCCCTCTTTCTGCACATCCTCAGCGGTAATCTCGCTTTCGGTAGTCATAATATTGGAGAGGGTCTCCAGATCCTGATTTTTCAGGGCTGTGAAATAATTGTTGATCAGCTCATTCACTGCCGGATAGGCATCCTCTTTCAAGGCAGTAGCATCCGCTGTAGTTTCTGTCTCTTCATCGGCAGGAATGCCGATCACTTCTGTATTGGCTGCTGTTGTTTCCGCCGGTGATGATCCTCTCCCCGAAAATACAATAATTATAATTAAAATCAGCGCGACCGCAATAACCGCGATATATTTTCCATATTTTTTCAAAAAATCATTCGGGGTCTGGCCATTAGACGGCTTTTCCATTCTGGACTGCATGAAAAATAATTCCTCCTATCTGTTGTGATTGAGATCATTTCCGCCGCCCGTGAGGCAGCTTTCCATCCAGGGACGGCAAACACGCCCCCAAATTTCCATAGTGAACAAGCGTGTCAGTCTGTGGGCACGCAAAAACTTACAGTGACTATCATAGCAAACTCCGGAGAAAATTGCAACAACCATCTCCTTACAATTCTATGAGAAAAAAATTAAAATTATTTTCAAAATCCACTTGCATAGTTTCTGATCTTATTGTATAATAATCGAGTCATGCACCTGTAGCTCAGTGGATAGAGCAGTGCCCTCCGGAGGCATGTGCGCAGGTTCGACTCCTGTCAGGTGTAGCCTAAAAACAGAAAGCCCTGCAGCCCATAAATACTTGTTAAAGCAGGTTTTATGCGGGTCTGCGGGGCTTTCTTTGCCTGCACAGTTATGCCCCTTAACGTCCATGTGATGGCCCGCCTGGCTGCTTAGATTTATTCGGGCCGGTAACAAAAGCTTTAAGGGACATGGCTGTCCGGACACAGTGTTCTGCCGTGGCTGTCGGAACCTGTTCATTGACTGCGGCAAGGAACGAAAGCATAGGGTTTGCAGCAATGCCATGTTTTCATTCCTGTTCGGCCAGTATCCAGATGCACTGCGGTGTACAGGCAGACAGAAAGTCGCATGTGGAAGACCGGTTAGA
>CAJFOT010000071.1 GCA_904397815.1 Candidatus Paralachnospira sangeri
CTTCCTCCATTAAATAAGATTATATATCTATATCTTACTACATAATTCAGAAAATTCAATTAAAAAACGGGTATTTGCGGAAGAACCAAAGGTACTCGCTATTTAGCGTTTACTCATTACCAGAGAGGTGGATGAAATGATAACGCACAATATTTTTTATACTGCAATTACAAGATCGAAACAACACCTTAAAATATATTGGAGTCCGGAATCGCAAGAAAAGATTCTTAGAGGTTTTGAGGTTATGGATGCAAAGCGGGATGCTTCAATTTTTGCAGTTCAATCAAAAATAAAACTGAGAAAAATATGATAAGCAGCGACCCGGAATAATCAGCTGACACAACAGCAGATGGCGGAACTGTTCCATAAGTCTAGAAGCAACATTGTAGAACACATCGACATATCTACAAAGAAGGCGAACTGGATGAAACTTCAACCTGTCGGAAATTCCGACGGGTTCAGATGGAGGGCAACCGTCAGGTAATAAGAAAATTGCTTTTCTATAATCTGGATATGATCATTTCCCTTGGTTACAGAGTGAAATAATTGCTAGGAATTATCTGACGGAGGAAGAACTGCGCATTCTGAACCCCGGTCATTTTGACTTTGCTGAGATGCAGATCATCCTTCACCGCCCATGTATATGAGCGATTATGTGGAGTTGTTGGATAATATTCTTCGGGCGACTGGTGAAGAAGTGCTGACCCGCCCCTGTGGAGGGAAAGTATCTGAAGCCTATCAAACAGTTGGAAAAAATGGCGAAGGCAGAAGCGAAAATGCAGAAAAAAAGATGAAAGTTTATGCCTATACCAGAGTTTTCACTGCCATGCAGGTGGACGGTTATTCGTTGGATGGGCAAAAGGCCAAAATGAAGGTCTACATAGATTATAATGATTATGAGATCGTTGATTTCTGTTCTGTCTGCTGCAGCGGAGATGGAGTGTGAAAACATCCGTGTTCAAACGATGGGTTGTATCCAAAAGTCAGGGGAAGGCTGATGGAATGGCGGCTTTGCTCCCTACGGGTATCAGCTTGTTTTGCACAAAAATTGTCGTAATACAGCTGAGATATTCAAGACTTCCTGTAGTATTATGGGATTGGAAATGTAACTTACAATGAGTGCAGGATCCAGAGACCGGGGAATACGGCGATTATCTCAGGAATATTGCATCAGGAAGAAATGTTCCTAAGAAATAAGAAAGGGCTTAAACGGCTCCTAAATGTAACGATGTAGGAGGTTGCAATGGGTATCTCGTTCAGACATTCTGCCGGTTTCGGTAAACGAATGGAATATAATTTGGTCGGAAAGATGTTAATGGAAGGGCTTGATGTTTATATGCCTCTTGTGGATGATCACGGCGTTGATTGTGTCATCAAAAAGGAAGATGGTACATTTATTGAAGTCCAGATTAAAGCTAGGTCAAATGAGGTTACAGATGGAGACGCAGCATTGTTTTCAGCAATAACTCATGAATTGACGGAGAATTTTTATTTTGTGTTCTATTCGGAACGATTGGATATGATGTGGATTATGTCATCAGAAGAGTTCCTGAATGAGTGCGTGACAAATAAGACTGGAAAGAATAAAGGTAAGCGTGGAATCTGGTTCAATGGCAATCGGAGAGATAATAAGACTGGGATTAAAAAAGAATACTGCAAGAAGCAGTTTGAGAAATATATAGCTACAGATTTTTCGCGTTTTCATTGATGGAGGTAGGATATGATTTCTGATGAATTAAAAGAAATTATTGATCAGATTAAAGATCAAGGGAAAATGCGTTTTCTTGAAACAGCAACGGAGGAGCAGATTGTCCAGTCTGATAATATACAGTTCCTTATCAGAGATGAGCACCTGGAAGCTCACAGAACAAGGTTTTAAAGATAAGAATCTTACTATCCAAGGTAAGCGCTTTATAACCAACCGGATAGTCAAACTCCAACTTTTGTGAGATGCTTCAGATATTTGGAGTAATTTACTTCATATCCGGTTTTCGGAACTGCAAAGCCGCGATTCAATCGCACATCTTTGGCTGCTTTTGTTGTACCTGGTTACTCCAAAATCTCATGTTGGAGGAGATGAATCAATTGCGTACAACTTCGAATGATGAACATTGGTTAAAACTGATCACACAGTGCAGATTCGGTGGCCTTAGACCGATAGTGGTGTATTGTATAGAAAACGGGATTTCTGTCAGCACATTTTACTATCACGTCCGGGCTTTGTGCAAAAAGCTTGCGAGATTCCGGAAACAGTGGACGCTGCCACACAAAAACAGGAAGTTGTCCAGATTCTACTTTGGGAAAAGGAACAGCATGCTTAAGAAAATCAATCAGGTGACAAGAGGATGGATTAACGACTATGCCATTGGTTCCATGAAAACAGCAATAACAGAAGCAGACGCACACATTTAAGGACAAGACTCAAAATCATCGTCTGGAAACAGCGGAAGGTACCAAGTAAGCGACAATGGGGATTGCAGAAACTGGGAATGGAAAAGACCTTGCAAGGCAGACAGCGTATTGTGGAGACTATTATTATTGGCAGTGACTAAGACATATGTTGTTAGGGCAATCTCTAAAGAAGTATTAGCCAGAGCAGGGCTTATAAGCTGTCTTGATTATTACAATGAGCGTCATGCTTTGAAGTTATGTTGAACCGCCGTATGTTGAACGTCATGTACGGCAGTGTGAGCGGGGAGAGAAAATCTCCCCTACTCGATTTATTTCAGCAGATCAGCCATGGTGATCACCAGATCATCATAAATGCCGACTTGGATGGGAGTGTCAAACAGGGCGATCATAGGCGCGGCATCCTCTTCATAGTGATAAATGGTAACCCGTTCCTTGGCGGGGTCGACGATCCAGTATTCCCGAACGCCAGCTTCAGAGTACAGTGTGTTCTTGGTGGCGTAATCCATCCGGCGGCTGGAAGGGGAGACAATTTCGATCACCATGTCAGGCGCGCCTTCACAGCCTCTGTCTGTCAGTTTGTCAGGGTCGCAGATAACGCTGATATCGGGTTCAACGTATGTCTTATCATCTGCGTTCAGATTGACGGCAAACGGGACAGGATAAACTTCGCATGAACCACCATGATCAATGATATGGTTTTTCAGTATGCGATATAATTCGCCAACCAGTTTTTGATGAATCCTGCTGGGCGGCGCCATATCATACAGCTGTCCGTTGATCAGTTCAGCACGTTGATCATCCGGCAGATTCCAGTAGTCTTCTGAGGTATATGTCCGTTCTCTGGGCAATGGCATAGTAACACTTCCTTTCTATGATTACTATTTTCATATCATCTTCACCACATGCAGTATCTATAAAGGCCGTCTCTGCTTGACGCTGAAGGCGGTTTTTCTTTATTTCAGCAGATCAGCCATGGTGATTACCAGATTATCATAAATACCGACCTGGATGGGAGTGTCAAACAGGGCGATCATAGGCGCGGCATCCTCTTCATAGTGATAGATGGTAACCCGTTCCTTGGCGGGGTCGACGATCCAGTATTCCCGAACACCAGCCTGAGAATACAGAGCATTTTTAATATTATAATCCATCCGGCGGCTGGACGGGGAGACAATTTCCACAATCCAGTCCGGGGCACCCGAGCAGCCGCGGTCTGTCAGCTTATCTTTATCGCAGATAACAGATATATCCGGCTCCACCCAGTCTTTATCCCCTGCGTCCAGATTGACGGCAAACGGGGCAGGATAAACCTTGCACTGGCCTTTTTGTGTATCAATATAATCCGCAATTTTTCGTGACAAAGCGAAACTGATTTCCTGGTACAAGCGATTTGGCGGAGCCATATCATACAGCTGTCCGCCGATCAGTTCAGCGCGCTGACCATCTGGCAGGTTCCAGTAGTCTTCTGAGGTATATGTCCGTTCTCTGGGCAATGGCATAAGAACACTTCCTTTCTATAGATTATTATTTTCATATCATTTTCACCACATTCAGATAATCGGCCATCTCATACAGATTTCGACAGCTGTTATTAAATGCGTTTATGATTCCGATCAGGCCGTCATGCTCTGTGAGAGACTTTTCTTTTACGGTCAATCCGATACAGCCGGCATGAATCAGGAGTTCTTCGCAAATTAAAAAATCACCCCATATCATCAAACATAATATCAGGATCATAGGCCTGGCTTTCGGGAGTGGGTTCTTCGTCAGTTCGTGCGTGTGTGGCCAGTACAGAGGGCTCGTAGAAGGAGGCATCCTTGAGAGCGGCAGGCTGGGAGTGTTCTGACTGCCAGCGGGCGTATTCTTTCTCCAGAACCACGTCAACGATTTCTTTGTCGTGGGGGTCTTTGGTACATTTTAAGCCAACTTATATCGTCTTTAGAGAGGCGTACTCCGTTTTTCTTAAATCCGAATGCTTCGTCCACAGTGGTTCCATATATATCGCATAAAGTAAAAAGTGTGTTGGCGTCAGGCTGTGAATATCCTGTTTCCCAATGTCCCACAATCTGTTGTTTTCGGCCAAGCTGTTCGGCAACTTCTTTTTAAGTTTTTCCAGAAGCTAAACGCAGATTTTTCAGAACACGTCCGATTTCTTCCATGGTTATTTTATTCGTCTCCCTTTTGAATGATTGTAACATATGATATTTAGGTAATCAATAATCTTTCCCCCACCCATATTTGCTTTTCCCCTCAGATATAGTATAATTTCTATACACAGACAGCCCTGCCGGCCAGGCGGCATCATATGCCGCCGCTCCTGGCTATGGGCATTTTGCGCGGGGAGGGATGACGTTTTGGAACTGTCGGAACTGACAGCCTATGCTGAAGAGAAATTTTATATCCGGGAACAGCGCAAATGGGCTGATTTTCCCGGTTTTTCTGTTCTGTCTGATCCCAATACAGGAAATTGGTTGGCCCTTTTGATGCGACAGTGGGATTACGACACGGGGACGGAGATTCAGAGGTGTGACATCAAATGCGGCCAGCGGGTTCTTTCGGAAATCCGGGCGCCTTACCTGTCCCTTCCTTTCCGCATGAAGGGGCGCAAATGGGTGGGGGTCAGATTTGAGGCCGATACGAACCGGGACGTGGTTTTCCGTCTCTTTGACCGCGCTGTTTACGCAGACGAAGGGCATGGTTATACCGTTGTGCTGGACACGCCGCCTGCGGAATCGGCCATCGTCTGTCCGGACACTGGGCTGCCTGCTGCCGAGGCCGGATTTTCGGACACTGGGCTGCCTGCCGCTAGGGTCGGATTTTCAGAGACTGTGCTGGAGATCCCGGAGAAGATCCGCGAGATGCAGCTGCTGTATGAGGGCAGCGGCAGCTTTTTTGCCGTTAAATGTAAAAATTTTTACCGGCAGGGCAAGTTTATGGAGGATTATGAGGATGACGCGCCCTGTGACGAAGGGTGCCAGTTGTATTTTCCTGACTACCATGATTTGAATCTCCGGCAGCTGCGAGGCTACTTCACCTGGCGAACCCATGTCAGGAAGGGGATTTTTTTGCCTGTTGCCAGCTCTCTTGCTTATATGTATATCTATGAACTGCTCAATGGAATCGGGACAGGTTCACCGGAGGACAGTCTGCAGAAGATGGGGGAATTTGAGACGGGCTTCCTGGATTCCGGGATGGGCTGTCCTGGTATGGACAGAAATCTGCGCCGCTGGATGCTGGAATATGCGGTGCTCCACGATCTTTCTCCGGCGCTGGCCCGCCGGTACGCGGACCCTGCCCTGATAGAAAAAGATGAGGCTCTGGCCGTTCTTCGCAGCCCGGAGGAATTTACTGATGAGGAAATTTTCTCTGCCCTGTGTATATTTGCCGGAAAGAAGCTGGAACAGTCGCCGGTTGTCAAAAAAGGGGGAGAAAAGGGGAAGCATTTTTTTGCGGCGGTCTGGCGCTGTGCGTCCCGGACATTTTCCGGGGACGGCAAAGATCTTTTTGCCGCATGCTTTGGGGAACAGAAGGCTTTTTCGTGGCATCCCCTGGGAAATGCCCTTTACTGGGAGGAACAGGCCCATCCGGATGCTGATTATATACTGGACGCGTGCAGGGAATATCACTGCCGCGGTGGTGTGTGGCAGGAAAAACGATATGACAGCCTGTATTTTGACCGGGACCGGTTTCGCACTTTCCTGCGCGCGACAGACCGTATCCTGCGGAAATATCTGAAAACCGGCCATTATCTGCGGGAAAATGCCGGAGAGGAGTGGGCGTCAGTTTATGTGGAAGCTGTTATTCAGGCTGAACAGCGGGAGGAACGAAAGGCTGCGGTGCCGGAGGTTATAATCGATCTCTCCCATCTGGAGCAGATCCGGCAGGATGCGCAGGTGACACGGGACAGCCTGCTGACCGGGGAAGAAATGGACTTTGCCGCAGACGCCGAAGACAGCCTGGCAGCACAGCAGATGGAAGAAACCGGCCGGCTGGGGACGGGCCGGGAGAAGGAGACAGAGTCCGGGGATGGGGCTCTGGATATGCTGGATATGATTCACAGGCAGATTCTCCTGGCTCTTGCCCGGAATCAGTCTGCCGAATCCTATCTGAAGGCCGGCCATCTGATGCCTTCTGTGGCGGCCGATACCATTAACGAGGCATTGTTTGACGAGATCGGCGACAATGTCCTGGAGTGGGACGGGGATACGATCACTCTCGTGGAGGATTACCGGGACGATGTCCTGCAAATGTTTGGAGGAAAAGATAATGAATGAGAATCACAGAAAAGTTCCAAAACGGATTGAGCAGGCTATTTTAGATTCTCTGAAGGGCGGTGTGGTTCCCCGGATTGGCCTGCCTTATATTACAGTGGGGCGGAAAAATGAAATCGAGGCTCTGCTGCGTGATGTGGATATTATTGCAGACGGCGGCGCGTCTTTTCGCTTTATCGTGGGCCGGTACGGCTCTGGCAAAAGCTTTCTGATACAGACCATCCGCAACTATGTCATGGACAAAGGCTTTATTGTGGCTGACGCGGATCTGTCGCCGGAACGGCGGCTGCAGGGCACCCGGGGACAGGGACTGGCTACCTACCGGGAGCTGATCAGCAACCTTTCTACGAAGACGAAGCCTGAGGGAGGTGCCCTGACATTGGTGCTGGACCGCTGGATCAGCGGGGTGCAGGCCCAGGCTGTCCGGGAGACGGGGCTGGAGCCGGGGGATGCCGCGCTGACCCAGGCTGTTGACCAGAAGATTTATGCTGTCACCTCTGCCGTCAGCGAACTGGTGCATGGCTTTGAAATAGGGCTACCGCAATCCCACTGGCTTTAGACGGTGGGTTTAGGTAGCCAAAAGTGGTGGCTTGTGCTATGCTTACATTATGGGAACATGGAAATCAAAAAACAGACACAAGTATTTGTTACAATATCATATTATTTTTGTATGCAAGTACAGAAAGAAATTAC
>CAJFOT010000072.1 GCA_904397815.1 Candidatus Paralachnospira sangeri
CATGTTTTCATTCCTGTACACCGCAGTGCATCGTCCGGGCTGTACAAGCCCCCCCTGAACGAAAAGATATACCATAGGGATTTCATTCGAAAGTCTACGCGGCCCAGGCCGCCTCACGGATTCAGCGACGCTGTCAGCCCTTCCAGTGTGGCGAACTGCTCGTCCATCCACTGCAGCCGGTTATGAAGCCATGGTTTGAGAACCTCTGTCACTTCTTCTGTGAATCCGCTGTCTGTTTTCCACAGTTTCTCATTTGCCAGCCCGGAGTCGTACAGGTATTCATAATACTGGTCGATGTCGCCGCCTTCTTTGGTGATCTCTTCGAATATGTAGCGGTACTGGTGATACAGCTCGTAAACTCTGGTGAGGAATTCGGGATCTTTTACCAGTTCCTTGTACCACATATACTGCTGGGCGCCGGCAGAAAAAGTCAGCGTGGCCCACTGATCATATGCCTGGGTATTCTCAGAACCGCCGCTGCTCCAGTCCATATCCCAGATGGGACCCATATATGCTTTTCCTTCCAGATCCTTATACAGATACACACTCTTCTTGCCCAAATCCTCATTACAGAAGAATTCTGAAATCAGCCAGTATTTTGCCAGGGAATCCAGATCGATCAGGTCTGTATAGTGAACTGTGACTCCCTGCCACTGGGTCTGATGATTTTCCGCATAAATGGCATCTTCTATGGCCTGGACATAATACATGGCATAATCCATCAGTTCCAGATTAGACCAGGCATTTACCGGAGAATGGAACATCACTGGCTGTCCCTTTGCAGTCTCAAACTTGGAAGGCTCGTCAAAATATTCGTCAATCTCCAGTATAAACCCGCCGGTGATCGCAGGCAGCTGAATATCAGCCGGTATCTGGTATTCCTGGTCATAAAACTGAAAGGTGCGGGTACTCAGCCAGCTCAGATCATTTTCCAGCATTTCTTTAAGTTCCTCCAGATAATCACCGCCAATCATCTCCCGCCTAACACATTCTTCAGCCACCTCATGAGCAATTTTCTCCAGATCGGTCACCGGAACCCGGTCCTCGCCGGGGCGGATCTGCTGACACAGCTGATAATTTCCAACATATTCACCATTCAGCACCAGCTCTACCCACTGGGTTTCCATAGAGACCAGGCCGATCTCTTCTGCTGCCCGGAACGCCAGGGTATTGCGCATCAGACTGATGTCTGTGTAGTTAGCCAGCAGAACCCAGTGCCGGTTCTCTCCCATCCCCAGCAAATCCTCTTTGTTTTCCAGCTTCAGTTTATATGGTTTTTTGTCCATGTTCCAGGAAGTGTTCCCCCGACCTTTGATCTGAGTCTCTCCTTCATAACGGTACTGCTGATATTCCCCCGCGCCCTGGAGCACATAATACGCATTCTGATAATCTTTTTTTGTCGCTACCTCAGCGCCGTCTTCCACATCCACATAGAGAACCGGCAGACGGCTGCAGAACACTGACAACGTCTGATCTTCGTATCCTTCTGCCTGTATCGTAACAGTTATCATCTTTTCCAGATCATTCTCATCGGGTGTATAGCTTGGTCCCTCCTGGCTGACAATTTTCCCATCCACCTGCCACTGAAAGGATGGCTGGCTGAACCAATCATAATTCAGCAATTCTACCTCCACTTCCATCCCCGGCTGGGCCGACCCGCCGGAAAAGTAAGCCAGCCCCTCTTTCAGCTTCTGCTGCTCCTGTCCGCCGGCACAGCTGATATAAATATATACCGCCATTGCCCCTGCCATCAGGAAAAGCAGCACCATAAACAGTTTTCTTTTTCTTGCTTCACTCATCCTGGCAAATACCTCAATTGTTATTTATCTGTCATATCCATTGTTTTCTATAAGCCAACTGCCCGCAGCCGGACATATGCAGGTTTACTATACCATCAAAGGCGGCAAATCCCAACCTTTTTATTAAATTTTAATTGGATTTTAATAAACCTTTTCTTAAATTTTATACAAATGTGCATTGTTCGTGATAAAACCTCTTGATTTCCCGTTATACTTTGATAAAATAAGGAACCAAAGCAGCCTGTTCGGCATGGACAGGCCTGTACAAAAATTAGGAGAATATATTATGCCTGCACTGTCAGTCTATCGAAGCGAGCTAAAATATATCATGAGTTATGCTGATGCCGCCCAACTCAAGATCAAGCTGGACGCTTTTCTGCGTACGGATGAGCACGCAGAGGATGGCTCCTACCGTGTCAAAAGCCTTTACTATGACACACCCTGCAGCAGAGATTTCCGGGATAAAATAAACGGGCTGCGTACCCGGCAGAAGCTGCGGCTGCGCATCTACAGCGAGGAGCAGCCCACTGCCAAATTGGAACTGAAAAGTAAAGAAGGGAATTATCAGCATAAAATCAGTCTGGAAGTCAGTAAAGATGATGCCCGGATTCTGGCCAACGGCATTTATACGCCGCTGTTTCAGTACCGCAGCGAGGATGCCATGCGGCTGTATGCCATGCTGACAGTGGACGGATACCGGCCTGCCGTCATTGTGGAATACGACCGAACCGCTTACTCTTACCCGGCCTTTGATGTCCGTCTGACCTTTGACTCCCGGGTTCGTTCTTCTGAAATGAATCTGAATCTGTATGACACAAACCTGCCCTGGAATCCGATTTTTACAGATGCTGTTATTCTGGAAGTAAAATTCAATCAAAATCTGCCCGGCTTTGTCCAGAAAATCCTGCGGCCTTACAGACTGACCCAGACATCTTTCAGTAAATACTGCACCGGCAGACCCTTTGCCGGCAGTTTTATATATTGAAAAAGCGGAGGTTTCCCATGAGCAAAAATGATATTATCCAAATGTTTTATACCACATCTTCCAGCTTCACCGCTGAGAGGATCTTTCTGGTCATGTGCCTGGCGCTGGCTGTGGCCATGGTGATTTTCCTGACATACCGGTTCACTTACCGGGGCGTCAGCTACAGCAGCAGCTTCAACGTATCCAATGTCATGATCCTGCTGACCGCTGTGGTTATCATGATCATGATCAGCAGCAATATTGTAATTTCCCTGGGCATGGTAGGCGCCCTTTCCATCGTCCGGTTCCGTACTGCGATCAAAGATCCCCGGGACACAGCTTTCATCTTCTGGTCCATCATCGAAGGGCTGTGCATAGGCTCCCAAAACTTCCGGCTGGCACTGGTTTCCACTGTATTTATCGCCATTATCGCCTTTTTGTTAAGCGGCCATGCCAACCTCTACAAACGGTATCTGATTATCCTGCGGGGGGAGGGACTGGAGCTGGCAGCTGTGGAAGCCGTTTTTCAGGGAAGGCGCTATCAGGTGCGGACCATGAACACCACAGGCGCCTCCACAGAAATGATTATCCAGCTGTCAGGAATCAAAACCATCGACCAGAAACTGCTGGAACAGCTGAATCAGCTGCCCGGCATCCAGAATGTCAACTGGCTGCTGGAAACTGGGGAATCGCTGGGTTAATAAAATTTTCACCGATTCATCACATGATGCAGCAGCTGGCAGAACGCCAGCCCTGCTGCCACTCCGGCGAAGTCCAGCAAAACATCTGTAAACTGCCCTGACCGGCCATCGAAAAACAGCTGGATGATTTCATCTGCCGACGCCATCAGAAAACCGGACAGCGGCACGATCCACAGCTGATGGGACAGGAAGACGCCCCAGGCTCTGACCGTCTGGGTCATCAGCATCCCCAGTACCATATATTCTGCAAAATGAGCGGTTTTCCTGATCAGATGCTCTGTCACGCCAGTCTCAACATGAGCCGCCGCGGAAATCCTCTCTACAACCCGAAGCACCAGCTGGCTCTGAGCCGAAGACTGACCTGCTGTTTTCATGGAATTGGAGTATATAAACAGCAGCCAGGCCAGTGTCAGCATGGTCCATATGATCTCTTTTCTATATAAATAAAGAGGCGAAGGTTCTTTGTACAGCCTCATTTTCTTCTTTTTCTTCATCTTCCTGTTGTGTCTCCTTTCACCGGGCAGGCCACCGCAGCCCCTTTGGATAGTGATTTTTCAGCTGTCTGCCATCTGATTTGGCCCATCCCATGGTATAGTCTTCAGCGCACACCAGGCACCAGCCTTTTTCCATCTCAGCGGGTATGCTTTCCCCCTGGAGATAACGAATCCCCCGCTCATCCTCCAGCGGAATCCTGACGCACAGCCTGGCCTCCTCCGGCCGCAGGGCCAGGGCCAGGGCATGGGCAGGCGTAAACCGTTTCTTCCTGACCTCCCCCAGTTCCAGGCCGGGCCTGAGTACCCGCAAACCGTCCAGGCCGGGCATTCCCTCCGGAAAGAGATAAAGATGGTCACCGAAAGCCAGATGCCGGTCAGGAAAATCTGTCCGCAGCGCCAGCCGGCAGAATTCCAGATATTCGGCGGGCAGCTTTTTCCGGGAAATCCCCGGACATTCCCATCCCTTTCCTCTGCCTGTCTCACGATCTCCTGCCACTGCGCCGCCTTCTTTTTCCAGTACCGCCGCGAAGTGGCCCTCTCCTTCCAGCAGATGAGGCCAGAGGCGGATGGTTTCTGCCGCCGCCGGATCATGATCTTCCGTCCACTCCGGGTTTCCATGCACAATCCCATCGCTGACCTCCACATGCCGGATGGCGCATTCAGGATGGTTTTTCAGAAAACGGCAGATGGTTTCCTCATCCTCTTCCGGCGAAAAGGTGCAGGTGGAATATACCATGCGCCCGCCAGGGGCCAGCATCCTGACAGCACTCTCCAGAATTTCCTGCTGCCGGGCCGCACATCGGGAGACATTCTCCGGGCTCCACTGCTCTCTCGTTTTCGGGTCTTTGCGGAACATGCCCTCCCCGGAGCAGGGAGCGTCCACCAGGATTTTATCGAAAAAGGCAGGAAACCGAAGAGCCAGTTTCCCCGGATCCTCATTGGTCACCACACAATTGCGCAGTCCCATCCGCTCTACATTCTGGGAGAGTATTTTCGCCCTGCCGCTGTGGATTTCATTGGACACCAGAAGACCCCGCCCCCCCATCAGCCCGCCGATCTGAGTGGTTTTTCCGCCGGGAGCCGCGCACAGATCCAGTATCCGCTCCCCGGGCGCGGGCTCCAGCAGAGACACCACCGCCATCGCGCTGGGCTCCTGTATATAATATACCCCGGCCTCGTGAAAAGGATGCTTTCCGGGCCGCTCCTGGGGATCATAATAATAGCCGCCCCGGGCCCAGGGAATAGGCTCCAGGGTAAAAATCTGCCGGGCCGGCAGCATCTCAGGGCTTCCTTTCAGCAGATTCACCCGCAGTCCCGGTCTGGCCGGCTTCTCATAACTATTGATAAAATCCTCCCACTGACTGCCCAGCAGTCCCTTCATTTTTTCCAGAAAGGCCTCCGGGAGGCCGATGATTTCTTCTGTATCTTTCATCCGATCAAATTATCCTTTCTACAGGTCAGAATACTTTTCCATCATTGTATCTTGTTTTCTCTGAATTGTAAACGGAATCCTAGCCCCCTTCTTGACTTTCCACCCATTCTCAGATAATATGATACAAGAGTTTTAATATGCGGCCTGCTGTCCGCAGGATTGGAATATTACGCCGATACCGTAACATCAGGGAGGAAGTTATGCTGTATTTTGTCACAGCCGGCAGAGAAATCGCCGGAGTGCTGAAAAAAGAACTGGATATGAAGCCTGCAGCGTCTGCCGTTCCCTATCCGGTATATCAGTCGAACGAGGCGCTGCTGTGCCTGTCCGGCCCGGATGTTCTGGATATCGCCTCCGCCCTGTCCTGCCTGCTGACCGCCTGGCCCTGCGGCAGCAACGGACTGTTGATTTCTCTGGATCAAGGTGTCCCTTTTCAGCCGGAATGCTGCCCCGGCGAGTGGACACTGTGCACCGGTTTCTGCGGCCCCGACGGCCGGCGGTGGTATCCCGATCTACTGGCTGCCCATCCCTTTCAGGAGGGCGGCGCTGCCTGGGAACTGCCCGATGACTCGGGCTACTGGCTTTTTCAGGACCCGGGCGCCTGGGCTGTGATCCATACAGGCAGCCGGTTTCTGTCGCCCCATCAGCTGCTGTGCCTGCGCCATCCTGACCTGGCGGCGGGTCTGTCGGAGGAATCCTTCTCCGCCCTGGTCAGCTGGGTTTTTCAGACAGCCAGCCTGCTGTGCCGCCGGGAATCCGGACTGAACGCAGAGGAGCAGGTTCTGGCCCGCCGTCTGGCCGAGCAGATGTGTCTCTCCCATGCCATGGCTCTGAGGCTCCGGCAGCTGCTGCTCTACCAGAAGGCTGCCAGAGGCTGCGCCGCAGAAGGGCTGGAGGAGCTGATCGGACAGCTGAACACCCGGCCCTGCCAGAATAAACGAGAAGGGAAGATCATGTTTGAACAGCTCCGGCAGCTTATCATACCTTAAAACATTTTCACACATTTATATAGAAGAACAGGCGGCCGCCTATTCCGCCGCCGTCAGGATACAAAACCGCTATCCGGACGCTGTCAGGGTCCCCATCCGCCATTATAAGGACATGTTTAACCGTCCACACCAGGATTACAGCCTGCAGAAGCAGTCTCCAAAGCTGATCCTGGCTGTGAAGAAGGGGCGGCTGGTATATCCGGGCGCTCCGGTCTGCCAGGATTTCGGCAGCCGGCATTTTTACTATACTTCATCGATTATGAACTGTCTGTACGACTGTGAATACTGTTATCTCCAGGGAATGTACCCCTCTGCCAACCTGGTGATCTTCGTCAATCTGGATGATATCTTCCGGGAGGTGGAGCAGCTGCTGGAACAGCATCCCGTCTATCTGAGCGTCTCCTATGACACAGACCTGCTGGCCCTGGAGCAGCTGACCGGCTATCTGGATCAGTGGTGTCGTTTTACTGCCGCCCATCCCGGTCTGACCATCGAGGTTCGGACGAAAGCAGCCAATGTCCGGACGATCCGGCAGCTTTCGCCCTGTGAACGGGTGATTTTCGCCTGGACCCTGTCCCCTGAAACCATAATCCGGCGTTTTGAACACCACACACCCTCCCTTTCCGCCCGGCTGAAGGCCGCCAGGACGGCCGGGGAAGCAGGTTTTTCCCTGCGGCTCTGCTTTGACCCGCTGATCCGGACAGAGGACTTTTCCCGGACAGCGGAGCCCTTTGTCCGGCAGGTATTCGGGGAGATCCCGCCTGACATGGTGCGGGACGCCAGCATCGGGGTATTCCGTGTCTCAGACAGCTATCTGAAAGCCATGCGCAGAAACCGGCCTGATTCCGTCATTACCCAGTATCCTTATGAGAATGACGGGGGCGTCTGCCATTACGGCAGGGATCGGTCAGCCGGCATGGCAGAACTGTACCGCAGACTCCTCTCTCAATATCTGACAGAAAACCAGATCTTCCTGTGGGAGGAAAATCAGACAGAATCCGGGGAGGCCCGTCATGAAGGAAATGAATGAGAGAAATGAAATGGAAGAACAGAAAACAGCGGTGGTCACCGGCGCCTCCCGGGGCATCGGCCTGGCGGTCTGCCGGACACTGCTGGAGCAGGGGATGAAGGTATACGGCTTTGGCCGGGAGTTTTTCACAGAACTGTCTGATTGCCCGGCCTTTGTCCCCATCGCCTGCGACCTTACCCAAATCCGAAAGGTGACAGACGCTGTCCGCCAGATCAGAAAGGAAACCCGGATCAGCCTGCTGGTCAACAATGCAGGCACCGGTTATTTCGGCCCCCATGAGGAGCTGAACCCCGACAAAATCCATGAGATGACCACCGTGAACCTGGAAATCCCCATGACCCTCACCCAGCTTTTTCTCCGGGATCTGAAGGCGCAGCGGGGAACCATCATCAATATCTCTTCCGTCACCGCCCTGCAGGCTAACACCCACGGCTGCGCCTACGGCGCCACAAAAGCAGGACTGACCAGCTTTTCCCGGAGTCTTTTTGAGGAAGTACGTAAGTACGGTGTAAAAGTAGCGGTGCTCCACCCGGACATGACTGCCACGGATTTTTACCGGCATGCCTCCTTCCGGGAGAGTGAGGAAGAAGATGCCCGTCTTCTGCCCCGGGAGGTGGCTGACGCCGTCGCCTGGATTCTGTCCATGCGGGAGGGTATGAATATTACCGAAATGACCATCAGGCCTCAGCGCCATATCATAAACAGAACAACAAAGAAAAAAGAAGGAGAATCCTATGGAACCACTTGAAATGTTAACCAGACAGTCTGTGAATCCCCGCCTGATCGCAGACGTAGAAGCATTCCGACGCAAATATACCGTAGATGAGCAGGCTGCCGGCCGGGTCAGCGAGCCTGTGATGCCTTTCTATGGAACAGAAATCCTGGAGATGGCTGTCAGCGCCCTGCTCCAGGGAGAAAACCTGCTGCTGTCCGGCGCTAAAGCCACAGGAAAAAATGTCCTGGCAGAGAACCTGGCGTGGATCTTTGGCCGGCCCGCCTACAATATTTCCTTTAACGTAAACACCGACAGCGCCTCCCTCATCGGAACGGACACCTTCCGGGACAATGAAGTGCAGCTGCGCAAAGGACCGGTCTATCAGTGCGCCGAGTACGGCGGCTTCGGCATCTTCGACGAAATCAATATGGCGAAAAACGACGCCGTTTCCGTCCTCCATGCAACTCTGGACCACCGCCGGATCATCGATGTGCCCGGCTATGACAAAATCCATCTTCACGACGCTACCCGCTTCATCGGCACCATGAACTACGGCTATGCCGGCACAAAGGAGCTGAATGAAGCCCTGGTATCCCGTTTTCTGGTGATCGACATGCCTCCGTTGAATGAAGAGACACTGATGAAAATCTTAAAGGAAGCTCTCCCCGGCGGAAAGCAGGAGGCGATGGAACAGTTCTGCGGCCTTTTCCTGGACCTGCAGCTGAAAGCCTTTAACGGTGAAATTTCCACCAAGCCTCTTGACCTGAGAGGAATGCTGGCCGCCCTGCGCACTGTCCGCACCGGACTGAAGCCTGCCCTGGCCGTGAAGATGGGCATCACCAATAAGAGCTTCGACATCTTCGAGCGGGAGATCATCGATGATGTAGTGCTGACCCGTATCCCCTCTGACTGGACCGCAGAAGATGTATTTGACATCTGACAGACACCGACAGCCTGAATCCGGCTGTCATCCTACAGACAGGAAGGAGGCATACCGCTATGCTGGATGAAGACATTCAGTCCCTGCAGGAATTTCAGGCGCCTCAGGAGGATCTCTATATCCTGGACGAGCACCAGCTGGAGGCGGAAAACCGGATCCGCAACCTGGTATGGACCATCAGCGGCGACTACACCCTGGATGTCCAGCCTGATCTGGAATCATTCCGCAAGTCCAAATATATCGCCCTGTACGATGCGGTAAAGCAGGGGGCTTTCTCCAAATTTTTCGACAGAGAATCCCTGTCGATGTATATCGTAAAAAAAATATATCTGTCGGCGGACAGCAAAAAGCTGATGCAGCTGACCCAGCTGTGTGTGGACGCCGCCATATATCCAAAGGTCCGGGCAGAGCGCCGGGGCATCGACCAGATTCGACGCCTGGCCTTCGAAGACATCATGGAACATGACATGAACACTCTGACCCTGACCTTTCTGGGACAGGTGCAGCTGGCCATCATGGCAGATTTCCTGCGGGGCGGATACCGGAGCATCCGCCGGATCGCCGGAACAGTCAGCGACATCGAGCAGCTGAAAGACACCGATGATACCATGGAAATCATCCGGACCATCGACCGGATTTATAACAGCGCCGTCAATCCGGATTTTGAAAAAGAACATGGCTCCCTGGAAGATGTGCTGGCTGTGACGCTGGAAGAGCTGCGGGAATTTAACTGGCAGGATTTTCTGGAGGAGGAAATGTACGAGGATATGCTGGATAAATATGTGAACCAGGTATCCCAGAATATCACCCATATCACAGACCTTGAAAATCGCCAGGAGCGGCGGTCCCCCTCTGAATCAGGAAAGCAGATCATCACTGTGGATCAGGAGGCCCTGGAGCGCCTCTACTCTTTCGTGGAGCTGAATTACGGGAGATCCTATCTGTCACGCCAGGAACAGGAACGAATCAATTATACCATGTGCCGGGGCATTCATGATGGATGCAGTCTCTATTTCACCGACGGCATCCTGAAAGACAAGGTAAAGGTCAACTATCAATATAAATATGCTCAGAAACAGCTGGACAAAAATAAAAATCTTTATTTTAAAAACCATCGGGTGGTAAAACGGAACATTGCAGTCCTCACTGAAATTCTGAAAAAGTCTCTGGTGCTGCGCAGCCAGATTGACTATGTTCGGGCGGACTACGGCATCCTCCAGCCCAATCAGCTGTGGAAAGTCGGCCGCACTGCAGACAGCCGGCTCTTTCAGAGGGAAATCAAAAAAGACAGTTCTGATTTCGTGGTGGATGTCCTGGTAGACGGCAGCGGTTCTCAGAGCAGTCGGCAGGCCCAGGTAGCCATTCAGGCTTATATCATCAGCGAAGCTCTGAGCAGCATCGCTATTCCCCACCGGGTGATGAGTTTCTGCACCTTCTGGGATTACACCATCCTTCACCGTTTCCGGGAATATGATGAAGGCAGACAGGCCAACCAGCGGATCTTCGAGTATACTGCCACATCCAATAACAGGGACGGACTGGCTATTAAGGCGGTTGCCGATGGACTGCTGAAACGGCCGGAAGATCATAAAATCCTGATTATCCTCAGCGACGGCAGGCCCAACGATATCGTCCTGAACCGGCCAGGCAGCCGACAGCCCCAGCCTTACTGCGGAGAATACGCAGTCAGGGATACCGCTTTCGAAGTGCGGAAAACCAGAAGCAGCGGCATCTCTGTCCTGGGTGTATTCGCCGGAAAAGAAGAAGATCTGGCCGCTGAGAAAAAAATATTCGGCAAGGATTTTGCCTATATCCGCAATATCAACAATTTTTCCAATGTCGTTGGCGCATATCTGAAAAAACAGTTGGATGAAATTTAAATCACCCCACGATTTCACAACATACAAGGAGCTGTCGCACTAAATAATTAATGCGGCAGCACTTTTTTACAGAGAATAAGAGCCAGGTCTGTGCAAGGCCTGGCTCTTGGTGTAAAATTTATTTAGTGGAAATTTTGATCCCGGCAGATGATCCGGTCCGTTCATCCCGTCTGTTTTGATAAAATTTTTCATTTTTTCACGGTTTTTTCATTATTTTGAATTTTTTAGTATTTTCTTCCGGATATAGTGAAATGTTTTTTTCTCCCCCTTCTCCGCCAGCATGGTCAGCAGAAAAAGCAGCTCTTTATATGTATCCGGATGCATCAGGGCGTAGTCCGTCCCGTTTTTAAAATAATCCAGAGAGGTGCGGTCTGTATAGTCCTTTCCCTTATAAATTTTCGATGCGGCGACCCGGTCCGCAAACATCTCAGCCAGATACCTGGGCGGCATTTTCACGCCTACCAGCTGCATCCTGTCTTTTGACACATCCGTCCAGTATTCAAAATGATGCTTATTTCGCCCCTTATGGTGCATCCAGGCAGTGGAGTAGCCCAGCTCATCCCTCTCCGCGGCGTTGGGGCTGCGGTCTCCCTGAAAATATTTCACGCCGATCCTGAATTCTGTAGGGGAATATTTCGACAGATCATGGAGAAGCCCCTGCTTATACAGGCCCAGGCGGAAACAGTTTTTCATGACTTCCCATTTGTGACGGGTAATTACCTTAAAATGCTTCCATACATTCTGATTCATATATGCCTCCGATTTTTTTTCGCTTCCACTCCCATTATATATTCTGGGGCAGCCGGCTGCAAGCCATTTTCCCCTTATCCTTTCACACCACATATGAAATTTTCAAAATTGTTTGACAAGTTTGACACTTTATGCTAGGATAGGGATGAGATGCAGAAGGCGTCTCAGACTACGGTTTATTTTTTATTTGGAGGTATTGCAATGAACAAAGGTACAGTAAAATGGTTTGACAACCAGAAGGGTTACGGTTTCATTTCCGATGAGAACGGAAAGGATGTTTTCGTTCACTACACCGGCCTGAACATGGAAGGCTTCAAGTCTCTGGAAGAAGGCCAGGAAGTAGAATTCGAAATCGTTCAGGGCGCGAAAGGTCCTCAGGCAACCAACGTAACCAAATTATAATTGACGGGCTCACCGCCCTGTTTTCAGTAATCCAAAAATCCAGTAATGTGCCTTTTTTATAATAAATAGAATTTCAAGCGATTCAAATATCAGGTTTATTATTTTAAATGAGCAGTTCTGAACGTATGTGATTATGAAGAACCGCTGCTTTGCAGAAAATATGCAGAGCAGCGGTTTTCTTTTCTCTTCCTGCGCCCGTTCTGTCTCGCCGCGTATGTCCTTCTTACCGCACATGTTCCATCCGGCTGCGCATCTCCCATCTCATCGCGCCCGCTCCAGCAGCCGTCTCAGATCCTCCGGCTGGAAATGGTAGGCATGACTGCAGAAATGGCATTTTACTTCCACCGGTTTTCCTTCCTCGATCATCTGTGTCAGTTCCTTCTCTCCGATGCTGACCAGTGCCTTTTCCACCCGTTCCCGGCTGCAGTCACAGTAAAACCGCACAGGCATTTTATCTGTGATCTCCAGACCGAAGGATCCCAGAACTTCTTCCAGGATATCCTCCGGCTTCATCCCCCGATCCAGCAGAGAGGTCACAGAAGTAATTCCCGCCAGTTTCTGTTCCAGTGTCGCAATCATCTCCTCATCCGCTCCCGGCATCAGCTGGATGATAAAACCGCCGGCCTGCCGTACTGTATTCTCCCGATTCATCAGGACGCCCAGCGCCACTGCCGACGGAATCTGCTCTGATGAAGCAAAATAATAAGTCAGATCCTCAGCAATCTCACCGCTGACCAGCCTGGTTCGCCCCACATAAGGTTCCTTCATGCCGATATCCCGTATAACTGTCAGTTCTCCCTCTCCCACGGCGCCGGCCACATCCAATTTTCCTTTGGCATTGGCATGAATCAGCACATCCGGGTTCTGTACATAGCCTTTTACCCTGGCCCTGCTGTCGGCTGTCACGGTAATGCCGCCGATGGGTCCGTCCCCGTCAATTTTCAGCGTCAGAATATCCCGGTCTCCCTTCATCATCGCACCCATCATAGCGCCGGCTGTCAGCAGTCTTCCCAGCGCCGCCGTCGCCACCGGGCTGGTATTATGGGCTGCCCGGGCATACTCCACTGTCTCCCTGGTAACAGCCGCAAAGGCTCTGATCTGCAGATCTCCCGCTGTTGCCCGCAAAATATAATCTT
Organism: Candidatus Paralachnospira sangeri; assembly: GCA_904397815.1. GTDB lineage: Bacteria > Bacillota > Clostridia > Lachnospirales > Lachnospiraceae > Paralachnospira_A > Paralachnospira_A sangeri. The sequence continues at coordinate 13,233 of CAJFOT010000072.1, forward strand.
CCATCATCCGACCTCCTGATCTTCCCAGCTTTTTCCCTGTTCTCTTAGTATGACATACATCCGCTCACTGTCCGGCGACGGCGGCCTGCGGGTGAATGCGTCATAGCATGCCGCAAAGGCCATACCGGCCTCCCTGGCGGCCTTCTGCACCTCCTCCAGCGTGTACGCCCGCTGATAGTGAACTTCTTCATATTTTCTGTACCTTCCGTCATCTTCCCGGATAAACAGCGTCAGGTCATATTCATTGATTTTCCCTTCCGGGTCATAGTCATTCTCCCAGATGAAGCTGCAGTCCTCACGGTTTTCGGCGAAAGTGTTCTCCCCCAGCAGAACTTCATATTTATACAATGTATTCAGATCGAAAATAAACACGCCGCCCGGGTCCAGATAATTGTTCACCAGGCGGAATACCTGGACCAGATCCTGCTCATCCGTGATATAGTTCATCGAATCGCAGACGCTGACTACAGCTGACACAGTACCGTACAGTTCGAAATCCGTCATGTCCTGCTCCAGATACAGGATCCCGGCATCCTCCTGCCGCTCTCTGGCAATACTCAGCATATCCTCTGAACTGTCCAGGCCGATCATATCATAGCCCCGGGCTGCCAGCAGCCGGGTCATGGCTCCGGTTCCGCAGCCCAGTTCCAGCACCAGCCCGTCCCTGCATCCGTACTCTTCCAGCAGACCGGCCAGATATCCGCACCATTCCTCATACGGCACATTGTCCATAAACTCATCGTATACCATCGCAAAGCTTGTATAGGCTTCCATGGGCAGTATCACCCTTTCTCTCTGTTGTCTGCTATAGTCTACCAAGTTTTCACGTGAAAAACAAGTCCCGGTACATTTTTTGTATCAGTTCATCCATGCAGGCCACAGGCAGCTGCTTCCCAGGCTATCTGCTGCACAGCTCCTGCCTGTGGCTGAACTGTTACACATTTTCCCTTGATAATTTACGCCGGATCTTCTATACTGGATGCAAGCGCTGCTGCCGGGCAGGCGGCGGGCGGCATCCATTCCCGCATGCCTCACAGGCATTCAGGACGGACAATGATTCTCCGGCTGTCTTTACGGTCTGCCGGATATACAGGAGAAATACAGAAAGCCATGATTCTAAAATATATTCGAACCGCTTATCTGCACAGGCTCATACTGCCGGGCCTGCTGCTGCTGACTGTATTATGGGTCAGCTCCTTTCTTCCGTGGGGGCTCTGGCTCTTTCCAGAGATTCTGGAGCCTCAGATTCCCCTCCAGTCGGAAGCCCAGGAAGATAACATATTCTACCGGGTTTCCCCCGGTCAGCTGTATTATACCGGATGCGACTCCCTGGTAGGGGACCGGGTGAACGGGCATTATTACTATGCCATTGACGGCCGCGGATGCCAGGTGTATCTCCTCCCTGCCTCAGACGGGAGCCCGGAACCGATTCTATCCCCCGGCGCCATCACCGGGACGCTGAAAGAGGATCAGGAACTGCTATATGAAATCACGGACGCCATGTCGGTCAGCTTGGACTGGTCTCAGCGCCATATTCTGGAAATGACCGGCACTTTCATTTTTGATGCTGTATCAGGAGCCGGCCCCCTGAACCGACTTCTCTATCTGCTGATACCAGTCTGCATCCTGGCAGGTACGGTCGGTTTTCTATACAGCCTGTATATCGTTCTCTTCCCCGCACGCCATTCTTCCCTCCGCAGGGTGCGCCGTGAAACAGGCCGGACAGATATTCTGAGGGAGCTGGAGGAAGAACTGTCTGCCCGCCTGCTGGACCAGACCAGTTCTCTGTGCCTGACAGACCATTATCTGATTAATCTGCAGGACGGCAATTTTCAGTTTCAGCCTCTGGATCAGATTTGCTGGATTTACATCCACACCTCCTTCACCGGACTGCTGAGGCGGCATTACAAGGGGAAATTCTACTTTACCTGGTGGACCCGCACCGGGAAAAACCATGAGGTTCCTCTCCCTTACAAGGATGACGGCGTTGATATCATGGAGACAATTCAGGAGCATTATCCTGCTGTTCTGATCCGCTATAGCCAGGAAAACAAAAATGCGGCTGAAAAAATTTTGAAAAAAAAGATATTCGGTGTATAGACCTGATTTTTCCGGACATAATATAAGTAATCCATCAGAAAACAAATACACGGACCCCCTCCAGTGTATCTGATGGATTCACCAAGCATCATTACCAAAGAAAAAAGAAATACTTATCCTCCCCTTTAATAAGGTCCCTCTGCTGCAAAAGCGCGGCAGGGGGGCTTTTGTTTATTTATGCAAGTTATATCCAAAGATAGTTTTTCCCCTCCCGCTTTCATCATTCGAAAAAAGATTGAAAAGAATCAAATGTCGGGGTATAATTGCAGATGAACATTTTATATGCGTCCGATTTCCGCAAAGGTACAGGAATACCTGCCGGTATGCCGCGGAGATCGGGATAAGATAGGAGATTTGCTGATGAAAAAAAATAGTACATGGAATCTGCTGAACCAGCTGGACCGGCTGCCCATCGAGGAGACAGAAGAAAGCAGGCAGCTGCAGGATAAAATTACCGGCCTGTTTCTGCAGGCGCTGGCCACATGTGCAATCTTACTGTTCGCGATTTTCGGGATGAGCCTGCTCCCCCAGGCATATCTGCTGGATGTAATTGCCGGATGTCTGGCCATTGTCATAGGATTCCGTTTTTTTCTGGAATACCGTTATGGAACCGTTTTTACTTCTTATGCTCAGATGATCGGGAAAGATCAGAAAAAAATAACCAGAAAAAAAGAACAGGCGCTGTTTTTAACCATCCTGTGCCCTACACTTTTGTGCCATATCGCATTCCGCTCTGTTTTTGGAACCGGCACTCTGATGCTGCTTTCATGGATTATTCTGTGGTATGTCATTTATACAATCGCTTTTCATTTTTACGCCAAAAGCAATCCTATATCTCAGCAGCCCGAAGATCCTTCCGAAAAACATGAAGAAAGAAAAACAAAGGGAAACAGCTCTGAGGATGATGAAAGCGGCAGTCAGGAATAAATATTAAAAATATTAAATTGGCCGGAAAATGAGATACTTCCCATTTCCCGGCCAATTTCAATGTCACTTCATATCCAATTATATCTTGATAAAAATGAATCCTGCTCCGCAGGATTCTCCGCCTGCGGCGGATCGCGCCAGCAACATTTTCATCTCTGCCGCAGTGCGATCCCTGCAGAGCATTTTTATATCACAGGGAACGGAGTTTCCTGTGATATAAAAATACTTCTCAGATCAGGGCTGTTCTGTCGTCAGATAGCTGGAACTTACATAACCTTCCTGGCCATTATACAGCACTCTGTCCCATCCGTCAGCGCCTTTTTCAATTCGGGTCACCGCCTCGCCGCCGGCCAGCTGGCCCAACACCGCAGATGAGGTATTGTTGCCCGCCCGTACATTGACCGGGCTGACCGCATATACCGTTTCCTGTCCCGCAGACGCCTCCTGATTTTCATCCGCCGCGCTGTCCGGATTCGATGTGGTCAGGCTGCCGGAAGCAACATAGCCAGTCTGTCCCTCATATTCAATCCGGTCCCAGCCCTGGCTGCCGATGCCGGTTCTGGTGACAGACATACCGGTACCCAGCGCATCTATCACATCATAGGATGTACCAGGGCCGCTGTACACATTCACAGGCTCAGTAGCATATACGGTCTCCTCTGTCTCCTCAAATTCTTCCTCGGCCGCTGTTGTCTCTTCCTCTGTCTCCTGGGTTTCCTCAGCCTCTGACTCAGATGTCTCTGTTTCCTCTTCTGTCTCTTCTTCCCCGGAATCCTCCAGCGGAATCGCGCCTTCCCCTTCCTCCAGATAAGCCCCGTTTACATAACCTGTTTCCCCTTCAAAAGTGATGCGGTCCCAGCCCTGGTCGCCGATGCCTGTACGCTCAGCTGTCTGATGCATCCGCAGCACGCCGATAATATCGCCGTCCACCGAAGGCTCAGTCCGCACATTCACATCTGTGGTGGCGTGAACCAGGTCAGATACTGTCTCAAATGTATGTCCTTCAAACTCCGGATATGTACTGTCCTCACCGCTCTGGGCCGTCTCATCTCCCTCTGCTGTCTCGCCGCCGGCAGCCGTGTCCGTCTCATTGGAAGGGTCCTGGGCCGTACTCAGGAAATCCGGATATTCTGTGAAGTCAGACTTCGCCACCTCATCATTGCCGGAGCAGCCTCCCACGGCACAGGCCAGACATAATACAACTACAGCGCTCATTATCTTTAATCTGTTTTTTTTCATTATTATACCTCCTGAAAAAGCAGAACAATCCGTCATAATTCGTGTTTGTGTTATCATACCACAGTTTGCCCCAAAAAACAACATTCTGTATCCCTTCTGTATCCTTTCCCGTAACAGTTCAGCCATGCAGAAAATGAAAAGACAGGCTGTGCACGCTTGCGTGCTAAAGACTGTATTTTCATTTTCTGAGATGTGCGGA
>CAJFOT010000073.1 GCA_904397815.1 Candidatus Paralachnospira sangeri
GTAAGACATTGCGTTACGAGTTATCGTAGCCAACGCAATAGTGGTTGAAACAGGAAGCTCCGACTTCTATAAGTCGGAGTAGTTCACGCAAGACAATGTTGAAATCCATCAGCGAAATTGCTTCTTATGCCCCGTTTGGCAAATCAAAGACAACTCAGTTACTGAAAGAAATGAGCAAAAAAGGTGTTGTGAAAATTGAAGGCAGGGGAAGAGGTACTAAGTACGTGATAAAGTAATCACCATGGCAAAGAGAAATGTAGGCCAGATATGTTTTTCACTATTGTAAAATTTTGAGGATATTTTGTTATGATATAAATTGGGTAGACGGTTTCTACCCAATTTAACAGGGAGGGTATTGCATGGAAAATGTCGTGACAGATAATTTTTTTGACAGGGTATTAGACATCCTTAAAAATGCGAGAAATACAAGGCTTTGATAAGGATGATAGCAAGAAACCAGTAAAATCAAGGATTTTGCGTTGGACAATGGGGAGGTTGTGTCCGGTTCATTTCTTATTCCTTGCCATGCCGGCGGTTCCGGGCGGCGGTACTGCCGCCCGGACAAAAACTGGAAACAGTCCCGTTCCGCCGTCTGGCCGCCAGGCGCTACTGAAAAGCCCCATCCCAGACCGGCAGGCTTTCCAGATAATCGCTGTCTACTGCAGGGACATAGTAGACGCCGTAGTATTTCAGCGCCTGCTCTGCTGTGCCGGATGCCTCCGGGGCGGGCAGGTCTGTGGCATGTGCAGGCAGCTCTGCGTAAAAGCGGTAATAAGGCATGATATATTCGTCGCCGATGCCGGCCCGGTAGACCAGCTCTGCTTTGGCCACATATTCCATGCCGGGCATTTCCCAGGGGACGGAGGTGGTATAGTGGCCGGTTTCCAGCAGCCCTTCGGCTTCTTCCAGGGAGATAACGGGGTAGTCGCCGATTTTTTCTGACAGGTCAGGCTGATAAATTCTGAGCAGGTATGGCTGATTGTGATTATCGCATAAGAATATGGCCTGGTTCAGATTCCAGCTGATGATCTGGCTGGTCAGGTCTCCGGCGCTGTCATAGAAACCGATCTGATAGTGCTGCTGAAAATATATATCGTAATCACCGCCCCGGATGGCTGCTGCGGGCTGCTCCATCCCCAGCAGCGGCAGAAGGTCTGAACCGGAGAGCAGAGCTGCCGCTGCTGCTTCTGCGTCGTCCAGAGAGGCATAGGAGCTGATGCCCTCCGGCAGCGCGCCGGATGACGTGAAGGTGATATCAGCTGTCAGCGCGGCATCCACTGTGATGGAGATGCCTGTGTCCGGAAAAGAAGCGGCCAGAACAGAATCTCCTTTTTGAACAGTCATGGTGTCTGTGTCCAGGTCAAGGGTCTCTGACAGGGCCAGGAGGGCCTGTTCCATTTTTTCGTACCCCCCGGCGGATATCCGGCCGGATGGACTTTCGTATGTTGGCCGTTGGTTTTTATACACAGGCAGAGACGGGAGGGAGATGCTTTCGTCCCAGGGATTCCCATTAATCAGCTCAGAGATATCCCGGGCCAGAAAGCCTTCAAAACCCATATCTTCCCCGGTTGTCTTTGAGACGGACAGCACCGGCAGGTCGGAGGGCTGGGGTCTGTCTGGGGTGAACAATTCTGCCAGGAGCATAAAACCTCCTCCAATGGCCAGGAAAAAGCAGGCCGCCGCGACAAAAATCCATTTCGGCAGTTTTACCTGTCTGCCGGGTGCGGACTTTTTGCTGGCCGGTGCTGCCGGCTGCCTGTCAGATTCGGCAGATCTGGCCGGTGCTGCTTCATCGAGGTACCGGTCGTCGATTTCTCCCAGCAGATGGAGGAGCCGTTCTGCTTCCGGGGCGTATTGGCTGCTGCGCTGATTTTTTGCTTCTCTGTATTTCATAATCCGATCCCTTCCCTTTCCAGCATGGCTCTCAGCTGATTTCTGGAGCGCATCAGGCTCATCTTTACCTTGCTTTCCCCGATGCCGAAGTCTCTGGCGATCTCGCGGACAGAGCAGAAGTACCAGTAACGGCGCAGAAAAATTAGTCTGGCTTCCGCAGACAGGCCGGAGAGAAAGCGGTTTAAGACCTGAACCAGCGCCAGGTCGTCTGCGATCTGTTCTGTCCGCTCCGGCGCGGGAATACACGCCTTTAATTCGCCCAGCGCCAGGGGGACCTGCCCGCGGCCCCGTTTGACGGCTGTTTGTTTCTGATACCTGTCCAGAGATAAACGGCGGGTGATTTTACCGAGAAAGGCTGAAAGCCTGACCGGGCGGTGAGGCGGCATGGATTCCCATGCCCGCAGGTAGGTATCATTGACACATTCCTCACTGTCCTCATGGCTGATCTGGCCGGCGCGGCAGACTTAACAGGGATTTTCTTTGCTTTTCTGGCGCCATCTGCTATAATGGAATGGATCAGAACGCAGAAAAACGGAGGTTGTGGAAAAAGCTTATGAGATTACAGAAGATTCAGGATTATCTGAAAGAGAAAAATATCAAATACCAGTATACCGAGGAGGATGACTGCGGAAGCGTGGATTTCGAGTATCGGGGGATTTTCTATAATGTATGGGAATTCCCGGAGCCGGAGCGGGGCGCCCAGGCAAATGTCAGGACTGGGGGAAGGCAGGAAGAGTTTTATGACGACTATGAAGCTGCCATCATCGATGTGATGAAGCACTGGCAATGAGACTGCCGCCGTCTCTGCCTGTCTCCCCCCAGGAATTCGGGAACCTTATTTTTTACTTTTCCCAGAAAAATTCGATTTCTTCACCGCAGGGGCCGATGCAGAAGGCCATGCGCAGCGGGAAGGGCGGCTGTGAGGGGATAGTGACATCGGAGGGCTCGGTGGTGATCTGGTATCCGGCTTCCCGCACCAGTTCCACGGCCTTGTCTACCTGGGAGGTGGCCAGGGCAAAGTGGCGGATGCTGCCGCTTTCTTTGCACAGGTCGCCGTTTGCGCTGATTTCCATCAGGCTGTTGCCGGTGTCCAGCATGGCGCCTGCGTCGGTTCCCTCGCCCCAGCGGCGTACATAAGGCATGCCCAGAATGTCATGATAGAAATGAAGGGCTTTTTCGAACTCTTCTGTGCCGTGGGCTTTCAGGGAAATATGATGTGTTCCTGTAATCAGTTTTTCCATGTTCCTTCCTCCTTCATGGGAACGGGAGCGTTCCGTGATCTGTATCTGTATTATAATCGATTTCAGCAGACAGGGCAATGTGTGGCTGCAGAGTTTTTCAGAAAAAAGGAGATACTGATGAATATTTATGTAATCCGCCATGGTGAGACAGACTGGAATGCGGGGCGGCGCATTCAGGGCCGTTCAGATATTCCCCTGAATGAAAAGGGGCGCCAGTTGGCAAAGGTGACAGCGGAGGCACTGAAGGATATTGTGTTTGGGGCGGCTTATTCCAGCCCTTTGAAACGTGCCATGGAAACTGCCAGGATCATTTTGAGAGACCGGGATATTTCTATTATTGAAGATGACCGGATTCAGGAGATGAGCTTCGGGGTATTTGAAGGAGAAGTGATGGACGGGGAAAATCCCAGGCTGAAGGGTACCGGCTTTATGCATTTCTTTTCTGACCCCGGTCATTATATTCCGCCGGAGGGCGGAGAGAGTTTTGCCCAGGTATGTCAGAGAACGACTGAATTTCTGAAGGAGCTGGCGTCGAATCCCGTACTGCAGGATCAGAATGTCCTGGTATCCAGCCATGGGGCGGCCATCAAGGGGCTGCTGAGCAGCCTGTATCCTTCCGCACCGGATGATTTCTGGCATGGAGGCGTTCATAAAAACTGCGCTGTTTCTCTGATTACGGTCAGAGACGGCAAAATAGAACTGAAAGAGGATGGAAGGGTCTATTACTGACAGCTTTCCTCCTTAATCACATCGGTCTGAGATCTTGCATAGTCGGTGGGGGTGAGGCCTTTGATTTTGTGAAAAACCCGGGAAAAGTACAGACTGTTTTCAAATCCCACCGACCGGGCAATGGCAGTGACAGAGAGATCAGAGTGGGCCAGCAGGCTGCACGCCTGGCGGATACGGTACTGGGACAGGTATTCTTTCGGCGATACAGACAGCTGAGTCTGGAATGCCCGGAACAGATGGCTTCTGGAGATTCCCACATAGGAGGCCAGCTCTTCAATGGAAATCGGGTAGGAGTAATGAGAGGCGATGTAGCTGATGGCTTTCTCCACATAGGTCTGATAGGAATCCTTTCTGGCTTCCTGCCTGGAGCGGTATTTGATAAAGAGAGCCAGAGTGGTGTAGAGTCTGCCGGTCATCTCCACAGAGTGCTCCAGATCATTGCCCCGGGCGTCGTAAATATGCAGGATCTGCCGTTTGATCTGGTCGCTGTAGCCTGCCTGGTGGATCAGAGGCGTTTCTCTGGAAAAGTCAGTGGAACGCAGGATGGTGGAGGCATCAGTGCCTGAGAAGCCGACCCAGTAGTATTCCCAGGGGTCGTCCTGGTCGGCCCGGTATACCACAGGCACGAAGGGGTATACCAGGAAACTGTCTCCGGCAGCCAGTTCATAGGTTTTTCCGTTCACTTCATATAAGCCTTTTCCGGACACGATATGGTGGATCAGATAGTGATCCCGTACACCCGGTCCCCACTGGTAGCCGGGGGTGCATTTCTGAAATCCTACATTATAAACGGAAAGAGACATCATTTGTTTATCCTGTACTTTAAAGTTGCTTTTAAAAGTATCACTCATTTTCCCACTGCCTTTCTGCTGCTTTTATCTCCATTGTGCAACATAATTGCATAAAAGTCAAACAAATAGCCATTGTCATGCCATAAGAAATCCGATAGAATAGAATTATCAAAAAGTGAAGGGTGGATGCAGCGAAATGAAAGAAGAAATGCTGAAAAAATTCCATGAGATTTTTGGCGCCGGAGGCGAAATCAGGACATTTTTTGCGCCGGGCAGAGTGAATCTGATCGGGGAGCACACAGATTATAACGGGGGTCATGTGTTTCCATGCGCCCTGACCATCGGGACGTATGGGGCGGTCCGGAAGCGGGAGGATAGAGAGCTACGCTTCTATTCCATGAATTTTGAGCGATCTGGTATCTATCATTCCAGTCTGGATGACCTGCAGCCGAAGAAAGAGGCAGGATGGACCAATTACCCCAAAGGGGTGATGTGGGCTTTTGAGGAGAGAGGCTTCCAGATTCCCTGTGGGCTGGATTTCATGCTTTACGGAAATATTCCCAATGGATCCGGCCTGTCTTCTTCCGCATCGGTGGAGGTGCTGACCGGGTACATGCTGCGTGAACTGTTCGGCTTCGATGTCAGCCTGACAGACCTGGCGCTGATCGGTCAGTATTCGGAAAATCACTTTAACGGCGTGAACTGCGGGATTATGGATCAGTTTGCCATTGCAATGGGAAAGAAGGAGCATGCGATTTTTCTGGATACCAGTAATCTTTCTTATGAATATGCGCCGATCCGGCTGAAAGATGCCAGGATTGTGATATCGTGCAGCAATAAGAAGCGGGGACTGGGAGATTCCAAGTATAATGAACGCCGGGAGGAATGTGAGACCGCGCTGAAGGAACTGCAGGCAGTGACAGATATCCAGTCTCTGGGGCAGCTGACAGAAGAGCAGTTTGAGGCGTACAAAGGGGCGATCCGCAGCGAGGTGAGACAGCGGCGGGCCAGACATGCGGTGTATGAGAACCAGCGCACCATTCAGGCAGTGGCAGCGCTGAAGAACGATGACTTGGAGGCTTTCGGGCAGCTGATGAATGCTTCCCATGTATCACTGCGGGATGATTATGAGGTGACCGGCATCGAACTGGATACCCTGGTGGAAGAGGCCTGGAAGGTGGACGGGGTGATCGGCTCCCGTATGACAGGGGCCGGCTTCGGCGGATGTACGGTCAGCATTGTAAAAGACTGCAGTGTAGACAGATTTATCCGCCAGGTAGGCGGCGCCTACAAAGAGAAAATCGGCTATAGCGCAGATTTCTATGCAGTGGAAATCGGCGGCGGCCCTGTGGAACTTTCATAAATGATAACAGAAGCAGTGAGCTGAATCACAGCAGAGAGGAGAAATGATATGGCAATATTGGTATTAGGCGGCGCGGGATACATCGGTTCTCATACCGTGTACGCATTGGTGGACAGAGGCGTGGATGTGGTTGTTGCGGATAATCTGGAGACCGGGCATATTGAGGCGGTTCATCCGAAGGCGCGGTTTTATCAGGGAGATATCCGGAACCGGGCATTTGTAGACAGTGTGTTTGAGCAGGAAAAGATTGACGGCGTTATTCATTTCGCGGCCAATTCCCTGGTGGGGGAGAGTATGGTGAACCCGCTGAAATATTACGACAATAACCTGTGCGGCACAAAGGTGCTGCTGGAATCCATGGTGGCCCACGGCATTGATAAGATTGTATTTTCTTCTACGGCAGCCACCTACGGAGAGCCGGAACGGGTGCCGATTCTGGAGACAGACCGCACTGAACCGACCAACACCTATGGCGAGACGAAGCTGGCTATGGAAAAAATGTTTAAATGGACAGGCAAGGCTCACGGCCTGCGGTATGTGTCCCTCCGGTATTTTAATGCCTGCGGCGCTCATACCAGCGGACAGATCGGAGAGGCTCACAATCCCGAATCCCATCTGATTCCGCTGATCCTTCAGGTGCCTAACGGGCAGAGGGAATCTGTCAGCATCTTCGGCGATGACTACGACACGAAGGATGGTACCTGCGTGCGGGATTATATTCATGTTATGGATCTGGCTCAGGCTCATATTCTGGCGATGGATTATCTGGCCCAGGGCAACGAGAGCAATATTTTCAACCTGGGCAACGGCGTGGGATTTACCGTTAAGGAAGTGATCGAGACCGCCAGAAAGGTAACCGGAGATCCTATCAAGGCGGTGATTTCACCCCGGCGGGCAGGAGATCCGGCTCAGCTGATCGCCTCCAGCGAAAAGGCAAAATCAGTGCTGGGCTGGAAGCCGGAGCACGCGGATCTGGAGGAAATCATTGCTACGGCGTGGAACTGGCATAAAAATCATCCAAACGGATACGCAAAGTAGCCACAGTAACGGAGGGGAGGATCGCTATGACGATTTATGAGGCAATCAGGCAGCTGGTCAATTATGGGCTGGACACTGGCCTGGTGGAGAAAAACGATGAAATTTACACGATTAACCGTCTGCTGGAATTATTTCAGCTGGATGAATATGAGGAGCCGGGGACGCCGGGTGAAAAGGCAGAGCTGGAGGATATTCTGAAAAACATGCTGGATTATGCCGCTGATCAGGGAATCCTGAAGGAGAACAGCATCGGCTACCGGGATCTTTTTGACACAAAGATTATGGGGCTGCTGACAGGCCGTCCTAATGAGATCATCAGCCGGTTTCGGAAACTCTATGAGATTTCGCCCAGGGAAGCGACAGATTACTACTATAAATTCAGCCAGGATACTGACTATATCCGGCGCTATCGGATTAAAAAGGATCTGAAATGGACTGCGCCCACCATATACGGAGACCTGGACATTACCATCAATCTGTCCAAGCCGGAGAAAGACCCGAAGGCCATCGCCGCCGCAAAGCTGGCGAAGCCCAGCGGCTATCCCAAATGTTTGCTGTGCATGGAAAATGTGGGCTACGCAGGCAGGCTCAATCATCCTGCCAGGCAGAACCACCGGGTGATTCCGGTTATCATCAACGGAGAGCAGTGGGGCTTCCAGTATTCCCCCTATGTATATTATAATGAACACTGCATCGTGTTCAATTCCAGCCATATCCCGATGAAAATCGAACGGGCCACCTTCCGGAAGCTGTTTGACTTTGTGAAGCAGTTTCCCCATTATTTCGTGGGTTCCAACGCAGATCTGCCCATTGTGGGAGGATCGATCCTGAGCCATGACCATTTTCAGGGCGGGCATTATACCTTTGCCATGGCAAAGGCTGAGGTGGAAGAGACATTCCGGGTAAAGGGCTTCGAGGATGTGCAGGCGGGAATCGTGAAATGGCCGATGTCTGTCATCCGGCTGGACTGCGCTGATGAGAACCGGATCATAGAGCTGGCGGATCACATCCTGAACAGCTGGCGGGGCTATACCGATGAGGCGGCGTTTATTTACGCTTACACTGACGGCGAACCCCACAATACCATCACCCCCATTGCCAGAAAGAAGGGGGATCTGTATGAGCTGGATCTGGTGCTGCGCAACAATATCACCACGGAAGAATATCCCCTGGGCGTTTATCACCCCCATAATGAGCTGCACCATATCAAGAAGGAAAACATCGGCTTGATCGAAGTGATGGGACTGGCAGTCCTTCCCGCCCGCCTGAAGGGTGAGATGGAGCTGCTGAAGGAATACCTGATCGCCGGAAAGGATATCCGCTCAGAAGCTTCCCTGGAAAAACACGCTGACTGGGCGGAAGCATTTCGGGGAAAGTACGGGGAATTCACAGAAGAGAATACAGAGAAAATCCTTCAGGATGAGATCGGGATCGTATTCCAGAAGGTGCTGGAGGATGCCGGCGTATACAAGCGGACGGCAGAGGGCAGAGAGGCATTCCATCGGTTTATAAGGGAACTGGACATATAGACAAAATTTCCCGGAGAAGGGGGAAAATCATGGTGCGGTCTGTATAAAAGTGTGAAATCGATATCATCCAGACCACATTTTGAACAAAACAAAATTTCAAATCTGGAAAATTTTGTGCACACTTATTGCGGGATTCCATATATAATAAATATCGTAAATCCCCCCCAATACATTTTATAGTTTTTGCTACACCCCAAAAATACCTTCTCCTAAAAAGGCAGCGTTCGACAGCTGCCTTTTTACTTTGCTGAAAATCCGGGACTCGCTTACGAGAGATTTCCTGTTAAAAGAATCGTGCTGAGTCAGATGCCGGGCGCGTTATGCTCCATAAATTTTATGGAGACGCGTCCGGCATTTTGTTTTGCTGTTGACATTTATATGATTTGTGCTATGATAGTGATATGATATTAAAATGATATCAAAAAATAACTTATAAAAGGCGTAAGTCGGGAGGTCATGATGAGTGAAGGTATGAAAGAAACGACGGGAAAAATTGTGAACCAAAAGGAGCTGCACCCGCTGTCCGGCGGCATTGCCCTGCTGGGCGAGCTGATTCTGCTGGCGCTGTCTGTGCTGGCGTTTGTGTGGGCCGGGGTTCAGTATGGAGTGATGAGTCCGGTTTTATTCGGCGTTCTGATTGCGGCAGGTTCAGTAGGATGTACCGTTTTCTGTATTCTGCTGGCAGGATTCCGGGTGGTGAATCCTAAAGAAGCGCTGGTTTTGGTGCTGTTTGGAAGATATTATGGTACCATTCTGAAGGAAGGTTTTTATTTTGTAAATCCTTTCAGCACAGGAGTAAATCCGACTTCTAAGTCTACTGTGTCCGTGTCTACGGGAAAGGTGTCTTACTCTGCAGGCAGCCTGGGAAAAAAGGTATCACTGAAAACTATGACCCTGGACAATGAAAAACAGAAGGTAAACGACGAACTGGGCAATCCCATTATCATCGGAGCAGTGGTGATCTGGCGGGTGGTGAACCCGACGAAGGCAGTGTTCCATGTGGAAAATTATAAGTCTTACCTGTCTATCCAGTGCGATTCCATTATCCGGAATGTGGCCAGAACGTATCCCTATGACGATGTGGATGATGACAGTGTCGATGAGAAAAGCCTGCGGGGCAGCAGTCAGGAAGTGGCAGAAAAAATGAAAGAGGAACTTCAGGACCGGGTGGAAATTGCCGGGATTGAGGTTCTGGAAGTGAAAATTACTCATCTGTCCTATGCACCTGAAATTGCGGCTGCCATGCTTCAGCGGCAGCAGGCCGCGGCCATCATCGCGGCCCGCCAGAAGATCGTGGAAGGGGCTGTCAGCATGGTGGAGATGGCGATTAACAAATTAAATGAGCATGAAGTGGTGGAACTGGATGAAGAGCGGAAAGCGGCTATGGTCAGCAACCTGATGGTGGTGCTCTGCGGCAATAAGGATGCCCAGCCTGTGGTGAACAGCGGGTCGCTTTATTAATGATGAAGGGGTGAGAAGCGGAAATGGAAAAGAAAGCAGGAGATAAGGAAAAAGGAAAAAAGCAGGTTCCCCTGCGCCTTTCCGCTTCTCTGTGGAATGAACTGGCAGCATGGGCGGAAGATGATTTCCGGTCCGTTAACGGGCAGATCGAATGGCTTCTGACGGAATGTGTCAGATGGCGGAAAAAGCATCGGACAGATGATGGGGAATAACAAAAGGACAGGCGGAATCCGGGAAAATAAACAGAGATTTCAAACATTTAATAATTGTAACAAAAACGTAAAAACATTGACGGCAAAAATATGTTATGCTATAACAAAGTCTGAGAGTCGGACGAGGAGGTTTTATTTATGAAGATCAAGACCACTTTATTTTCTGTGGTTGCGGCAGGTCTCATGGCAGCTATGCTTCCCGGCGTCCCGTCCAGGGCAGAGGGAGCGGTATCGGCTAAGGACAGCGTAATAGCAGACGGCGTCTACATAGGAGATATTGATGTCAGCGGAATGACGGAAGAAGAAGCAAAAGAAGCCGTCGATGAGTATGTGGCAGACATCGAACAGGAAGAGATAGAGATTGAAGCCAATGGAGAATCCGTATCTGTGACGCTGGCCGAGCTGGGTCTGCAGTGGACAAACCGTGACACAGCAGAGGAAGCAGTCACACTTGGAAAAACCGGCAATATTATCAAACGGTACAAGGATCTGACAGCGCTCCAGCATGAAAACCATATTTATGATATGGAACTGACACTGGATGATCAGAAGCTGAGTGATTTCATCGAAGAAGAAGTCTCTGCTTTTGACCAGGAGGTAGTAGAGCCTTCTCTGGAGCGGGTAAACGGCAAATTCCAGATTACAGAGGGCGCTTCCGGTATTCTGGTGAATGTGGAGGAGACACAGACCGCTGTCAAGGAGGCGGTGCAGAATGCGGAAAACTACCGGAACCTTAAAGTGGAAGCGGTATGTGAGGTGACAGAACCCGAACATGATGCTTCAGAGCTGGAAATGGTACAGGATGTGCTGGGCAGTTATACGACTACCTATAACTCCGGAAATGTAGGCCGTACCAAAAGTCTGGAACTGTCTACCAGCCGGCTGAATGGGGTCCTGATTTACCCCGGGGAAACCATTTCCGTATCTACACTGATGGGGCCGCGGACCATTGAAGGCGGATATTCTTCCGCTGAAGGGTATGTGGGAACCAGAACAGAGGATATGATCGGCGCGGGAATCTGCCAGACAGCCACTACCTTGTATTGTGCCAGCCTTTATTCGGAACTGGATGTGGTGGAGCGGCGGAACCATACCAAAATCGTCAATTATGTGCCGTATTCCATGGATGCGACCATATATGCCGGTGATGACTATGCCAATCCAAACACAGATCTGAAACTGAAAAATGGGTTTGACTATCCTGTGTATATTGAGGCCAGCGCCAGCGGCGGCAGATGTACATTTACCATTTACGGATATGATGAGAACCCGGAGAGGGAGGTTGAATTTATTCCCACGACTCTTGAGGAAACCTATCCGACAGAAGTCACCTATATAGAAGATCCCAGCCAGCCGGTAGGATATTCTGTAAAAACTCAGAGTGCATACCCCAGGGTGGTGGCAACACTTACAAAGGTGGTAACAGTGAATGGCGTTGAAACAGAACGGACAGTGCTGCATACCGATAAATATCAGATGGCTCAGGAAGAATGGGTGATCGGAACAGCGGGACAGGAGGAGACCCAGCCGACAGACGAAAGTCAGGCAACAGATGGCAGTCAGCCTGCTGATGGAAGTCAGCCGACAGACGGCAGTCAGTCCACCGGTGAGACAACCCAGTCTGCCGAGACACAGCCGACAGAGACACAGCCGACAGAGACACAGCCGGCTGAAACCCAGCCGACAGACGGCGCACAACAGTAAAGAGAATATATTTTTATCCGGCGGTCCTGTGTATCGGCCGCCCGGGATAAGCAGATCGGGGAAGCTCCTGGGGGAGATTCCCCGATTGTTTTTGTGTCACAGTAAAAATAAACCCCCTGCTATGCAGGGGGAGGGAATATCTTTAGATTAAAGTACTCCTGTGCTAGAATAAAAGTGGGTCTGCAAACCACAAATATAAGCACAGGAGGTCCAAAATGGACAATAATAGTTTAGCCCA
>CAJFOT010000074.1 GCA_904397815.1 Candidatus Paralachnospira sangeri
GAAATGGATGGAGGTGGATTCGAACCACCGAAGCAATTTGCAGCAGATTTACAGTCTGTCCCCTTTGGCCACTCGGGAATCCATCCGCAAACACAGCCGGCAGCCGATACTGCCGGCCAGTTAATATATATCACAGTTTTGCTGAAAACACAAGCATTATTTTCTCAGCTGGTCACATTTGGTCACATTTGCGCAGCAGTACGCTGCTGAAGGGTCCCATCTGGATCTGAATCATACCCTCGCTGGCTTCAAAATGGATTCTTCCGATATTATATCCCTGCTCACTGGTAAGCATCAGCCGCTCCATCTCACTGCCATCCTCAACGCCCACTTCCCACACAGGGATCTGAACCACCTTTTCTTCATCATTATTATTCACCACTGTTACCAGAATATTTTCACCGATAAATCTGCCGTAGGCGATAATCCCGTATTCTGCCACCAGCGCTTTCCAGGAACCAGTGCGCAGGGCCTCATTTTTTTTGTGGATGTCGATGAGATTACGGTGAAACTCAATCAGTTCCTGGTCCTCTCTGCCCCAGGGATAAGTCCTCCTGTTGTCCGGGTCTGTGAAGCCGCACAGCCCCGCCTCATCACCATAATAAACCGTCGGCGCTCCGGGCCAGGTCATCTGAATCATCACAGCTTCCCGGAAAACTCCCAGATTGATACCCTTCTCCGCATCTTCCGGCGTCAGCTGTCCCAGTCTGCCTACCTTCCGGTTCGTTCTGGTCAGAAACCGGGAATGATCGTGGTTCGACAGTTCATTCATGGCAGTCAGCAGCGACGACTGATGAAAGGCGCTCATATTCCAGATCATCGCCTGAAAGAAAGCGTCAGCATTATTCAGCAGTCCCTCGTCGAAACGGTCACTGTGCTTCTCCATCCCGGTAAGGAACCAGGACACCGGCTCCATAAACGCATCATAATTCATCACAGTGTCCCACTCATCGCCCATCAGCCAGGAAGCCGCATTTCCATAATGCTCTGCCATAATCAGCGCATCGCTGTTGGCCTGCTTGACATGACTGCGGAACTCCTTCCAGAATCTGTGATTATATTCCTCACTGCGTCCCAGATCAGCGGCTACATCCAGACGCCAGCCATCCACATGATAGGGGGCAGACACCCATTTCCTGGCGATGCCCATAATATACTCCTTCAGCTCCGGCGACTCCTCATAATTCAGCTTTGGCAGCGTATCATGGTTCCACCAGCCTTCGTAGAAATCATTATACGGCCACTGATCCTTATAAAATTTAAAAAATGACCTGTAGGGGCTGTCTGCCGATACATAAGCGCCGGGCGCATACCCTTCCTGCCCTTCATAGATCCTCTCACGGTCCATCCATTTATTAAAAGAACCGCAGTGATTGAACACACCGTCCAGAATCAGATACATGCCTCTGCTGTGAATTTCTTGTGCCAGCTGACGGAAAAGTTCATTGCTGGCCTCCAGATTTTTCTGATTGGTCACACGGCGGATATATTTGGCGGAATGCCTGTTGTCCCGCACCTGGTCATCTTCCGGAAGCACCCCGTCACAGTCCTCCACGATCCGTCCCAGATGGGGGTCTACATTGTCGTAATCCTGAGTGTCATATTTGTGATTGGAAGGGGAGACAAAAATAGGATTCAGGTAAATGGCCTCTACGCCCAGCTGCTGCAGATAGTCCAGCTTATCCATCACTCCCTGCAGATCGCCGCCGTAGAAATTTCTCACATCCATGGCTGATGGCGGCTGATACCAGTCCTTTATTTTCTTTACATGATGTCCCTCGATGTAAGCATACTCATCGTCAACCACATCGTTCTCAGCGTCTCCGTTGCAGAAGCGGTCCGTAAAAATCTGGTAAAACACAGCACCCTTGGCCCAGTCAGGCACCTTCATACCCGGCAGAATCCAGAACTGGCGTTCCAGATGAACCTGATCCGTTACGCCCAGCTTGCTGTAATAACAGACTTCATCTCCTTTTATAATCTCAAAATAATAGTAATACCGGTCCTCACGCAGCGGTATAATCAGAGAATAGTAATCAAAAAGCCCATAGGAAAAAGTCTTTTCCATCTCCAGACGAATACCATTGTGGATCAGATAAACATAATCCACATCCTCTGCCGCCGCACGAAACCGTATCGTTACCGGATGATTAATATCCGGTTCCTGCGGAATCCTGTATTCTGAACTTTCATCGGAAAAAAGTGCGCGCTTATTCATAAAGCTCACCGCCTGTCTATTTGATAATGTAAAAAGGACAGCCATTCCGATCGCTGTCCTTTTTAGGAGAAGGTATTTCATTTCTTATGGGGTGTAGCAAAAATTAAATAATGTATTGGGGGGATTTACGATATTTATTATAGCATCAGAACCCATTTCAGTGTTCACAAAATGAAAACACATCTTCATTTCTTTTTATACATTTTACCCAATCAATATTTATCTAAAAATGCTTCCCTATCTCTTTTTTTCATGACAACGCGCCTGCGTCAGGCAGACTTTTTGTCACCCTCCAAAATCACACAGTTTTCGTCCGTCTGGAAACGGATATTCGCGAAACATTATTTTGTCAGATTCACCGGGGTCCGGCCTGCTTCCTCCTCGCTGTTCTCTGTCTGAGCAAAAAGGGCTTCAAACTCTTCTCTGTTGATCTTTTCCTTTTCCATCAGCAGCCGGGCAGAAGCGTCCAGAACATTCCGGTGGGCAATAATCAGTTCCTTCGCCTTCTGATAGCATTCATCAATAATCCTTTTGATTTCCTCATCGATGACAGAAGCCACCGACTCGCCATAGCTCCTGGTATGGGCCAGATCCCGTCCGATGAAAACCTCATCATCGTCATCTCCGTAATGAATCATTCCCACCCGTTCTGACATTCCATACTTGGTCACCATCGATCTGGCTATGGAAGTCGCCTGCTTGATATCCTGGGACGCGCCTGTCGTGATATCGTCAAACACCAGTTCCTCCGCGATCCGCCCTCCCAGGCTGACCATAATATCCTGAATCATTTTGCCTCTGGTCAGGAACATTTCATCCTGTTCCGGCTGAGGCATAGTGTAGCCAGCCGCACTCATGCCGGTAGGGATAATGGACACGGTATGAACCGGCCCCACATCCGGCAGTATATGAAAAAGAATCGCATGGCCGGATTCATGATAGGCCGTGATCCGTTTCTCCTTTTCCGTAACCACACGGCTTTTTTTCTCAGCACCGATTCCCACTTTGATAAAGGAACGGTTGATATCCTCCTGACGGATCACGCCCCGGTTCTCCTTTGCAGCCAGAATCGCGGCCTCATTCATCAGATTCTCCAGGTCCGCCCCGGTAAATCCAGAGGTTGACAGAGCCACCTTATGAAGATCCACATCGTCAGAAAGAGGTTTTTTCGCCGCATGAACCTGAAGGATTTCCTGCCTTCCCTTTACATCAGGGCGTCCCACGCCCACCTTCCGGTCAAAACGGCCCGGCCGCAGGATGGCGGGATCCAGGATATCCACTCTGTTGGTCGCTGCCAGGACGATAATGCCTTCATTGACACCAAAGCCATCCATCTCTACCAGCAGCTGATTCAGAGTCTGCTCCCTCTCATCATGGCCGCCGCCCATGCCGGCGCCTCTTCTTCTGGCCACAGCGTCAATCTCGTCGATAAATACGATACAGGGCGCGTTCTTTTTTGCGTCCTCAAATAAATCTCTGACCCGGGAAGCTCCCACGCCGACAAACATTTCTACAAAGTCTGAACCGGAAATGCTGAAGAAAGGCACACCCGCCTCCCCCGCCACCGCTTTTGCCAGCAGGGTCTTGCCGGTTCCCGGCGGGCCTACCAGAAGGACGCCCTTGGGGATTCTGGCTCCTACTTTAATAAATTTCTCCGGGTTTTTCAGAAAATCTACGATTTCCTCCAGATCTTCCTTTTCTTCTTTCAAACCGGCCACATCTTTAAAAGTGATCCGCAGGGAGCCGTCCGCCATCTTGGCCCGGCTCTTGCCGAAGTTCATCATCTTGTTTCCGCTGCCGCCCTGCATGGCCTGATTATTCAGCATGACGATAAAGATAGCGATAATCACCATTCCTGCCAGTATGGGCAGCACCACGACCAGAAACAGGTTATCCTTCTGGACATTGTTGATATTAATCGTCCCGACGCCTGCATCCTCCAGCCGCTGAAACTCTTCATTGACATCTGTCACATACAGCTGTTTTTCTTCCCCGTCCGCCGTAGTAATGGAAATCCTGCCGGTAGGCGTCTCTGCGTTGGGCGTAACGGTAGCTGACACTACCTCCCCGCTCTCCACAGTTTCCACGTACTCATTGTAGCTGCACATCTCTCCCAGCATAAAGCTTTGTCTGGCAAAGGACATAAACAGCAATACCAAAAGTATAATACCGAGGTAAAAACTGAATCCTCTCTGAATTTTCAACTGTAAACCTCCTGTTTTCGTTAATCGTCAAACTCTACCACGCCTATATAGGGGAGATTCCGGTACTTCTGATCGTAATCCAGACCGTAGCCCACCACAAACTCATCGGGTATGGAGAAGCATGTATAATCCACCCGGACTTCCTTTTTCACCCGCCGGGAGGGTTTATCCAAAAGGGTGCAGATTTTGATGCTGGCAGGCTTTCTCTGCTTCAGCACCTCCACCAGATAGGCCAGCGTACGGCCGGAATCAATGATATCCTCCACAATCAGGACATCTTTTCCCTCCAGAGGCTCATCCAGATCCTTTATAATCTTCACAATGCCGCTGGACTCCGTCCCTGAACCATAACTGGACACCGACATAAAATCAAACGAGACCGGTACCGTAATCCGTTTGGCCAGCTCACAGGTAAAACAGACGCCTCCCTTTAAAATACATATCATGTGCACGCTCTTTCCCGCGTAATCCTCACTGATCTGTTTTCCAATCTCGCCGATTCTCCGGTCTACTTCTTCCTCTGACAAAAGCACCCGTATTTTCTCACTCATTCCTGTGTTCCTTCCCTTATCATCTTAATCTGGAGTATATATTTTGTATCCTCTGTAACCCTGCAGCCTTCACTGGTCCGAAAACCGACAATCCACAGAACATGGCTGCCGTCTGCCACCAGCAGAATCTGATCCCGGTATTCACAGGGGATTTTTTGGTCAATCATAAATGATTTTACTGTCTTTCTCTTACCGCCAGGCATCAGCTCGAGATAGTCTCCAGGCTTCCTGGTTCTGACAGACAGTCTATCTTTTATTTTATCATAATCGAACCATTTCGTATACATCTTTTCCTGATTTTTTTCAAACTCCAAAGATGGAGTCCTCTCAATCAGCTGAAATTCCATCACCCCGCCGGGGCGGATACTATCAGGCACAGAACAGCGGAACGGACAGGTTTCCACCGCGCAGAAAAAATCCGTTTTTTCCCCTTCTTGAGCCCCGGATAAAACCAGGGAATCATAACGGCGGAAAATTCTGGCGCCGCCCGGCAGCTGCACCGCCGCTCCATGGGCAGCTTCCAGCAGCCCGTCCGCCAGCTCCAGGTGACGTCTGCCCACATCCCGCACAGAACAGCCCGCCCGCCTCAGCGCAGACAGATACAGCTGCATCCGCAGGAACGGCCGCTGCTCCTCTAACATCTGAACCGGCAGGGCAACCGCATTCCCCTCTTTCTGTCCGTATCGCTCCAGAAGATTTTCCACTTCCTCTTCCACCCACCGGCAGGCCTCGCCGATGATCTCTGCAGCAGCCAGAATATGTCCGGAGGCGCCGCTGTTCATCTCCTCCAGCGCCGGAAGAACACAATGCCTGATCCTGTTTCTGGTATACCGGATCTGGTCATTTGTCTCATCCCGGCAATAACCCACCTGACATTCTGCCAGGTACCCGAGGATTTCCTTTCGTCCGCAGCACAGGAGAGGCCTGATCACGCCATCTTTCACCGGTTCTATCCCCGACAGCCCGGTAAGGCCGCTGCCCCTGATCAGATTCCAGAGAAAGGTCTCTGCACTGTCGTCCCGGTGATGAGCCACCGCCACTGCCGCGGCCTGCTCTTCATCCATCACCTGGCGGAAAATTCGATATCTGGCTATCCGTCCCGCTTCTTCCACAGAAATCTTCTGACCGGCAGCCAAAGCCGGCACATCCTCCCGGTATACCCGGCAGGGCACACCCAGCCGCCGGCACAGTTCCTGTGTATACCTGGCATCCCGGTCTGCGTTCTCCCCTCTGATCCCATGGTGAACATGCACCGCCGTAACCGTCAGATTCCACAGGGAACGGAACCGGCACAGCAAAAGAAGGAGACAGACCGAATCCGCGCCTCCTGATACCCCTGCGACCACGTGATCTCCCTCCCGGATCATTCCTTTTTCCAGAATATATGCTTTCACTTTTTCCTCCAGCCGGCGGCCAGTCTGAGGGCCGCCGCTGTTTACTTCTTCATGTTCTATCATTCGTTCTTCCGATCTCATGTACGTCTTATTTTTTCCATATACCCGCAGTCAGCACTGTCATATCATCTCTGGCATCACGATCCCGGAGAGCAGAACTCAGAAGCTGCTCTGCCAGTTCTTTAGGATTCTGGGCAGAACAGGATGCCAGAAGCCCCCGGAAGGATTCCTCCTTATCTTCCCCTTCCATCCCATCCAAAACACCATCAGTGGCCATCACCACCATATCCCCATCCTCCAGCTGAAAAGCCGTGGTTTCCAAATCTATGCCGCTGAGCATCCCGGCGGGAAGCATAGGCGTGTCAATCACCTCTACCTGGTTCCCCCTTCTGATGAAAGTAGGGCATGCACCCTGCTTCAATATCTCACACTGGCCTGTATACAGATCCGCCACACACAGATCCAGAGTGGTAGGGTGCTGCTCCTCCCGGCACATCAGCAATACCGAGTTAATAATCTTTACTGTCGTTGGAATAGAGAAGCCTGCCTCCAGCAGCTGTTCTGCCAGGTCAGTAACCATCTCGCTCTCCGCAAAAGCGCTCTCCCCTGAACCCATTCCATCTGACAGACAGAGCATCATTTTCCCCATGGGAAGCGCCGAGAAAGAAAATGTGTCCCCTGAAATCGCCTCATCCGCCTTTACCTTCCTGGCCACGCCGCTGAGCATCCGATAATTCGTCTCTTCTTCCAGCTTCACCATCACCGGTTCTCCCGCCACCACTGACCGCCCGTCCGCCGAAGGATGCCATCTGCGCCGGGTTCCTTTGGCCATCAGCTCAGAAATTTCCTTCGCAGTCAGATATTTTCCCTTCTTCGAAGACAGGGTCAGATAAGCCTCCTGTCTCCCGTTCTCATACTCCAGCACCTGCATATGGCTGAGATTCAGCTTCTGCTTCGCAAACAGCCTGCGCACCGGCTGCTCCAGCCGGCCTGTTACATCCTTTACGCCTGAGATTTCTCCCGCTACCTGGGCGATCATCTCCCCCATTTCGTGCAGCTGGGCACCGATAGCCTCCTGGCTCTCATAATACCGGTTTCTCCATTCCATCCCTTCTGCAGGAACCTCCGAAACCGTACAGGCAGCCATACAGTCAGCAGCCTGACCTTCCCGGATATCCCCCTGGGCATGTCCCAGCGCCTGAGCCAGCTTCTCAAAAGACTCTGACAGCCGCAGCAGCCTTTTGGCTGACACACTATCGCCCCCTGAGATATTGCCTGCATCCTCCGCTGTTTTTTCCTTTGCAGCCCGCCTGGTCAGCTCCTTTGGCAGTATCGCAAATACCGCCAGGGCAAACAGAAACTCCCCCACAAACTTATCATACAGACCGCCGCCGCTCAAAGCGCTGATGCCTGCAGCGGCAGCCAGGCTCCCTGCCATTGTACCTGCCTTTCCCAGCCGATTAAACAAACCGGCAAAAGCGCCGATCACGCAGCTAAGCCCCAACAGAGCCAGATCCTGTCCTCGCAGCGCCTGGATTACACCGCATACCATTCCCGTCAGCGCGCCGGTGCCACCGCCCCAGCGGCTGCCGGCCAAAACCACAGCAAAATAAAGAAGTACGCCGGCAGCCTGCTGCAGCGCAGGACTCCCGGTAAGAAAACTGTACAAAAACACACATGTAAACACAATCACCGCACACCGGAAAATCCACCACTCCAGTTTCTTTTTTCCGGCTTCTTTTTTCTCATTCATCCTGTTGCTCCCCCTGACAGATATACTTTCCAGTTATTTCCTGACAGTTTCCCATTATATCCGGGGCAGCGTGCGTATTTTGTCAAAATCCGGACAGGAATTCAAAAACTTTTCGACAAACAGGACGATCTCTAAAATTCCCATAAAAGTTTTCTGTTAAATAAAAAATAGGCTTCGCCTATTCAACTCCCCTGCCCCTCAATCATGAGGGGTTAGGGGTTTTCTTTTGTTACGTTTTCCTGCATA
>CAJFOT010000075.1 GCA_904397815.1 Candidatus Paralachnospira sangeri
AACGTAAGCATAGCACAAGCCACCACTTTTGGCTACCTTAACCCACCGTCTAAAGCCAGTGGGATTGCGGTAGCCCTATTTCAAAAAGAAACGCATTCTGGCTGCCGGTAAGGCAATCCTTTTCACAGTTCTGCTGAACCTGTGGTTTGCCGTCCCCTTCCTGTACATGATGACGGAACCCATCGCCCTGCAGGAGCTGAGCTTCCGGTTTACAGAATTTACCGTACCCCTGGCGCTGCTCACCAAGGTTTTTATGGAAATCGGCTTTTATACCATGAAAGAAGGCGCTGCCCTCTCCAATGTGGTACCCGCCACCCTGGGGCCTGCGCTGATCTGTGCCAACATCCTGCTGGTTCTCCCCCTGCTGTGGAGAGGGATGAAGCGGTCTCCCGCCGGTGAGAGAAACCGGCGGACTGCCCTTCACCTGGCTGCCTGGGGCGCCGCTGCCGTTTTTCTGATGAGCCGGCTGATGCCGTGGAAATTCCTGGCGGAAATTCAGATCATCAGCGTCATTGTCAGCTACATCCAGTTTCCATGGCGCCTCTTCCCTTTTGCCCTGCTGTTTCTGTCTTTTTCCGGCGCCGCAGGCATCTGGCTGATCGCGAAGGATTATCAGCAGGTCAGATATCATGTTTCCTTCCTGGTCACCTTTGTGGCTGTCCTGACAGCCGCCTATTACCTGAACGGAAATAACGGAGAGCATGTGCTGATTATGCAGACAGAAACCGTTGCCCCCGGCATGATTGCCAATGGAGAATACCTGTACGAAGGCACTGACATCAGCCGGCTGCCGGAACGGGCCGGTCATGTCACCCTTCAGCCGGCAGAGAACGGCGGCGGCAGAGCTGTGGAAATCACCAACTACCATAAAGAGGGAAGCAATCTGTCCTTTTCCTATCAGTCGTCAGAGACGGTGCCTGTCTACGCGGAGGTTCCCCTCCTGTATTATCCGGGGTACAGTGTGAAAATCAACGGCGAAAAAACATCCGCAGAGCGGGGTGAGCAAAACACAGTCCGCCTTTGGCTGCAGCCCGGCACTGCGGGAGATGTCTCCGTCAGCTACACCGGCCTGCCGCTGTGGAACGTGGCATCCTGGATCTCCCTCCTTACCGCTGCCGCTGTCTGTCTCTGGAAAATAATCAGCTCCATCCATAAGCCTTCCCCGGCGCCTTATAATCCGGCCCGGTCAGCTCCTCCTTTACCTTCGTCCGCAGCACGTCCACATCCCAGGGCTCCCCATTGTTATAAAGCATCGGGCCGCACTCCGGATAGCTGTACATCCGCACCTTTCCCGCTGAGGTCACGGAGAAGATGGAGCCGTTGATATAATCACCCTCCTCCTCGCAGAGGACGGTGATAAAGGGGGCCAGATTGGCCGGATCCCCGTGATCCGCCTCCACCATCTTCAGCACCTTCTCATCCGGCGCATGGCCTGCCGCTGTGATCTCCCGGATCAGTTTATTGTATTCCACCGCGTGAGCCGGGGAAGCGCCCTGGGGGCAGAGACAATTCACCGTGATACCAAACTGATCCAGTTCCTTGGCCGCGGCGTATGTCAGGCCCACCATGCCGGCAGTCGAGCAGGAATAGCCGGAATTTCCGGCCAGGCCTACCCAGGCGTCGCTGGCGATATTGACGATCCTGCCGTACCCCTGGGCCTTCATATAGGGAAAGGCAAAATGCATCAGGGCGATGGCCGCCTTTGTCCTGCCAGTGTTAAAATGATCCCAGTTTTCCTCTGTCATAGCCTCCACTGATCCGGTGCCGGTGCCGGCAGCATTGTTGACAATGATATCGATCCTGCCCCATTTCTCCACTGCGGCCCGGACCATTTTTTCCGCGGTTCCCCAGTCAGAGCAGTCGCCGTAAAAAGGCATGGCCTCACCGCCCTCACTGCTGATAATTTCCGCAGTCATTTCCGCATCGCCTTTTAATCTGCACAGTTCTTTCCAGTCCTCCTCCGGCATATCCTCCCGGCGGAACTGAGAGGCGCTATACCCCTTCGGCATCCGGTTATTGGTCAGCACCTTCGCCCCTTCCCTGGCCAGGCCGACAGCGATGCCTCTGCCGATCCCCTGCCCTGATCCTGTCACAATCACAACTTTTCCTTCCAGATGTTTTGCCATACAATCTCCTCCTCGTCCATCTTATATTTTTTTGTTAAATACATTTATATTGATTCCATTTTATAGGAAACGTCATAATAATTTTTATTAT
Source organism: Candidatus Paralachnospira sangeri (assembly GCA_904397815.1). Lineage (GTDB taxonomy): Bacteria > Bacillota > Clostridia > Lachnospirales > Lachnospiraceae > Paralachnospira_A > Paralachnospira_A sangeri. The sequence continues at coordinate 2,218 of CAJFOT010000075.1, forward strand.
GACGTTTCTGGCGCCGATTTTTGCTGCGCAAAGCGCAGATATTTCCCTGCAAAAATCGTGTGCATCCCCCGGAGGGGCTATAGCAATTCCGGCGGCGTAAAGGCATATTCCTCATCATGCTTCGCTTCCAGGGGCCTGATCTCCAGATTGGCCATGTAGCAGTGAACGCCGATTCCGTAATTTTTCTCGGCGATCGGGCTGATGCCGCCGAAGTTTCCTTCCATATACCGCATTTTTTCATCCAGAATCAGCCAGGTGTCGCTGGTATCATAGGCGATCGCCAGGCTTGTGGGAATAAAAAAATGATTGCGGAAACCTGCCTGATCCAGAATCTCTCCGATCTCCCCTTTAAAAGATACCGAATCCGTCTCCGGCCCATAGACCCCTGCTGTCAGCGCCAGCTTTTCTGCCGGCGGCCCTCCGGCGGCGTCTGGCAGGAAAATGTGGGCGATATCAAAAATCTTTACTGATTTCTCCCCGGCGCCATAGCATTCCGACAGTGCCTGCTCCAGAGCCGGTGTCAGCACTGTGGGCAATCCGGTATTCCCGTTCAGCGGCTCTGCCAGACGGACGCCCCGGTTATTGGTGTCCCAGGCCTCCTGAATCATATTCATCTTTTTATAGATATCCTCGGGGTACAGCTTCATTCCATGAAATCTCACATATCCCATCTTCCGCATCAGATCCTCCAGCCGGTTCTGATAGCTTTCTCCCACACGGCAGCTGATATCTTCCTGCCGCCGCAGGGCAGACAGGCAGCTGCTGTACAGCTCTGACCGTTCTCTGAGTCCAAAGAGGTTCATCGCTGCCCTGTCCATATCCAGCCGGAACACCCATGTACAGATTCCGTCACTGTCTGTATCCAGCAGGGCCCTGGTCAGCCAGGAGCCGGGGCCGGTACAGCCGATAGCCGCAGCCTCTGCCCCTTCCCGTTCCGCGATCAGCTCATAGCAGCCGGCGCCGGACGCTTCCAGCCGGCAGCCGGCACAGACGCCATAGACTGCGGCCATGATCCGGTTCCAGAATCTCTGCCAGTCCCGAACTGATACATTACGGTCAGCGTAAACTCCCTCCAGCCGCAGCCGGGCCGGCTGCCTCCCATCTTTCCTGTCGTAAATCACGCCGCAGCACAGCTTTTTCACCGGCAGAGGACCCCGCATTTTCGCCAGATGGGCTGTCAGCTGTTCCGTCCGCAGGGTATAACCTCCTTCCAGCAAAACCGGTTCCGCCCGAAAATCTTCTGACACGGCAAAAGGCTCCGCAGACTGTTCCTGCTCCACCAGTTCAGCAGTCTCCCCATCATCATATATCTGAAAACCATTTTCCAGAAAAGCCCTTTTAAAGGCGTCCGCCATAATATCCAGCGGATGCTTATATATGTTCACCATTATGTATTCACCCCCACATCATCCTTTTCCTCATTCTCGAACGGCACATCCGGGCAGAAGCAGGCCGCGCCGCCCTGCCCTGCCACAGACGCCTCATCCCTGTTCCCGCGGCTTATGCCGCAGGATATCTGGGGATCTGGAAACATTACTGACCAGCGGATGGCAAGTTTTTACTTTTCTAATCAATAAATTTCCATCTCTCCATTTTATCTGGTTATTTTTAATGTTAATTCAATTATTTTCCATTGTCAAGTATCATTCATCTATTTTGTATAAATATATTGAAAATTGTGGAATATTTTTGTATAATAATGAGAAACTATGTACCGCTGTCATCAACAGCATGGTATCATTTACGGAGGAGATATGAAATTTTATATAACATCTGAGCTTGCCCTTCTGATCAAAACCCTGCGGACGCAGAACAAAATCCCGTCCAAGGAACTGGCTGACAGGATCGGCAAGAGCAATTCCTATATTTCCAAGCTGGAAAGCGGAGATGTGAAAAATATCAGAGAGGAAGACCTGACCAGGATTCTGACCATTATCACCGGCGGCGGAGATTTCTATGAAAAAGTCCTGCCGGACGCGGTCAAATGTCTGAACGGGTTTCTGGAGCCCGATTATATCTTCGATCAGCTCTGGCTGATCCAGTACGATGTCATCGAGCGTCCCGTCCGCCTGACTGAGCAAAATACCGGTCAGATTCGAAGACTGATGGAGCAGAATCACATTGCCATCCCCCAGCTGATCCAGCTGATGAACAGCAATATTGACTCGGAAATGGATGATTCTTTTCCCCCCAATGAATATGTGGCCATGGAGCACAACGGGTCCACCAGACTTCTGGTCCGGGTTTCGGCAGACCCCCAGGCTGTCCGGGACATCATTGAGGGAAACAGCCTCCAGACGACTTACTATATGATTCAGGTTATTGTCTTTAACCTGTTCCGCCTGGCTCTTTTCCCGGAAATCCAGGGGAAAATGCCCAGCGAAACCGCCGCCCAGGTACTGCGCGCCTCCGCAGGCTTCATGGACGAGCTGGGCATCACCTCACTGACCGGCTTTGTTCATCTGCTCTCATCGGATTACTATATTCACGCCAATACCAGCCCCAGCAATGTTCTCTCATCCCTGAACAGCACAGTGGAGGATCCTCTGCTGGATCCTGTCAATGAACTTTTCCGGGAATTCGCCCGGCGCAACCCCACCAGAACAGCTCAGGTTATTGATAAATTCAACAAAAATCTGAACTGGGACCCGGGATTTATGCTGAAGCTGATGGAAGCCCCTTTTTATCAGCTGGGAAGCCTGAGCTACACCTGCAAAAAGCAGCTGATCGAAGAAATACTGGCCACCCTCACCCGCTACGACGACATGACAGACTTCGAAAAGAAATTCGAAACCTATTAAATCATCTCCGTTTATACATCTGACCGGCAATAACGCCGAAATAATATTCAATTAATTTCCATTTGTTGTTGACTTTTTCTTCAATTATTTTATAATAAAATTGGATGGCAGGAATACAGGAGGAAAAGTTCTTATGGAAAATAAAAATATGTTCCCGCTGCTGACCCGGCCCGGGAAAATGGGCCCTCTGGAATTATCCAGCCGTATCATCATGGCGCCTATGGGATCGCTGAACGGCGGCGTGGACGGTTATGTCACAGAGCGGGGAATGCAGTTCTACCGGGACTGCGCCCGGGGCGGCATGAGCATGATTATCGTGGAATGTACTGCCATCGATGACGATCTCAGCATCGGGGAGGACAACCTGATGCGCATGACAGACAATTCCCACATCACCGGCCATGCCCGGCTGGTTTCCATCATGCACGATTATGGCGTCAGGGCAGTGCTCCAGCTCTGCCATATCGGCCATCAGCTCTCCCTTGCGGACAAAAAGGAATCTCTGGGGCCTTCCACCATGGTTGAGCTCCAGGGCGGTATTATGCCGTTTCCCATCCGGGGGATGAGCAAAGCAGAAATCAGAGAATGTGTGGAGAATTTTGCCTCCGCCGCCTGGCGGGCAAAGATGGCCGGCTATGACGCAGTGGAAATCCACGGCGCTATCGGCCACCTGATTAACATGTTCTGCTCTCCCGCCTACAATAAACGCACCGATGAATATGGCGGTTCCCCGGAAAACCGGGTGCGCTTTTTTAAAGAAATCATCGAAGCCTGTCAGCGCAGATGCGGCAAACATTATCCGATCATCGCCAGAATCTGCGGAGATGAATATGACGGAGAAGCAGGACTGACCGTAGAGGAAAGCATCCGGCAGGCTCAGATTCTGGAGACATTAAAACCGGCTGCCTTCCACCTGGTAGCCGGCTCCAACAACAATGTCCGCACCATCAATTTCCAGTACGACCCGCGGGGCGATTATATGCCCACCGCCAGGGCTTTCAAAGAGGCAGGCATCAAAACCCCGATTATCCTGGACGGCGGATTTTCCACCCCTGACCTGGCAGAAAAAGCCCTGGCAGAGGGTGTCTGTGATTTCATCGGCATCGGCCGTCCGGTTCTGGCCGACCCTTACTACGCCAAAAAAGTGAAAGAAAACCGCCCCGAGGATATCACGCCCTGCATCCGCTGCTGTATGGGCTGCGTGGGCACCATCGAAAAATTCAACGCGGCAGTGGGGCTGCGCTGCTCCGTCAATCCCCGCTGCAATATGGGCGGCCTGCGGGAGGATAATCCCATTGACCGGGTGAAAAAGGTCTGCATCGTCGGCGGAGGTCCTGCCGGCATGGAAGCTGCTCTGGTCCTTACACGGCGCGGCCATCAGGTCACAATGTATGAAAAACGCAGCCTGGGCGGCACCATGCATGAGGCATCCTTCGACCCGAAGCTGAAAGGTGATATCCGCCTGCTGATCCAATATTATCAGACTCAGATCAAAAAGCAGAAGATCACGGTCATAGAAGAAGAGGCTGACGCTGAAAAGATTCTGGCCGGCGGCTATGACGCCGTGATTCTGGCCACCGGCGCCCAGCCTCTGCCCTGCAGAGTAAAGGGCACCGAAACCAATCCCCATGTTATGACCCTCCATGAATATGCCTCTCAGGCCGAAACCATTCAGCTGGGAGAAACCGTCCTGATTGTAGGCGGCTGCTTTATGAATTTGGAGACCGCCTACAGTCTGGCCCTGCAGGGCAGACAAGTGATCCTCTCCTCCCGGCGGGGCACAGGCATGATGGGCATCATGGAGCTGGGAGACGACAACAGCTCCCCCGGACAGCAGCGCCTGAACATCCTGATCCGCCGGCAGGGAGATAGAATCAAAATGCTCCTGGGCAAAAACCTGAAGGAAATTACCGGCCAGGGCGTGATCCTGGAAGATATCAAAACCCACGAGCTCACACCGGTCAGCTGCGACAATATCCTGGTATGCCGCGGCTACAAAGGCCGTCCGAAGCTGTACGACCAGCTGTACGGCAAAGTGCCCGAACTGTACATGGCAGGAGACGCTACCATGAAACTCCGGTGTGTGGATAAGCGGGTGATCGGGAACGCGATCGAAGACGGTTTCGGCGTGGGGAACCGGATCTGACAAGTAAGAATCTGTTTTCGATCAAAAGGCTTGTCACAGTCCGGACGACTCCGACAGCCGCGGCAGAATGCTGCAAGGAACAAAAACAAGGTATCGCTGGCCTGCTTGCACTTCCGTATTACAGCGGCCAATTTCAGAACCGCCGGACGGGGAGGCAGCGCGGTGCCCCAATGCCCTGCCTCCCCGTCCGGCGGTTCGTAACCTCCCGCTACACTGTAAAACCGCCACACTGTAAAACACCCCCCTTCTAACGCTCCTGAATCAGCGCGTTCATCAGGTCCGCAATGTTTTCCAGTGTTTCTTCGCTGTAAATAAGTTCTCTGGCCAGCAGGGGCAGGTCTGTGATGATGCTGTCCACCCCCAGCCGCTTCATCCGCTCCATTGCTCCTTTGGTATTCACCGTCCACGCATGCACTTCCTTACCCTGTTCATGGGCCCGTTCTACGATTTCTCTGGTCAGAATATTATGACGGATGCTGATAAAATCAATATAAGGGCTGTCAAAGAAATTCCCATATGCCGCCGACAGGATCAGACCGACCGGTATTCTGTCGTTGCTTTCTTTTATCTGCTTTACATAGGCATAGCTGGTGGAGGAAATCATCACATACTCTTCCATATGGTACAGCTCGATCATCTCAAGCACTTTCCCCACCAGGTCGCTGTTATGCCCATTGTTCTTCACTTCAATATTCATGGGGATCTGACCGCCGAATTCCTGAAAGACCTGTTCCAGCGTCGGCACCCGCGCGCCGGCAAATTCGGAGGAAAACCAGCTTCCCGCATCCATCTGAGACAGTTCCTTCCATGTCACCTCCCAGATATTTCGGCTGTCGCCGCAGGTGCGGGCCAGAGAACTGTCGTGGAGAAGGATCACCACGCCGTCTTTTGTCTCCTGCACATCGATCTCCACATAGTCTGCATGATTTTCCACCGCCAGAGCCACCGCCTCCATGGTATTCTCCGGCGCGTCATAGCTGACTCCTCTGTGGGCTGTAATCCGGATATCTGAAAATATCTGCTGCGTATCATTGCTGCCCCGGTAAATTTCATGTACCATATCCGCAGCAAAAAGAACAGCAAGCAATAAAATCGCGAGAGCCAGCACCCGGTCTGTCCAGGAACGATCCCGCCCTCTTAACGGCATGGGCACCGAAACCGTATAAGCTGTAGGCGTCTGATATTTCAGGTACCACCAGGTCAGAAGACCCAGAGAGAAAATCACTGTAAATCCGCCTGAAACAAGAATCAAAAAAACATCCACATATTGGGAAATAATCAGAAGCATGGCCAGCAGACTCTCCCTGACGCCGCCCAGCTTCAAAAGCAATGCTGCCAGCAGCATAACGGCCAGATAGGCCAGACCATAGAATACCGCAGACAAAACCTGAACCGCTGCCAGGCTTCCTGCTGCTTTCAGACCATGCGCTGCCATGATTCTGCCGGACCGTTCCTGTCCTTTGCTGAACCGTTCTCCCTGAAACAATGGTGAGAACTGGGCAAATGCCTGCAGCAAAAAAAGAATCACCAGTACCGTAAAAACCAGTCCCGCCAGAAGCACAGCTTCTCTGGTACCGCTCCCGGCTTCAATCATAAACCGGGCCAGACGGAAATGAAGCGCCAATCGGTACAGTATATAACAATTCACTACCAGAAAAGAAACTACTGATGCCGCGATCAGCTCTCCCATTCCTCTGCCCGCAGTTCCCCGCAGCCGTCTGACCCCTTCCCGAACCATAGCAGAAATGCTCAGACGTGTGCCGACCGCTCCCGCCCACATCCCTGCAAAAACGACTGCCGTCTCTACGCTGACAGCCAAAGCAGCCAGCAGGATCAGAAGAATCAGAAAAGCAATTGTCCAGGGATGTAAAATAAATTCTATCAAGTTATTCTGTGTCAGATAGGCATATCCTCTTTTCGCCAGCAGAATTCTGATTCCCCAAAGGGAAAGCCGCCAGAAAAAAGCCGCGCACAGCACCCGGTACAGCAGTAAAAAGGCCAGTGTCGAGCGCATATTTGTTTTTAAAATATCTTTCAGTCTGTATTTCATTCCATTGATTCCCACGCCTGATTCCTTTCCGCCACACGAAAAATCCCCCACAGCCGAAATATGTGGGGGATTTAAACGCTTCTGTCTATTCACCGCTGTCTACATGAAGCTGCTGAATGCGCTCATTCAGCGACAGCATCTTTGCGTCCAGCTGCTCTACAATGTCGGCACAGGCCTTCAATTCCTCATAGATCTGAGCCGGGGCGTTTCCTTCATATTTGTAATATATCTTATGCTCCAGACTGGCCCAGAAATCCATCGCGATCGTGCGGATCTGAACCTCCACTGTGGTATGCACAGGCCCATCCGACAGAAAAATAGGCAGGGAAACTACCATGTGATAGCTCTTATATCCATTTGGCTTCGGATGCTTCATATAATCCTTGATCTGCAGAACCATCACATCATCCTGGTTGGCAATCATCTTGGCAATCTGATAAATGTCAGATGTAAAAGAACAAATAATCCTGATTCCGGCAATATCATTCAGATGCTTCAGCATATTGTCGATGGTAGCCTCATAACCCAGCCGTTTCAGCTTTCTGACAATGCTCTCCGGAGATTTAATCCGGGATTTTACATGCTCAATGGGATTGTAATTATGAACATGTATAAACTCCTCGTTCAGTATCTCGATCTTGGTATTAATTTCCTTCAGAGCAGAATTATACAGGAACAGCATGGTTTTCCACTGGTCCACCTGCTCAAATTTCTTAGGCAGTTCCATATATCTTCCCCCGGCCGAAAGTACAGGCCGCAGCCTTCACGCACATTCGATTAGTCAAGTTTAATGCCCCGAAGCAGCGCTCCCAGGCTCGTGGACGCTTTTCCGTCCTCTTTGTAAGGAAATACTTCTTCCGCAGGCTCTTCGGGCGCTTCCTCCAGCGCTTTCATGCTCAGGCTGATCTTGCCATCCTTGATCGCGATCACTTTCGCTTCTACCTCATCGCCCACTTTCAGCACATCCTCCGGCGTCTTCACACGCTTCCGGCTGATCTGAGATACATGTACCAGGCCGGTCAGGTCGTCGCCGATATCCACAAAAGCTCCGTAAGGCTTCAGGCTTTCCACAACGCCTTTCACCACAGTGCCCACCTTCATCGCAGCAATTTTTTCCTTCTTTGCTTCTTCTGCCTTCGCTCTGGCCACTTTCTTGCCGGACAGCACCAGACGCTTTTCTTTTGCGTCCGCAGTGATCACAACCACATCAACCTTTCTGCCCAGCCAGCTCTCCAGATTCTCCACATAACCGATATCCAGCTGAGAAGCGGGAATAAAGCCTCTGACTCCTTCCACATATGCCACTACGCCGGCCTTTACGATTCCGCCTACTTCCACCGTGATAACAGTCTGCTTATCCAACAGATCCTCAAGATTTTTCCAAACCGGATCCACCTCGATCTGGTCTGCGTAATCATCCATCGTTTCTGCCGCAGTCTCCGCGGTGTCTGCCACGGTCTCTGCAGCCTCTTCTGTAACTTCTTCGTTGTTTTTTAATTCTTCGTTCATATATCCCTCCGAAACAAAATCATTAGTAGCATTCATTATAACATTTTTCAGCCTGTTCTGTAAATAGCTGACAAAGTCCAATTCACGTCATTTTTACACATTTCCGGCTCTTCAGCGGTTTCGATAGGCATTCAGCACCTTATTAATCCGGCCCACCGGGTCAAGAAGTTCGCTGATCGAAATATCATGGTTGATATGGTCTACCAGCAGAGCGATATATTTGCTCATATCCACATTGATATAATAAGGCTTGGACAGCAGCTCATCTGTCTGATAGATCAGATTTGTCGTTAAAATACGGTTAATCAGCCCGTTTTCATAATAACTGTCAAACTTTTTCAGACCATTGGTAAACAGGCCGAATGTAGCGCAGATAAATACTTTATTGGCTTTCCTCTGCTTCAGTTCCCTGGCCACATCCAGCATACTGTCGCCGGAGGAAATCATATCATCAATGATCAGCACATCCTTGCCTTCCACAGAACTGCCCAGGAATTCATGGGCAATAATCGGATTCTTCCCGTTAATAATTCTGGAGTAATCCCGGCGCTTATAGAACATGCCCACATCCAGCCCCATCACATTGGCCAAATAGACCGCCCGGTTCATGCCCCCTTCATCCGGACTGATCACCATCATATGATCACTGTCAATGGTCAGTTCTGTTTCTTTTTTCAGCAGATACTTGATAAACTGGTAGGAAGGCCGGACAGTCTCAAATCCATGAAGGGGAATCGCATTCTGAATTCTGGGATCATGGGCATCAAAGGTGATGATATTATGGACACCCATGTTTACCAGCTCCCGCAGGGCCATGGCGCAGTCCATGGACTCTCTGCCATTTCTTCTGTGCTGACGGCTCTCATACAGGAAAGGCATAATCACATTAATCCGACGGGCATGTCCGCTGGCCGCCGCAATCACCCGTTTCAGATTCTGATAATGGTCATCCGGAGACATGTGATTGATATGGCCGTTCATGGAATAGGTCAGACTGTAGTTGCACACATCCACCAGAATAAACAGGTCGTCTCCTCTGATCGACTGGGACAGCTCGCATTTCGCCTCGCCGCTGCCGAACCGGGGAAACTGGGCGTCTATAATATAACTGTCACGCTCATATCCGTCAAAGGCCAGACTCTCTTTATGTTCCTGAAGCCGCTCTTTTCTCCACTGCACCAGATATTTATCCACTTCCTTTGCCAGTGACTGACACCCGTCCACCGGGATCAGACCCAGGCGGCCTACCGGTATGGTTTCATAGATCTTCTCATCTTTCATATTGTTCCTCCATCATCTTTGTTTTAACTTTTTCTGAACCCGGATATCCGCCCCGTACAGCTCTACTACCCGGTAGCTGCTGATAATGCGGGAAGTAATACGTTCTGAGTAATAATCACGCATGGTAGCCAGAGACAGGTTCGTGGAAATCACCACCGGCTTTCCCCTCTTTTCCCTCTCATTCATACAGTAAAACAGCTGTGAAGTCGTAAACGTATTATTCAGCTCTGTTCCCAGGTCGTCAATCATCAGCATGTCGCAGTCCAGAATGTACTGGTACATATAATCCTGCTCTTCATCCTGCCCGTAGTCAAATTTTTCCTTTGAAAAAATATCGAACAGGTCAATGGCTGACAGATAGATCACCGAATAACACCGGTTCAGCAGTTCTCTGGCAATACAGTGAGTCAGAAAGGTTTTTCCCACTCCTGCCGGCCCTGTCAGCAGCAGATTCATTTTTCTGCTGTCGAACTGATCAATCATCTCCCAGCAAATTTCCACCGCCCTTCTCATATTATCATAGGGGCTTGGCTTATCTTTAATAGCCTCACGGCTGTACCACTCATAAGAAAATGTATCGAAATTTTCAATTTTTAATATTTCCTGAAGATTCGACTGGGTATAAAGCAGATCAATCATTGCCTGACGAAAACAGTGGCATTTTTCGCTGCCGATATACCCGGTATCCTGGCAGTCTCTGCAGGAATAGCGCATTTCCAGGTAATCCGCCGGAAAGCCATGGGACAGAAGAAGCGCTTCCTTTTGTTCCTTTCGGTCTCTGATCTTCTGCCGCAGAATATTCAGCGCTTCATGATCCCCTGTCAGCAGCTTCTTGGCCTGCTCTACAGCCAGAGAAGCCGTTTCTTCCTCCAGCATCCGGTACTGGGGAATCGCCCTGTACACCTCTTCCGCCCGCTCCCGCTGCTTTCTGCGGTTATAAAGCTGTTTTCGGTTATATTCCCTCATAATCACCTGATACTGTGTATTCGATAACGGCAATGGCTGCTCCTCCCCATCTACTGCTGCTGATTAATCTGCTTTATCAACTCATCAAAATCATATTCTCTCTGTTCAAAATTATGAAACTGGTTAGGCCGTCCTCCCGACCTGCGAGGCTGACTTCCCTTTGGCGCGCCGGTTTTCGACTCCTTCTGACGGCTCCGCTTCTCATCCAGTACCTTTACATCCGACATGGTTTTCACGCCATTCTCCCGCCAGGCCGCCAGAATCTTGTCCGCATACTCAAAACTGGGTTTATGAATCGCCGCGACGGTACGGCCGCAGGCCTCCAGCACCAGTTCCCGGGAAAATCCATATTCTCCAAACCACCGGTCGATCATCTCCTGCTCACCGGCAGCCGGCAGCCGGCCGCTCAGTCCAAAAGCCTTCATCACTGCATAGGCCCCCTTTCGCATAGCCGGCAGAGCAGACTTCGCCTGGGCCGCGGTCTTAATCCCCTTCTGATGGAGATCCAATGCTACCGTTTCCATATACCGCACACTTTTGTGCCCCATGGAAACGCAGTACTCAATCAGATATTCCAGCAGTTCTCCCGGCATCTTCAGCTGACCGTACAAATAAGCAAATGTATCACAATCCCGTCTGGTCAGGAGAGATCCCATGTACTTTTCTGCCACAAAAAGAAACTGTTTAAATTCTTCATCTTTCTCCAGCTTTTTCAGCAGACCGTTATCCCGCTCAGGAAGAGATGCAGCCGCCGGGACAGAAGTGACCGCAACAGCCGCCTCCGCCCGTACAGCCGTCTCCTCCTTCACCGGAGCTCCAGGCGTCAGGAGCGCAATTCCTGTCAGCGTTCCGTCTGCTCCCTCCAGCCGCAAAAGCCCCATACGTTCCCAGTACTTCAGCGCCCGGACCACATCATTCTCGGTACAATTCAAAAAGTCTGCCAGACCGGAAACTGTCAGGCCGGCATCTTCTCCGGCCGCTCGCCGCAGCAGGCTCAGATATACTTTTACAAACTCCCCACTGGCCTGGGGCATATATGTATCAATAAAATATCCCGGAACCAGCAGGGCATCCAAATTCGACTCATTATATAATTTCAGTCCCGGCATACTCACATTCCTTTCTTTCAGCGGACATTATACCATGTCCTTCGGACATGCTCCCTCCGGGGGATGCGCAGGGCGTTTCCGCGGAAATCCCTTTATGCGCAAGTATAATGTCCACTCCGTGAATATTATACCATAATCCCGAAAAAAAGAGAATATCGTTTTGGCGAAGACGTTTTCCACTTGGCCTTTTGTGGATAATGTGGATAACTTGTGGGCAATCAAATCACCACTGTCGAATAAAGATGATTTTTCTTGATTATTACTGATATTTCAGAGTTTCTGACAATTTCTGCGGCGGCGTGAAGATATCCACATAGTTATTCAACAGAAAATGTTGATAAATATGTGGATAATGTGGATAACTTACCTCTTGAGCAGGTTTTCGCCCACATTTACCACATCTCCGGCCCCCATAGTTATCAACATATCTCCCGGCTGGCATGTGGTTAACACAAATTTTTCAATTTCGTCAAAAGTGGGCAGATAATAGGAATCCACCCCTTTTTCTTTCAGCAGCCGATGAATATCCTCTGAGCTGACGCCCAGTGTATCGGTCTCTCTGGCCGGATAGATGTCAGCCAGAATTACATGATCCGCTCCTGCCAGAGCATCGGCAAAGCCCTCCAGAAAAGCTTTTGTCCTGGAATAAGTATGGGGCTGGAATACACACCACAGTTCACGAAAGGAACATCGCCGGGCCGCGGCCAGGGATGCCCTGATCTCGTCAGGATGATGGGCATAATCGTCTATAATGGTGATGCCCGCCACATCTCCCTTATGCTCAAATCTCCTGTGGGCGCCGTGAAAGCTTCTCAGCCCCTCCCGAATCGCTTCGAAAGGCACACCCAGCATAATGGCCAGCGCAGATGCCGCCAGCGCGTCATTCAGATTATGAGCGCCGGGCACATGGAGGGTAATCCTGCCGATAGGGTGGTTCTGCCCGCTTTCTGTATCTGTCAGCGTAAAGCTGGGACATCCATCTCTGTCATAGCTTACCTCAGCGGCATGAAAACGGCTGGACAGCTTCTGTCCGAACCGGATCACACGGCAGCACAGCCCGGCCGTCAATTCCTCCAGATTCTCGATCTCATCGCTGATTACCACATAACCGGAAGCCGGAACCAGCTCCATAAACTGCCGGAAAGAATGACGGATATCCCCAATATCCTTGAAGAAATCCATATGGTCTTCCTTGATATTCAGTACTGCGGCCGTTGTGGGATAAAAAGAAAGAAAACTATTGGTATATTCACACGCCTCTGTAACAAAGCAGTCCGACTGGCCTACACGTACATTTCCCCCGATGCTGTCCAGCATACCGCCCACAGAAATCGTCGGATCTTTTCCCGCTTTCAGCAGAATCTCCGTCAGCATGGAGGTAGTCGTCGTCTTTCCGTGAGTACCGGAAATGGCTACCGCCTCATGATAATTTTTCATCAGCTGTCCCAGAAGCTGAGCTCTGGTCAGCATGGGAATCCCCGCAGCCTGTACCGCCTGGTATTCCGGATTATCCGGATGAATGGCGGCCGTATACACTACGGCTTTCATATCAGGACGCACATTCTCAGCCCTCTGGCCAATCATAATGACAGCTCCTTTGCTTTCCAGATGCTTCGTAATTTCCGACTCCTTCATATCAGAACCGCTGACCCGAAATCCGCGGTCCAGAAGGATTTCCGCCAGGCCGCTCATGCTGATCCCGCCAATTCCGATAAAATGAATATATTCAGGGTGATTAAAATTAATCTGATACATACACTCTCCCGCCTTTTCTCTCATTTGCCATGCGGGGAAACAGCAGCCTGCTGCCCCGGCACAAGAATATTTTATTAGTACTTACATATTATAATGAAACCCGTGAAAAATCAATGCCGGCCTGTATCATACCAGGCCGGCACATAAATGAGAATTTGCACACTTTATTTACACGATCTAAATCATTTCCATCAGCGCTGAAACAGCAGCCCTCTGCATCGTTCCAGAGCCAGCAGAAGAATATTTCCCAGAACACCCACTGCCAGCACCTCGCCCAGTCCGACAGTCACCATCATCACAGGCACCAGATCCGGCACCTGGTAAGCAAATTTCAGCACCCAGGGAATAATCAGCGCGTTGGATAAAATCGGGGGAACACATACCAGATATTTATGTTTCCGCAGCCGATAGGAAAAGATCGCGCCAACCAGCGTGGCAATCGTTCCAAATACGATATCCGGAAGGGGAGAGCCCAGAAGGATATTAGACAGCAGGCAGCCCAATGTCACACCCGGAATCGCCGCAGGTGTAAAATACGGCAGAATCGTCAATGCCTCCGAGATCCGGAACTGCACCGGCCCATAGGCAATCGGCGCAAAGGGCAGAGTCAGCGCCGCATACAGAGCGGCAATCACAGCAGCCTGCACCATAGAGGTTACTTTCTGGTCATTGTTTTTCATTTTCATCGTACATCTCCTTTAGTTTTGTTTTACGAGTGGAAGGTCTCGAACACTCGATTCATTTTCGGCTTAAAACAATGCTTTGAGAGGCTTTTCCAAACGCTTCTGGAACTACAATGGTACTAATTTCTGATTTTATCCAGAATATCAGCTATTTCATGCTGTTTATTCGGATAGAGATGTCCATATGTTCCAAGGGTTATCCTGACATCCTCATGGCCCAGCCGTTCCGCAATCGCCAGCGGCGATATCCCCTGCTCAATCAACAGCGCCACGTGCGAATGCCTGAGATCGTGAATCCTGATCCTTGGTACCCCGGCAGCCGCGGAATACTTTTTCATCGGATAATACAGCGATTGTTTGGAAATCTCAAAAAGTCTCGTTTCGCCTCTGCAATCATATATCATCCCCATATAATTTGCAAGTTCTTTTGTGAGAAAATCAGGTATTATGACATCCCTGACGCCTTTCTGGGATTTAGGCGGTGTTATAATATCCTGCTTGTTAACCCGCTGCAGTGACTTTGTGATGTGTATAATATTGTTTTCCAGGTCAACATCTGCAGCTGTCAGCGCAAACAGTTCACCAATCCGCAAACCACAGTAATATAATATCTCATATGCCATCCTGACCACCGGATTGGATATGTACTGTATAAACGCCTGATACTGGGCCAATGTCCAAAATTCGAGTTTTTTGGAAGATGCTCTTCCAATCTTTTGAATACTCTCAAATGGATTATCCGGCAGTTTACATCGTCTGGCGCCATATTTATATACAGTTCGGAAAACGGTATCAACCTTGTTGGTGTATATATCAGATAATCCTTTTTCCAGCAGATGATTCTGCCATTTAACGATCATGGCTTCTGTAATCTGGCTTAATGGGATATCCTGGAATGTTGGCAGGATATGTTTAAGGCAAGTTGTATAGGTCTTGATCGTATTATACCGTCTCCTGGGCGTCATTTCCTCGATATACTGGCTTGCAATATCCCCAAACGTTGTCTGATCATCATAGCGAAGGGAGGCAAGGAATTCTGCCTCCCACTGCTTCGCCTCTCTTTGCAGCTTAAAGCCCCGTTTTTTCTTTTGGCGCTTTTGCCCCTGCCAGTCCGTATAATAAAACTTACAGTACCATGTTTTGGTTGATGTATCATAGTAGGCTGGCATGTTATCATCTCCTCCAAAATCTTGTCAGTCTGACCATTTCTTTTTCAGACTCATGATCTCAACCGGCTTATCCGCATTCATCATGTATTGTCGCACATCAGCGATAAAACACGCCGTAAAGAGTAAATACTGACAGGTTTTCAGCATCTGAGACAGAGTTTCCCGGCTTACCAGTGCTTTCCGGCTCTCCGTGTAATTATCTCCCGGAACTTTTTTATAGAAAAGCGATGTCTGTTCGCAATAATCAATCAAATACCCTGATTTTATCATATTTCCTGATTCTCCTCATTCACGCCTATGTAGTCATTAATCGCTCTCCTCTGATCCTGGATCAGTCGGAGTATCTCTACAACTTTTGCCTCTAACGTATCCAAAGCGATCAGATTATCTTCCAGCTGCTTATGCATCTCCCCGATAATCTCCGATGCAAGTGTTTCATGCTTTTCCATTTTCATGCTCCTTTCGTTTTAAGCTGTTTGCAGTGGATAAACCAATGCAAGAGTCTCCTTACCGCAATCCGATATTCTTTCTCGCTCAAAATCGGCTTGAGAGCCTGCTTCCAAAACTTCGCTCGATCTATATATTCCCCATCGTTAGGTGAAAAAGCAAGGAACCTCTTTGTCTCATACGGCAGTGTTTTGAAAAATCCATTCGCTTTCGTGTAGATATTTTTGCCGCAATTATATAATACAGTCCCTTCGACCGTGTCGAGAAGACTATAACCCATTTCAATGCTGGTACAAGTCTTAATGTTATCAACAGGCTTTATCCTTCTCAAATCCATGAAAAATGCTAATGCGGTTTTGAAATCGTTTAAAAATTTCTCCATAGTATATAATCCTTTCTTGAAATATCGCCGCACAAGCCCTATAATAAAGGCAATCCGGCTTATATGTGAGGTGTCGGGTTACTTAGCCTTTGTTGGAGTGCCAGCTCCTTCAAGGGCTTTCTTTATCTTTTCGACTTCTCTGATTGCCTGATCACACAACTTTTGTATCTCAGGATATCGGTCTACAAAGATCACAATTATTTTTTGCATTTTCTCCTCCTCCATTATCTTTTGATTTTGAGCATTTTCTCAACAAATTGATTTTGTTCACTTTTGGCTTTTTTAAGTCTCACACTCTCTTCCGGCATCTGCAGCACAACTGTCATCTTGAGTATTCGGTCAATAATCCTATTATCGACATTCAGCTGTTCTGGAGGCATGTTTGCGGTAAAAATGGAGACCCTATTGCCGTTCATTCTCGCATTCACCAGCCGGAACAGTTCCTGATTCTGCCACTCACCCTTATTTTGCGCTCCGATATCATCGAGGATCAACAGATCACATTTCCGGTATATCTCACTGGCGTCAGGCTCTTCCGGCTGCCGCCTATAGCTGCCTCCCACCATATCCAGATAATCTGGGACAGATACGAATCTGACCTGGAGATCGTACTGCTGCATCAGTGAATTTGCCAAACAGCATGAAAGGAACGACTTTCCACTGCCTGATGTCCTGCTCCAGAGATATAACCCTTTGCCCGATTCAGCCCATGCGCCATATTGACTTACAAAGCCATACATCAATGTTTGCATTTTATCAATCTCGCACGAATAAGCGCCAAAATCAAAATCCGATAGCTCGACATTGCGGTACTGTGATGGCATATTCTCGTCATTATCGGCTATGCGCAAATACCTCGATCGATGGCACCTGGTACATTCCCTCGCATATTCCGCCGGTCCATAGTTGGCGATCATCTTTGTATACAGCTCCACTCCAGTCCCATTACAGACCGGACATCTGTTACCAGAGCCGTATACTGTTTTCCGATTGCTGTACATCCTGCGCAGCCTCCTCTCTGTCGTGCTGATCCGCATAATGCCCCTCCAGCACCTTGACAATGTTTTTATCTTCAATCAGCCAATCGAAATTAGCGCACCATCCACGATCCCCCTGTCCCTTCAGGAACCCACTCGCCTCCGCCATCTCAAACAGCTTCTCGAAATCATCCGGTGTATACCCGGCTTTTATCCTGGCCTCGATTGTCCGCTTGCGCTTATCTGACAGCCTCTGGACTTTGGGCAGTGATACGCAGATTGTGTTATATGCATCAACAATCTGCTGATACAGCACACGCTCACTCGCCTTATCCTGCTCCTTAATTGGCTCCTTATCGGGACGTATATATGTATTATATATACTATCCTTACCTATACTATCCTTACCTAAGCCGTCCCAATGCTGTCCATGGGACGTCCCAACGCCGTCTTTTTGCTGTCCCATTGTTGTCCCTGGGACATCATAATTTTGCCCCACTGCTGTCCCAACGCTGTCCACATGATGTCCATGCGCTGTCCCGATGCTGTCCATTGCCTGTCCAATACCTGTCACGCCGTCTTTCGGCATATCAACCATCTTTTTGGCCCTGTCAGCCCGTTCTCTGGGTGCTGGAAGCTGATAGTCAGGCACCTGACTTATGATCAGATTCCTATAGATCGATGGAACAATCCTGTCATTCCTGATCCTGTTGTGCTCGCACCAATCCACGACAAAGACAATTTCATTCTCATGATCCAGAACCCGGACAAACCCCCGACCCACCAGGTTTTCCAAATCATCATCACTGGCGCCTACCTCCCGCCGAATCGGGTACGCCTCGGCCACCCCATCATCATCCGCTCCCATGCAGAGATAAAAGTATAACAGCTTTGCGCCAGCTCCCATTTTCAGAAATTTAGCACTGTTTACAATTCTCCTACTGAACATCCGTCGTTCTTTCATCGCTGTCACCCGCCTTATCGTCAAAATAGAATCTCTTCTTAAAATACTTAACTGGTATCCGCCCTCTGACTGTAAGATACCCGTCCCGGGCCAATTCCTCATTCATCTGCCGGATAATCGCATATGCCTTACTCTCACAGACGCCCAGTATTTCGGCCGTTTCCTGCGCATTTAGCATCTGTCGTTCCAATTCTATACACCCCTTTCTAAAATCGCTGAAATCGCTCAATTACGGCTTTATATGGCCTCTTCCAGAGCCAACTTGACGGAATATTCCACATAGCATCTGTGCCCATCTTCAAACTCCTTATAATAGCGCTTTATGACTGGATCAAAAAACGCTTTGATCGCAGAAAAAAACGCTCCATACAATTCCTCAATCTGATCCCACGAATATTGGAGCCATGTGATACTGTAATGTGCATTGATAATCTGGAGATATTGGATATATCTCTCGTCAGTATTGCCGTCCTCAATCAGGCCCTGAATGGCTTCCGGAACGTACTCCTCTGCAAAACGCATCTCCAGATTTTCCCGGAATGCGTCTCCTACCTCTCGATTCCATCTTTCCTCATAATATTGAGTCAACCATTCCTGTTTTATTGCGGTCAATTCCTTGATTCCGTTTTTGTGGCGCCTATCCAAGTTGCTCCTCCCTACTTTTCTAACAATTCAAAAACATCTATGCCCAATGCCTCAGCAATCTTATAGCCAATCACATCGGAACAGCTTTTTCCATTCTTGATATTGCTTACTGTAACCCTAGAAATGCCAGCTTTTTCAGCCAATTCCACCTGTGTCATATCTTGACGCACAAGCTCCGCTGATAATTTGATTCTATCAATCCGCATTTTCTCACCTCACTTTCCGCAAATCTACTATATCATATCTTTAATCATATGTAAATACTTTTGTTTATGTTATAATATATTTTTGTATTTATCATGGATTCAGAAACAAAATAGTGTTATAATATTATAATCAACACCATTGAATTGGATGATTTCCACTTATGTAACAACTATGGTCTTAAAATATGTAAAATAGTGGTAAATAATTATAGTTAGGGTGATTGTATGGATAATAGAGAAATTTTTGCAGAACGTTTAAAAGAGTTAAGAGCTCAAACAGGGAAAACACAAAAGCAATTCGCCGAGTTTGTAGAAAGCACTCCTGCCACCATATCAGCATATGAAAACGCTACCAAAAACCCTTCTCTTGAAGTTGTTATGAATATCGCCAGAAAATGTCATGTTTCATTAGATTGGATATGCGGATTCTCTGATGAAAAAGGCATCCCGTTAAATACCTGTGCTGATATTCTCAAATTGCTGTTTGACTTAGGCATGATTGATGGAATTGGCTTGGACAGTGACTTTTCAAAAGTTATAAGTGTCCCTAATAATTTTCCCGATATTGATTCTACTTACGAACCTTTTATGATGATCTTTTTTAATGATACAACGGTCAATGACGCCCTTATAAAATGGAAAAAGATATTTGACTTATATCAGAACAGAACAATAGATGAAGAAGTGTACAGATTGTGGGTGGAAAAAACATTGAAAGAATATAATATACCATATCATCCGAATAAAGGTGTACGGGCTCTATATAATCCCGATGATGACCCGCCATTTTCATAAATTATTTATAGATACCGGTTTACAAGTGTACAAGCCATATGAATTATTGAATTAAATCATATTTCCAACAACCGTTTAGCAATTAATGCCATAAGTCAAAACTCTATATTTACCCGTATACAATAATTGTAGTAGCATGGTTTTTGAGTAGAAAAAGTGGAGATTTTACTCTCCACTCATTTCTAACTCTAAAGACTGCCGATATTCTGCGGCTACCGGAATTTTTGTAAATTGTACAGTATCATTATAGTTTTCTTTTACTATCTTCTCAATTTCATCAATATCTACTTTATAAAACTCTTTTCTTGGATTAACTTTATTTACAGCCTTATCGGCAAAATGCTGATGAAGCATAGTTTCAAGCTCTGGTGCATCACTACTAAAAATCATTGCATGAACATCAAACTCAAACGGAACCGAAGCACTGCTCAGTTCATTTATTCTATCCATAGGCTCTAACCGGCGTGTCATCCCTATTTTGTAAATATCTTCTCCAAACGAACCAATGTTGGAAATTATATATACGAATCCAGCTTTAGCATTAGCTTCTCGTTCCAGAACGGTTTCTTTGTCGGCCTCTAATGATTTTATTTTTTCCTCTAACTCTTTTATTTTATCTATATAAAGTTGACGTTCTGCATCCATCTGGGCCTTTTGCATATATTTCATAAGACGGTTTACTTCGCCTAAATGCTGTTGCAAGTCCTTCTCTATCTTTTTCTTTTGCTCCTGAATCTCTCTTTCCGCTTTCGCTTCCTCTATCATCTGCTCCTTAATTGCTTGCTGAATATCTTTTTCCTGTTGATATTTCAATTCATATGTATACAAAAGCGTTGCCTGTTCTAGTTTTAAAGAAAGAATTTTATCAGATAATGCAATTCCATCCACAGAATAAAGTTTATTTAATGTATCATAAGATTTTTGAATCCTTTTTCGTATAGTGTCTATGTTTTTAAGCCGGATATTCATAATCTGGTTGTCGCAATCCGAATTGAAATTTCTAAGTATCTGCCTAATGCTTCTTTCTATTAATTTTTTATTCACGGAATCAGTAAGCACTTTAATATCTTCCCCTGATTCACGCAAACTTTTTTCTTCGTTTTTTAATATCATTAATTTATTTTTGCAATCTTGAGAAGTTATTCCGCTATAATCAGAAAAATCATAATATTTTTCTATAGCATCATTATTCATTAAATCCATTTCTTCTTTTATTGATTTTATTTCATATTGGATTTTACTGCATTTATCTCTGTAATCAGCCTCCAGTTCATCTCTTTTCTTTTGATATTCTGATATAATTTCATTTATTTCTGTTTCATAAGTATAATCAGATTTTTTTATGAATTTAATTTTTGCACTTTCAGAAATTTTTATTTTACTCTTTTCTGAAATTTCCAAATTTCTATATTGGTCAATCCATCCGTATTGTTCCTGTCGTTGAGTATTTGTAGTCATCCTAAAATATATATCATCTGGTTTATCAATCTCAAAATCTCCTCCACCAGATAGTAAAACTAAATCATATTCTCCTATCGGAATATCACGCCCTCCTCTATATTTTCCAGCCCCAAAAACAATAATACCATCTTCAAATTCTTTTTTCTCAACTTCTTGGCTTATGGCATTTAACGAATTTTTAGCATTTTCTATATCTTTTTTTATTTTTTCTAATTCCTGCTTTTTATTTTCAATCTCATCTTGTGACTCTGGTTTAATTGTCAACCAAAATTCAATTTCACATTTATTATTGATTTTTAAAATAGTATCTTCTTTTATTTCCAATCCTATATATTCTTTATCAAAATATGTTTTATCAGTTCCAACATTAAACCAAATCTTTGGCTTATTTGTTTCTATCATCGAACTGCCAGATATAGCTTTTAGATTATATATACCAACAGGAATTGTTTTTCCACCATAGTAGGTTCCCTGTTTCAAAATAAAAATATCTCCTATTTTAGCCTTTTCAGAATCTCTTAACTTTTCAAGATAATCTATTTCATTTTTTAATATATTACATTTTTCGATATATTTTTCATATTCTTCATCATTAGAATTCCGATTTGTACTTGACTCTATTTTCTGTTCTAGTTCACTTATTTCCTTACTTTTTTGACTAATTATTTTTTTCAGTCTTTCTATTTCGCAAGAAAAACCTTCAGCCATCTGTTTTGTCTCATTTTTTAGAGCAGTTATCTGTTCAATCCTTTCATGTATTTCCTTTTCATATCTTTCAATAATTTCCTGTTTGCTCTCACCAAATATACCCATAGTTATTCCTTCCCTCATCATTAGTATGCCTACAGTATAGCACGTTTTTCCAGTAATATCCATAGGGGAGATGCTGCAATCTGCTGACCGGCTCTGCATCAACGTGCGCATTATGCCCTGTGCTTTCGTATTTTGCCCAAATTCGGGCTTTTGGGCGACAGCATGAGTAAATCATCGTCTCGGCATTTTAAAGCCGAAATTGGGCCGAAAATCATTATATCATTCCTGCTTCATACAATGGACAGAACGAAAAGGCCCCGGAAATTACAGATATCCGAGGCTTTATCATTTTGTTTCAAGATGTTACTTCCATGTCATTTCCAGTTTTCTCTTATTCTTCACGCAATCAGACAGATACAGGTTAATGAGTGTCTGGTAAGGTATCCCAGCTTCGGCTGCCTGATCTTTAAAATAATCAATGACAGATGGTGCAATTTTAATGGTTACCTGCTTTTTCAGTTCTTTTGCATATGGATTTTTCCTGGGATTCAATTTGTCAATATCATATTCCTCTAACATATCGCTCCTCCTCTCT
>CAJFOT010000076.1 GCA_904397815.1 Candidatus Paralachnospira sangeri
GTGGAGATAGTAGGTAAGTGCCCAGTGGGTATACGAGGTCGATGAAGCAGGAAGCCCATTGGCTTTAGACAATGGGTAGTTCACAAAGCGTTTCCGGTAAATGATGCAGGCGATTATGATCATCAGCGTGGAGATGGCAGCTGACAGAATATGAGTTTCCAGCACCAGGGTAAATCCCCACACAGCCCAGGGCCATTTTCTTTCGTTTCCCACCAGGATTTCATAGACGCCCAGGCAGAGCAGAGGGAGAAATGACATGGCAGTGTACCATCCGTATAATCCCACGAAATAACCGGCGCCCAGGCGGAATACTGCTGTCAGATACAGCACAGAGGCAAAAATACCGATGGTTTTTTCTCTGAATATCCGCGCTGCCGCCAGATAGGCAAACCAGCCCGCCGCCAGATTCATGGCTGTCGTCAGCAGCTTGCAGGCTGTTACCAGGGACACATCAGCCAGACGGAGCAGGGCCGGGATGTAGAGAATCAATTCCGGGTAAAACAGGGGAGAGCCATAGCCGAAGCCATCCAGCACACTGGCGTGTACCCGGACGGGAAACTGGCCTGAGCGCAGGGCGGAGGCGATTCCCTCGATCCGGTTCAGGTGATAGGCGAAGTCAGATCCGCCTTTGATGTAATCGGTACACAGGGGGAGACTGATCAGCAGGGAGGTCCCGGTGATCAGGAGGTAAAGATTCGCGGTGTTCTCCAGCCCTGTTTTGTCTCTGTTTTTCCGGTACAGAATCAGATAGACTGCCAGCAGCAGGAGAATAAACACGGCAATGGCAGCCGTGTCATTGCATAGCCATCCCTGAGACTGGACGGTCAGGCTGGTGATTTCAAAATAGCCGGTTCCGCCATAACTGACCCGTACCTGCAGCGACCCGGTATCCTCAGGGAAGGAACAGACAAACACTGCGGGGCTGCTGCCGTCAGAGGCCGGAAGCCGCCGGGTATAAACCGGCTCGGTGTCCCGGCTGTCCGCTCTCCACACTCATCTGCCCGTGAAGGGCTGTCAGTTCCCTGCTCTCAAAGGTGCGGTTGTATCCGGTGGTTGCTGACTTGCCGATGACAATCAGCAAAACCACCAGCACCGCCATCACGACAGGGACCGCCGCAGTTCTTTTTTCTTTCGTCATATCCATCATTTCTCCATCCTTTGCGTTGCAAAAACATAATTTCCATAATTTATGAAAAATTTATTTTCATTTTAGAACGGTATCATCATAAAAGCAATAGCTGTTAACCTTTCCTTATTCAATCTTTCTTAATAATCGCTGGCTCTTGTCTCTGTGATCTGGTAATATATTGATATACATATCCTGTTATCAGTCTGTGCCTGTGCGCGTCCTGCCCGGAGGCGGCAGTTCGGGCAAAGCCGCAGACAAAAGGAGGGGAAAGATGAAAGCATATCAGCTGAAAATGATCGTGAAAAATACAAAGCCTCCGGTGTGGAAGCGTTTTCTGCTGCCGGCGGGGATTACGTTTTCTCAGCTGGCGGTTATCCTGGAGGAGGTCGCCGAGGAAACACCTGCGGATTGCTATGAGTTCGAATTTTATCAGGCCGGCATCCATCTGCGGGAGTGGAGAGAAGGAGAACGGGGCGTAAGAAAATGGAATTATGATTACAGATGCGCCTCAGA
Source organism: Candidatus Paralachnospira sangeri (assembly GCA_904397815.1). Taxonomy (GTDB): domain Bacteria; phylum Bacillota; class Clostridia; order Lachnospirales; family Lachnospiraceae; genus Paralachnospira_A; species Paralachnospira_A sangeri. The sequence goes on from CAJFOT010000076.1 coordinate 1,643, forward strand.
TACTTATATAAACAGTCTGTTCGGCAGTGAAAAATGGTTTACCTTTCGGATAGAAGGCGGAAGGGAATACAGGACAGAGATTGAGAAGGAAGTGGAGACAGAGCAGCTCTATCCGGTGATTGTCAGACAGAAAGAGAACGCGGGACAGGAGGAATGGTCGGATATGGAAGCTGTCAACAGGAAGCTGAAAGAAATGTTTCCGATCGTTTACGGTGAACCGGATTACAGCAATTATTATGAGCTGCGGGAAAGACTGGAGCAGGGGACGATGGGTCTGCGGGGAGCCGAACAGCCGGCTGACAGAACCGACCGGAACCAGGGCTCTGTTAATTCGTCGTTAAAGGAAATGGCGCAGCTGTTTTCAGAATATATGGATATTCAGACAGCGGCGAAAAATGGGGCTTCCCGTGTTGAACTGGAGAGATCAGTAAGCGCTTTTGAAGAAAAACTGCGGCAAAAACAGGAAGAACTGCTGCAGAGAGGAAGGCTTCCCGGCTCCGTGGCTGAGCCTGCGCCGGAGAGGGCAGCGGACATACGGAAACCAACGATCTGCGGCTGGCTGGAGGAGGAGTCGAAGGAGGAACTGAAGGAACGGGCAGATGAACTCTCCCTGATTCACATAAAATCTCTGAAAAAAAAGGAACTGGCGGAAAAAATTGCGAATGAAATGCTCAGACCCTCTGTTATGAAAAAACGGATGGCTTTTCTCAGCGATGAAGAAATCCGGGCCTTTGAGACAGCGATAGAAAAAGGGGGCTATTATCCGGACCGGGAAGAGCTGACATTGCTGGAGCCTCTTTACGATCTCCTGTATGTGCTGATCTATGCGGATGATTATGTAGCGGTTCCCCAGGAAGCGGCGCAGGCCTACCAGCGGATCAACACACCGGAATTTCAGCGTGTCAGACAGGAAAACTGCTGGATGTCCCGATGTCTCGATGTGACAGGGATGCTGTACCGGGTGGCATCAGTCAGGGTCGCCTGCCGGCTGCTGGGCGTGTGTATCGGCCGGGAAATAAGAGGGAAGGAATTTAAGAACCTTTATTATAATATTCCTGAGGAGAAGAGAACCTGTGTGCTTCATGACGGTCTGCTGATCAGTGAAGATATATTCCGGCGGAGCACCTGGCAGATATACCAGGATGCGCAGGCGGACGTGCCCTTTTATATTCCGAAGAAAGAGGAAATACAGGAATACAGTACATATGGCTATCCGGATTCCGATGCCAGATACTGCAGTCTCAAAGAATTTCTGCTGAGCGAAGGGCAGATGGATGAGGAAGATGCCCGGGACAGTCTGTCTGAAATATGGGAGATTTTTTCTTCCGGAACTGATTTTACAGAGGCTGCGGATATGGTGGAACAGACAGGCCTCTGTTTTACGGAGAAAGGAAAACAGAAAAAATTTACCGGGCTGCTGGAGGACGCGTTCCGGCATACAAGAACATTCTCTTATAAAGGGTGGACTGAGGCGCAAATCAGGGAGAGACAGGGCAGAGAGAGCTGAGAGGACGAAAAATTAATAAAAGAGGGAATTAAAATGCTTGCACCGAGAAAAATACCTTTTGAAGCAAAGAAAAAAAGAAATGAAAATTATGCATTCCGTATTTACCTGAAAACCAATGCAGATGAAAAAAGCTGGATGAACAGTTTCAAAAGCTGCACAATGAATTGTTTGCCGGTTATGACTGCAGCAGATGCAGAAACTGCTGTAAGATGTACAGCGGAAGTATTCCAGAAGAGGATCTGGAGCAGGACGCAAACTGGCTGGGGCTTACGAAAGAGCAGTTGATTGAAAAATATCTGGTAAAAAGCGATTTGGAGAGCGGATACGAGACGAGAAATACTCCCTGCGATTTTCTGGGGGACGATGGAAACTGCATTCTGGGAGACTGCAGGCCGGAAAGCTGCAGGAAATATCCATACACAGATCAGCCGGACCGATGGGCGAGTCTTTACAGTGTGCTGGAGGTGATAGAGGTCTGTCCGGTGGCGTTTGAAATAGGGCTACCGCAATCCCACTGGCTTTAGACGGTGGGTTAAGGCAGCCAAAAGTGGTGGCTTGTGCTATGCTTACGTTA
>CAJFOT010000077.1 GCA_904397815.1 Candidatus Paralachnospira sangeri
GCAAAGTCTGTCCCATCCCCATTCCTGCACAGATCGATGCTGACCGGCAGTTCCCGGAGTCATTACATGATTAACTTTTCCTGTTGACTGGATGTGTGAAGGAACTAAAACACGGCGTGGTTAACCAGCCTGCCGCCTGATGAAATGCAATGGCTTTTAACTTCTGTTCCTGCAAAAATATGATGCAAATTCACTAAAACCGACTAAACTTTACTTTTTTCGTATTTAACCGTACAAATATTGGCACCTGCACAGTTTAAATCAGCATTTTTCCGCTTTAATCCGTATAAATATGGATATGAATACGGATTATACAGTAATTTTATCGCTGATAACTGTACAAATACCTTTAGCAATACGGACGGAATTTGACTTTTTCCATTTTTGTCTGCATCCACATGAGTAATTATACGGATCAAATTGAGATTTTCTCATTTTAAGCTGCAATACTGCGTTTATTTTTACAGTTTGAATTTACTGTTTTCAGGTTTGGTCTGTATTTGCCCGGGCGGCATTACCATTTTCTGTTCGTTACGCAGCCAGTAATCAGAACTGCCGGGCGAAGAGGCAGCGCATCATATTTTTTTGTTTTTATGCAGTCAATATGCAGGCATCAAAAGACGCGGCAGAACGCCGGACTCGAACAGCCCAGCCCCTTAACGTCCATGTGGAGGCCTGATTATAAATTCTTGGCGGGCAGGCAGCCCCTTTTCCAGGCGAATGCAGGCGCTCAACGCCTGCATGAGAGATTTTCGTTCAGAAAAAGTATCAGACTTTTTCTGAACATAAAATCGGTCCTGGAAAAGGGGCTGCCTGGCTGCTTAGAATTTGTTCAGGCCGGGAACAAAGGCGTTAAGGGGCTGGGCTGTTCGAGTCCGGCGTTCTGCCGCGTCTTTTGATGCCGTCCGGACTGCATAAACCCTCCGAACAAAACATATACCATAGGCATTTTCAAGTAAATATCTGCAGCACACGAAACATTATATGATTATTTTGCACAAAAAGCCGGAAAAATTTTTGCCTGATATGCATGGGAAGAAATGTTGTAATTCCTGTCTAATTGTGATAAAATTAACAAATATAAGAGCTGTTTATACAAACTATTTTTAAATGGAGGAATGAAGGATATGAGAAAGGTTGTATTAGCAGGCGCGTGCCGTACAGCGATCGGAACCATGGGCGGAACATTAAGCAATATGCCGGTAGCAGATCTGGGTACTGTTGTAATCGCTGAGGCAATGAAACGGGCGGGGATCAAGCCGGAGCAGGTGGATGAAGTGTACATGGGCTGCGTGATCCAGGCGAACCAGGGACAGAACGTAGCCAGACAGGCTGCAATCCATGCGGGAATCCCGGTAGAGGTTCCGGCGACTACCATTAACGTACTCTGCGGTTCCGGACTGCACTGCGTAAACCTGGCGGCGAAGTTGATTGCCATGGGCGATGCTGACATCATCGTGGCAGGCGGCATGGAGAGCATGTCCAGAGCGCCTTACGCTGTTCAGAACGGCCGTTTCGGCTACCGCATGGGCAATGCCGTTATGGAGGATACACTGATTAAGGACGCGCTGACAGACGCTTTCGGCAATTATCATATGGGCATTACCGCAGAAAATATCTGCGAGCAGTGGGGACTGACCAGAGAGCAGCTGGATGAGTTTGCGGCCAACAGCCAGCAGAAATGCGAAGCTGCGCAGAAAGCGGGCAAATTTAAAGATGAGATCGTTCCTGTAGAAGTGAAGATGAAGAAACAGACCGTTATTTTCGATACAGATGAAGGCCCCAGAGCCGGCATCACAGCAGAAGGTCTGGCGAAGCTGCGTCCGGCATTCAAGAAGGACGGCCTGGTAACTGCCGGCAATGCTTCCGGCATCAACGACGGCGCTGCCGCGATTATCGTGATGAGCGAAGAAAAGGCAAAAGAGCTGGGCGTAACCCCTATGGCTGAGTGGGTAGCCGGCGAGCTGGCAGGCGTAGAGCCTTCCATCATGGGCATCGGCCCGGTGGCTTCCACCAGAAAGGTAATGGAAAAGACCGGTATGAAGATCGATGATTTTGACCTGATTGAGGCAAATGAAGCATTTGCGGCTCAGTCTGTAGCAGTAGGCCATGACCTGGGATTCGATCTGTCCAAGCTGAATGTAAACGGCGGAGCTATCGCCCTGGGCCATCCGGTAGGCGCTTCCGGCTGCCGTATCCTGGTTACCCTGCTGTACGAGATGCAGAGAAGAGACGCAAAGACCGGTCTGGCTACCCTGTGTGTAGGCGGCGGCATGGGCTGCTCCGCGATCGTGAGAAGAGACTGATTCAGGATCAGAATGAGAGCAGGCCGATTCAGAGAGGATTTGTGAGAAAATGAGAAGAGCAGACAGAGAAATCAGAGAAGTCAGTGAAATTCTGAAAATCGTGGATGGGTGCCAGGTGTGCCGGCTGGGGCTTGCGGATGAAGATTCCGTCTATATTGTGCCGCTGAGCTTTGGCTATTCCTGGAGAAACGGGAAACTGACACTGTATTTCCACGGCGCCCGGGAGGGACGGAAGATGGAACTGATCCGCAGAAACGGAAAGGCCAGCTTTGAGATGGATCTCTGCGGAAGGCTGGTGGAGGGAGAAAATGGCTGCCAGTATTCCGTCTGCTACCAGAGCGTGATGGGCGAGGGCAGGATTGAGATTGTAAAGGAACCCGCCCAGAAGGAACTCTGTCTGCGGCATATTATGGCCCATTATACAGACAGGACGGATCTGGAATTTTCTCCCCAGACAGTAGAGCGGACCTGTGTCCTGCGCCTGGAAGCTGACTGGCTCAGCGCGAAGGCCCGTCTGGGATAATCCCGCCGTTATGGCGGAATCGGATGATATTATATCAGACAGAAAAGCACCACTCATGACAGGCAGGAACGATATCCTGCCGGCAGTTTTGAGTGGTGCTTTGACAAGTCCGGAACATACAGAGGAATTGAGAGATGAGATTAGGAGCATTGGAGGCTGGCGGAACGAAGATGGTATGTGCTGTCGGAGATGAAGCGGGCCATATAGAGAAGCGGGCAGTATTTCCCACCGGAACGCCGGATGAAACGGTGCCGGAGATGCTGGCCTTTTTTGAGAAAGAACAGATAGAAGCGATCGGAATCGCCAGTTTCGGGCCGGTGGATCTGCGGGTGGGTTCTGACACCTGGGGCTATATCACCTCTACACCGAAGAACGGGTGGGCAAATTATGATATCTGCGGTGCTTTTACCGGGAAACTGGGAGTGCCGGCCGGGTTTGACACCGATGTCAACGGCGCCTGCCTGGGGGAGCTGCTGTACGGAAACGGCAGAGGCTGTTCCAGCCTGGTCTACATCACTGTGGGGACAGGCATCGGCATGGGGATCTGCGCCGGCGGACACCTGATTCATGGAATGCTTCACCCGGAGGCAGGACACATGCTGCTCCGCAGAGCACCAGGGGATGATTTTGCAGGCATCTGTCCCTATCATGGTGACTGTCTGGAAGGGCTGTGCTGCGGCCCTGCCATCGGAGCCAGATACGGGATTCCGGCTGCGGAGATCCCGGCGGATGATCCGGCGTGGCGGTATACAGCTTACTATATGGCCCAGGCGGCTGTGAATCTGATCCTGACCGTATCCCCGGAACGGATCATTCTGGGAGGCGGCGTGATGGGGCAGCCCCGGCTGCTGCCGATGATCCGGCGGGAGACAGAACGGCTGCTGAACGGCTATCTGAAAGCCAGCCAGCTGCAGGATATGGATTCCTATATCATGGAGCCGGGCTGCGGCGGCGACCAGGGGATCCTGGGCGCGCTGGAGCTGGCGGCAGGGGTGTGCAAATAGGGGGGTTTTGTCACAGGGGTCGCATACCCGGATGGTATCAACACAGCTGCGTCAGAATGCCGGATCCGGGTTGCGTAAAACCCCTGAACGAAAAATTGGCAATACTTCCTTTTCTTTTAATTTACTGCTGGATTTTGTTGGTTTGGTAAGGTAGTGTTCTATTATTTACCAGACTTTCCGAATAGCTTTGACGCAAGATTTAAAATATCTCGCGCAGTATCATACACTTCATGCGAAACATCGTTTTGTCCATCATCCCAATGTTTTTCAAAATCTCGTTTAATATATATTCCTTTATTATCACTGTGGAAAGTATAGGTATCTTTTTCTTCCACACGATATGTATCCTCAGAATCAAATGCTTTATACGAAGAACGATATGTTTTTGTTGTTCCGTCAAGATTATTACGATTCTCAACTAATGATTCCAATTCTTCAATTTCATGATCTTTGAAACGGCCATTACCTAAATTTACATACTTACTTAATTTTGCCTTTCTTGCATTCTTTTCTATCCATACTCTTGCCCCTTCATAAAATTAGATTTGTTGTTTTGCGCTTGTCATTTTAACATAATTCTGAGAGTGTGGGAATAGGAAGATTTTCCCCCACGACAAACGCATGAATGAGTTTCCCAATCAAACCCTTAAAATATGCCCAAATTACATTTCCATAATCTTCTTTAAATGTCTTTCC
>CAJFOT010000078.1 GCA_904397815.1 Candidatus Paralachnospira sangeri
CTCGACAATCGGTCTTGTAAACCGATTGTCGCCTGAAAAACCGCCTCGGAATCTGCAAGTACCTGTAAATCGGGCCTTCATATGCGGCAGAAGGTCCCGCCCCTATGGCGCTGTGCCCCAGAGCGTTGCCTCCCCGTCCGGCGGTTCTGAATACTGACCGTTGAAAAAACAAAGGAAAAGTTAGTTCCCCTTTCCTGAATAATGACCGCTGCAAGGAACGTAAATATGGCGTTGTCGTTTGACACGCTGCAATGCGCTGCCCTTTCCATTTTGTACAGATTGAAATGGAAAAAGCTGAAATTCGGCGGTTTGCGTTTCCCGTCTGTATGATTGAGGAAAACGTGTGTTGCATACTGAATTGCGGAAAGGTTGTAATTTGGCCGCTGCGGTGGTATAAATGAAAGAAAAGACCGCATTATGCGGAATGGCTGCGGGAGGAGGATATGTATGGATTTTGAAAAAGTACTGAGGCTGCGGCAGACTGTCAGGGCTTATACGGACAAAAAGGTATCAGATGAGGACCTGGAACAGATTCTGCAGGCGGCGCAGATGGCGCCGCTGGCTGCGGGGGATGATAAGACTACCCATCTGACAGTGGTGAAGGATGAGGCGCTGATGGAAGAGATCCGGGAGGTGTGTATGCTGACATCGAAGAAAACCGGCAGGAAGGTTGATCCCTTTTATGGGGCCCGGACGGTGATTTTCGTGTCTGCGACGGATGTTTCCGATGACCATATCGAATACTGCAACGCAGGGTGTGTCATCGAAAATATGCTGCTCCAGGCGGCTGCCCTGGGGCTGGGCGGCACCTATATCTGGGGCTGCCTGAGAAAGCTGCGGGCCAGCCAGGCAGTGGTGGAGAAACTGGGACTGCCGGAAGGATATGAAATCCTGTCTGCCATGGCGGTGGGATATCCGGCGGAGCAGGTGGAGGAACGGGACTTTGTGCAAAAAATACAGGTTACCACCAGATGAATTTTGTTGAAAAATTCCTTTGAAAAACCGAAAAAATTTCGGTAAAATATAAAACAGATGTAACGTGTGGCTTCCAGGCGTAATTCCAGTTGCGGTTGGGAGCCGCGCGTTTTTTATTGATAAAAGGAAAGAGAGGTATTTTTAATGAAACGGGTAAAAGCAGCGTGTATCTGTCAGACACTTCATTTTATGCTGAAGGAGGATGTGGGACATGATTATGCGGTGTCTCTGGTAAAGCAGGAAGTGGAGCAGTATAAAAAGGGAATGGACCGGAAACACATGCAGTATAAAATACTGGAAGAAACCGAGCAGCCCGATGGTTCCATTATGGTGAAGGTGATTAAGCAGTATAATTCCAGCCCGGTGGGAGACTATCTGAGCTGATCATAAATTATTTTTATATGTATGAAAGCGTGTGGCCTGATCGGGAAAATGATGAAACTATTCGGGCAGCCTCAGTACGCTCAGATTCCGATGGCAGTAGTGGGAATTGTAATGAAGTTCTTCCAGATTGTCATTTCCATTGTTGTGGGTATGGCCGCAGGCAGGGTAAATTAGCATTTGTAGGCCGGTCTCTGATCTGCTATAATGGTGGGCAGAGAGGAGGCGGCGCAGGATGGTTCGCATAGCGGTTTGCGATGATGACCCGGAAGCGGCAGATCTGCACAGGCAGATAACAGCGGAATGCCTGAGGCAGCTGGAGTGTCCGGGTGAAATTTCAGTTTATACCGACAGCAAGACACTGATGTGGGATATTACGGAGGATCAGTTTTTTTTCGACCTTCTTCTTCTGGACATTGAGATGCCCGGGATAACGGGAATGGATCTGCCGGAGAAGATCAGGCCTTATCTCCCGGAAGTAAAAATTATCTTTATTACCTCCCATCTGGAATATGCCATTGACGCGTATGAGCTGTCTGTATTTCGGTATGTTCCGAAGGATGAGCTGGAAAAAAGACTGCCGGGAGCGGTCCGGGACGCTGTAAAGCTGATTGAGCTGGAGGGAGACCGGACGTATACCATATGTGTCCGCGGCAGAATGGAGCGGATTCCTTACCGGGATATTTACGAGATACGGCGGGACGGCAAAAATGCTGTCATTACTGCCGGAAGCGGTGTGGCGAAAGTACGCAAAAGCCTGCAGCAGGTATATGAGGAGCTGTCGGCGGAAGAATTTATCTATATAGACCGGGGCTGTATCGTGAATATGGTTCATATCATGCAGGTCAGAGACGGAACAGTGGTGCTGGAAAACGGCGCAGTTCTTTCTGTCAGCCGCTCCCATCTCCAGGAGGTGAAGGAGGCTGTGAATCGCTGGTGGGGGAATCATATATGAGAGAAATGCTGATATGGCTGACCTTCGGGGCGGCAGGGGGCATACAGGCGGCTGCCGGCCAGCTGCTGGTCAGACGCCTGCTGGATGGCAGGAGACTGACCGGCGGTATTTTTGGGGCTGGCGTACTGGCCGGCGCCGGGATCGGCATTCTCTGCGGTGTATGCAGATTGTCAGAGCCTTTTCTGGCCGGGGCGGAGGCGGTCTGGATCGGACTGTGGACAGCCCGTTTTTCGAAAACCAGTATCCGTGAGAGCCTGTTTATCGCCGTGTTTTATGAAATCGGAACAGCTTTATGGCAGTTCCTGACGGCAGCGGGGATGGGGATCGGTTTCTGTTCGCGGCGTTTCCTGGACAGGATGTCGGCAGAAAATCTGTCGGCAGTCTGGGTGTTCCATATCCTTCTGGCAGTCTGGATGTTTCTTGTGTTCAGGCGGGAAGCCCAGGGGGAGGGGAAGCGTTTCGGCGGGGCGTCTGTACCGGCTGTGGCAGGCCTGATTGCCGTTATTACATTGTCTGAACAGCGGGCGCTGTGGATACCGGATGATACCCTGACGATGTGGACCTCCCTGGCAGTGGCGCTGATAATGGGCGTTCTGGTGTTCCGGATGAACCGCCAGTATGAGATGGAGCGGGAGATGGCCGCACTGAAGGAGGAGCAGGCGAAGCTGCTGGAACGGGATTATACCGCGCTGAACCAGCTGTATGAAGCCCATGCCCGGCTGTTCCATGATCTCCATCACCATATCGGCGCGCTGCGCCGGATGCTGGCCCGTCAGGATTATGATGGGGCAGAGCGGTATCTGGATGAGCTGCAGGAGCCGGTGCGGGAAATTACAGATAAAACATGGACCGGAGACGAGACGGTGGACTTTCTGATTAACAGCAAGCTGGCAGAGGCGGCCAGAGATCAGATCAGGATGGAGGCAGAAGCGGAATTTCCCCGTCATACCAATATCCGGCCGGCAGATCTGTGCGCGATCCTGGGAAATCTGCTGGACAATGGCCTGGAGGCGGCCAGGAAGATTCCGGAGCCGGAAAACAGAATGGTTTCTCTGACGATACGCCGCATTCATCAGATGGTGGTGATCAGAGTAGAGAATACGTATGCGCAGACGCCGGAAGAGGACAATGGCCGGCTGAAAACCACGAAATCCGGCGGCCTTCACGGCTGGGGGCTGAAAAGCGCCCGGACTGCCGCTGAAAAATATGACGGGACAGTGGTGACCAGCTTCGGCGGGGGATGGTTCCGGGCGGTGGCTACCCTTTCCTTTCAGCCTGTGGGCAGACAGAGGGCGGAAAAAGACCTGGACGGCCTGGCCGGCGAGTCGGAAAGGAAACCGTAAAAAGCATGTATCCGTCTCATACCGGTACAGGCATTCGGTCCGTATTGATGCGGGCATCCGGCCCGTACCGGTTCACCGCAGCAGGAGGATGCCTTCGGCCAGCAGAACAGGGAGCAGCAGCCAGAGAAATCCGGGCCAGGTGCTGACGGCGCCGGCGATGACCATCATTCCCGCCGGAACCACGTATTTTCTGGGATGATGCCACAGATCGCTCTCGATTTTCCAGTTTCGCAGCGGACAGTACCATTCCAGCAAAACGCTGCCCAGAGCGCTCTGCATTGAAAAATATACTGCCATTGCCGCCATATCCGGCCGAATGCCTCCCTTCTGCAGCGCCCAGCTGGCCAGAAAAATCAGATCTGCCTGGAAAAAACAGACAAAGAGAAAGAGACAGTAGGGCAGAAGAAAAGCCTTTTTCTGGCCGGGGAGGAAGCGCACTGCCCGCTCCAGGGAGGGATCACAGGACAGCAGAATACACAGGGGCGTATTCAGGGAGAGGATGGCGAATCCCAGAGGAAGGGCGAACCGGGGCGGTGCCTGACCGAACATGACAGGCAGGACGCAGGCAACGATGTCCATGGCGGCAGTGTTGAACAGATAGTTCTTATGAGAGGCCAGATAACGGAAGAAATATCGCCGGACAGAATGGCGCCGCCGGCCCCTTCGGATCGCGGCCGGCATGGTTTCAGGCCGGAGCAGGGCGTAAGGGTCTCCCTTCCACAGCATGGCCAGGGTCAGAATCAGGTTTCCTGCCATCAGCGGCCAGAAAAAAGGCGTCCGGCCTGCCAGAAAGATGGCGGCTGCCAGTTCAGCGGCCCAGACCAGGCCCAGCGGTAGGGAATGGCAGATGCAGACAGCGGCGGCAGTGAGAACTGCCTGGAGGGCGCACAGGAAGCTGCCGGCTGCCTGCGCCGGCGTCAGGTCTGACACTGCCAGGATCACTGCCCAGAGCAGGCCGGTTCTGGTCAGCAGGGTGTAAGTGCCCAGGGCGCCCACACAGGAAAACATCAGCTTCCGGCCTGTGAAGGGAAGCATTAACAGATGTTTCATATCAGCCTGATTGCTGTCGGAGACGAGGGCCTGCCACATGACGCCGGCTGTGAAGGCGCCGGACATCAGATAAAGGACAGGAGTCCCGATGCGGATGTCCAGGTCGGCAGACCGGAGGCCCAGCCAGAGAAGCAGGCTTGCCAGCACCGCCTTTCCGGCCCTTTCATACCGGGGGCCCAGCAGTTTTTTCAGCAGCATTTTCAACATTATTTTCAGATCCTTTCATTTGTGATCATGTTAATCCCTTTTACGCCATTTTCATTTGAGTCATTTTCCTTTATGCCATTTCTACTCGCGTCATTTCTTTATCATTCCCTCTCATTCCATCTTATTCCTTCTCGTGGAGCGCATGACGGATGGCGTCCCCGTCGATTTCCTCCTGACAGAAGGTCTGGCGGATCCGGCCATCTTCCAGAACCATCACCCGGTCGGCGGTCAGGGTGATGCTTTCCAGGATATGGGAGGAAAACAGGAGGGTGCCATGCTCCCGGTATCCTGCCATCAGCCGGTAGAGATATTCCGTACTCTGAAAGTCCAGCCCGTTCACCGGCTCATCCAGGAACAGCAGCTCCGGCGCCAGGGCGAAGGCTGTGATCAGCCAGGCTTTTTTCTGATTGCCTGTAGACAGATCTCTCAGCAGCACATCTGTATGATTTTCAAAATGAAATCCCTCAATCAGCGCTTCTGCGTTTTTCATTTCCCGGTGATAAGCGGCGGATACGTAGGACAGATATTCCCGGAAGGTGAAATACCGGAAGGAATGATCTTCGGCAAAGACGGTATAGCGGCGCTCCTTAAAGGCGTTGCCCCGGAGATCTGCCGGATGGCCTTCGCAGCAGATCCCCTCAGCCCGGTAACCGGTGTGAAGGCCGGACAGAATGTTGATCAGCGTGGTCTTTCCCGCGCCGTTCAGGCCGATCAGCCCTACCGTTTCATGGTCATACAGCGCCGCGGAAAGGTCAGAAAGCACCGGGCGGCCTGGCTGATACCAGGCGGTCAGACGGCTGACAGATAAAATCTCCTGTCTCATATCATCGGTCACCCCGGCCTTTTTCTTTTTTCCAGGCCGAATAGGCAGAGCCTGCGAATACCAGGGCCAGCGCAATGTACAGAATCCCTGTCTCCAGACTTCCCCCCATCAGGGCCACGGCTGCCGCTGCCAGCCAGAGAAGAGCGATAAAACCACGAAAATAAATATGACGCATACCAGTTACCTCCTGTTTTCTGTATGTTTTTCTGATAAATACAGTATAGCCGGAAAAAGGGCCTCTGACGGAAATGTCCGTAAACGGCAGGTTATTGTCCGCGAATGGGAAATCGTCTCGATTTTCTTTACCAATGATTTTTTTGCCCATAAGTATTGTATAATGGTTTAAGTAATTAAACCAAAACAGAAAAGAGGGACGGCATTTTATGGTTTTATATTTCAGCGCTTCCGGAAACAGTCGGTTTATTGCGGAGTATACAGCGGAATGCCTGCAGGATACCCTGGCTGATCTGGGCAGCAGGATTAAAGAGGCAGATTTTTCGCCCCTTGATTCTGAGCGGCCTTTTGTGCTTGTTTGCCCCACCTTTGCGTGGCGGATTCCGAGGATCGTGGAAGACCATCTGCAGAAAACAGAGCTTTCAGGGAATGATAAGATATATCTGCTGATCACCGCCTGCGGTTCTTCCGGGAACGCAGGCTATTATGGGGAAAAATTCTTTCAGTCCAGGCGGATGCAATGGATGGGATGGCATACCTTTTACATGCCGGGCAGCTATGTGGCCTTCATGGAAAATCCGGACATCGCCCACGGGAGGGAGATGAATCAGCGGGCGAGAAAGGAACTGGATGAGATCATTCCGCTGATCCGCCGGGGTGAAGCACTGCCCCGATTTCCGGTTACGGGGGCGGGCCGGTTTATGAGCAGGGCGGCAAATCCCTTTTTCTACCAGTTTATCATAGGAAAACCCGGTTTCCACACAGACAGCCGGTGTGTGGGATGCGGAAAATGTGCCGCCGTATGCCCGCTGAACAATATTGCCATGGAGGACGGGCGCCCCAAATGGGGTGGGAGCTGTACCCATTGCATGGCCTGCGTCCACCGCTGCCCCCGTCAGGCAGTGGAATTCCGCAAAATCACGGTGGGGAAGAACCGCTGGTATAATACAGGAGAATGATCGGGAATGAATGAGACAGGGGGTGAAGCGATGTCAGATCACAGGGAAGAGATTAGCCGTCTGGCGGAGGAATTTGAAAAATGCCGGAAAATATTACTGGCTCTTGGAGATGAGAACCGCCAGCATCTGATACTGGAAATGATGAGGATGGGGGAATGCGGCGGCGCCCGCGTGGGGGCGATCACAGAGCGAACCCATCTTTCCCGCCCCGCCGTTTCCCACCATCTGCAGATCCTGAAAGAGGCGGGGCTCCTGAAAATGCGGCGGGAGGGAACGAAAAATTATTACTATTTTGACGCAGACGCAGAGGCGATGGAGCAGCTTCTGCAGATGCTGGCACATGCAAAACAGCTGATGGAACAGCTGCCGGACCGAAGCGGCGAGGAATAATATCAGAGACAGAAATGGAGGATTTCAAATGAATAAAATAGAAGCAATGAAGGCGAGACACAGTGTCAGACAATATACCGGCCAGCCTCTCGGGAAAGAGGAAATTCAGGCTTTGCAGAAGGAGATTGACGCCTGCAATCGGGAGAGCGGCCTTCACATTCAGCTTGTGACAAATGAGCCGAAGGCTTTCGACGGGTTTATGGCCCATTACGGAAAGTTCAGCGGCGTGACGAATTATATTGTCATGGTAGGGAAAAAGGAGCCTTCCTTAGATGAGAAGTGCGGCTATTATGGAGAGCGGCTCGTCCTGCTGGCCCAGCAGCTGGGGCTGAATACCTGCTGGGTGGCTATGACCTACAAAAAGATCAGGACTGCCTTTCAGGCGGGGAGCGGAGAAAAGCTCTGCGTCGTGATCGCCGTCGGCTACGGGAAAAATCAGGGAACGCCTCATAAATCAAAAGCGGTCGGAGAGGTCGTAAAAGCGGACGGGGAGCTTCCCGACTGGTTTCAGAAGGGAGTGGAAGCCGCGCTGCTGGCGCCTACCGCGATGAATCAGCAGAAATTCCAGTTTATTCTCAATGGCAGCCAGGTATCGGCAAAGGCAGGATATGGCTTTTACACCAAGCTGGATCTCGGTATTGTGAAATATCATTTTGAGCTGGGATCCGGCAGAAAGATATAATGAAAAATTTTCAGGAAAACCATTCGCAACGGGAATTGTTCTGCCGGGCCAAAGTATTATAAAATAATATCATACGCTCTGAATGATCTGCGGACAGCAGATGATGACATCAGGCCTGTGTGGATCTGGTGTACGCCTCCGGCGATGACACTGCTTCCCTGATTGAACGAATGGAATCCCGCAACGGCATCCATGTGCTGGAGCATGGCGAGGAGATCGGCCTGGGCAGCCGGAGCTACCGCCTGGTAAGTATCGATGGCTGATATCCTGCGCCGGGAGTTTATCTATCTGTGGTATTACTTCGATGTGCAGCTGCGGCAGATCTTTGGCTACTGGGCAGTGGGAATCCTGCTGGGCTCCTGTGTCTCCGTATTTCTGAAGGATAAAATCCACAGAATGTTTCGGTCGATGGGAGACAGCCGCCTGGGGCTGGCGGGCATTATTCCCGCCAGTCTGCTGGGTATTGCCTCGCCCCTGTGCATGTACGGCACCATCCCGCTGGCGGCTTCCTTTTCCAGAAGCGGGATGCGGGAGGACTGGCTGGCTTCTTTTATGATGTGTTCCATCCTGCTGAATCCCCAGCTGATTATATACAGCACAGCCCTGGGGACGGCAGCTCTGGCAGCGCGGCTGATCTCCTGCTTTCTGTGCGGGATCTGCGCCGGTCTGCTGGTGCGGGCCGCCGGCAGGAAGAAGCCTTTCTTTCATTTCGACGGGTTCGAGGAACCCCGCAGCTATGATACAGATCCCAACAGCCTGCTGCGGCTGGTGAAAAATATCGGGCGGAATGTGAAGGTGACAGGCCCCTATTTTCTGCTGGGCATCCTGCTGTCAGCCCTGTTTCAGCGCTACATGCCGGCAGATCTGATGACGGAATTCTTCGGCGGCAATGAAGCCTTCGGCGTACTGATGGCGGCGACGGTGGGGGTGCCCCTCTATGCTTGTGGCGGAGGCACGATCCCTCTGCTCCAGGCATGGCTGGCAGAGGGTATGACCATGGGCAGCGCGACCGCCTTTATGATCACAGGGCCCTCCACGAAGATCACCAACCTGGGCGCTTTAAAAATCGTGCTGGGGATGAAGCATTTTCTGCTGTATATCGGATATGTGATGGCATTTTCTTTCCTTACCGGCATGATCGTAAATCTGGCGGTGTAGGGAAGCCGGCGGTGTAGGGAAGATGGTGCTTTACGACAGCTTTTCTCCGGTGACGGCCATCTGGGCGGGTGTGGGCTCCCAGTCGAACCAGATTTCGATGATCCGGCTGTCGTAGCAGAGGAGATAGCGGTTGTACGGGCTGCCATCGGGACCGATCAGCCGGTATGCCTCCCGGGCGCCCCATGGAGCAGGGTCCTGGGGTTCATAGACATTTTTATATCCTTCCGGCACCCGGCTGTTATTGGTCTGATCTCCTTTGTCAAACATTGTCTGCCGGCACCAGTCATAGAGAAAGCCGGCTTTGACGATGACGATGTAATAGGACAGGCTGGGAATCCGGTCATAGCTGTCACTATCCAGGCGGGGGCGCTGGTACACGGTCATCTCTGCCAGCAGAGGGGATTCGCTGACGTTGCGCTCACGGGTATAGCCGTCGAAATCCACGTCCGCCAGATCTTCAATAGTCAGAGGCAGCTCATCCTGATAGAGAATCTGGGTCTGGCCCATATATTCGTAGGTTTCGGCGCCGGGCTCCAGGAAGCCGCCGGAGTAAGCCTGCAGACTCAGCCAGACTACCCCCGCCATCATCAGAAAGGCCAGCAGGAAACTGGAGACAAAGGTGACCGTCCGGTTTACATTGCGGGCAAATTTCCATTTCTTCATCAGCCGTTTTACACCGTTTACCAGAGCGATCAGCAGCGCCATGTACAGGAGCACCAGCAGCGTGACCAGCTGTGTCAGCCGGTTTTCCGAGAAAACTGTGGAGAGGATCCAGCCGATGAACGTCAGGATTACCAGCCCCAGGCACAGCCAGGTCAGCCAGGTATGTCCCCGGACAGCCAGAAATTCCCCATGTTCTGCCGCCTGCTTTGCCTTATGGTGCCAGCGGAAATAACCTGTGGTTTCCACCATGCACAATACCAGCAGAATGATCCAGCAAGAAGCGGAAACGAGGGTGGAAGTGCTGGACAGCAGGCCGATGGGATCGTTCAGGATACTGCCGGTCATCAGAAATATCTGAAACAGTCCGAGCGCAGTCAGGACAGCATATGCGGGCAGAAAATTCTTTTTGGCTGCAGCGTGGATGGTGCTGACCTCCAGCGCCGGGTCTGTCTCGATGGGCACCGGATTTTCCCTGTCATTGTAGAAAATCTGCATCTGGGCAGAGGTGCAGGCCAGCTGCCAGCCGGTATGGGCGCAGAAATCGATGAAGGTTTTCTGATCCTCTGCAGGCTCCGGGTCAAACTCGGATGCTTTGGGATAATAGGATACGGCAAAATGCAGTTCCTTCGGCGCGATTTTCCGGTAGCGCCAGCCGAAATTGGATATACTATCGATCATCCAGCCCTGCCGGGCCATCTTCTCCAGATGGGCCTGGATGGCGGTATGGTCGTAAAAAGAGAACATTTCCAGTCTCCGTTTTGTGTCTTTCATTATGATTCCACCTCCCTGAATATTTTGCGGTAGTCGGATGCCTGGGCGCTGATGCGCCGGTATTCCCTGTCCAGCATCTCTTTTCCCCTGGCAGTCAGGATATAGCTGCGCCGCCGGCCCTCCACCTTCGTCTCCCGGATCATGCCCGACTCGGCGAACTGCTCCAGCAGTGTGTAGAGGGTGCCGGAACCGATGGTCACCCGCTGGTCTGTCATGGCAGGGATCCGATCCAGAATGTCCATCCCGCAGCATTCATCCTTCAGGCAGAGCAGGGTGTAAAACATCTGCTCTGTCAGTGTCTGAAATTTCACTCTCGGCATCTTATCACCTCCGGAAATTGATATAGGATTGCAATCTTCACTTTATACTCGAATATCGAGATATTGTATTTTTATTATATACTCGAATATCGAGAATGTCAATATGAATGTTTTCGTTCTGTGGTTGTTACCTGCCCGGACAGGAAAGAAGGCAGCAGAACACCAGATGTTTTCCAGGGAGACCGGCCTGCCCCGGCAGAAAACAGACCTGAAACGATAAAATCCTGATTTGGTCTGTACGATTTTCTATGTGCGTACGGACTGGAATAGAAAAAGCGGGAATTTGGCTGTATTTGGAAGCGTGTTTATACGGTTAAAAATGATAGAATTAAGATTTCGTCTGTATGAATGGCCTAAAATGTACAGATGGAAACGGGAAAATATGGATTTCAACTGTAATGATACTCATATTTGTACGGTTGAAAATATAAAAAAGAAAATTTCGTCGGTTTTCAACAGGCCGCCTGACTTCGAATCAGGGAAGTCCCCTGCTTCATATTGCAAAGAGCAATAAGCTGGAGTGAGACTTGACTGATCTGGCTGGTCTGGCTGGTCTGCACCGCTGACGGTAGATTTATCCGGGTTCCTGTGCTATACTCGTTGTAAGAGATGCCTGTGAAAATATGGAAGAAGAAATGAAGTGAAAACAGGCGGCAATATTTTACAGGTGCCCGAAATGCAGAGCACAGCTGAATTTCAGGGTAAAGCCGCCGCGGTACTGCCCGGAATGCGGCTGCGAAATCGAATGGGAAGAGGATTGATTAGCGTTTATGGATTATAAAGAAGTCAAAGCAGCGCCGGCAAAGGAGAGAATCCTTCAGGCGCTGGAGGAGCTGCTGCAGTGCGGACAGCTGGATGACATCCATGTCAGCGATCTGATTCGTCTGGCGGGAGTATCCAGAAAGACCTTTTACCGGCATTTTCAGGATAAATATGACCTGGTAAACTGTTATTTCCGCAGGTTTTACCAGGACACCTTTGAGCAGGTGACTGCCGGGGCGCAGTGGGATGAGGCGCTGTACCGGTATCTGATGATCTGCGGGGAGAAAGCGGAGGTGCTGCGCCATGCCTACAGCAGCCATGACGCAAACTGTCTGCGGAAGTATGACATCGAGATGACGGAAAAAACCTACCGGAATTATCTGACCCTGAAGGGGGCTGATGTGGGAGCGCGGGAGATGGATTTTGCCGTCCGGATCGCCTCCTGCGGCGGAACGGATATGGTGATTGGATGGCTGATGTCAGGGATGAGAGAGGAGAAAGAAGTGATCGTCAGCCTGATCAAAAGAACGCTGCCCGGGGATATTCTGAAATATCTGCAATGACACAGATGCTCTTTTTTGTGTCTTGCTTTCTTCCGATTTTTCTGATATGATGAAATCCATCAATAAGACAAGGCGATGATGGAAAGAAGTAAGACAGAATCCTTCTGTCAGAGAGCGGACGGCTGGTGTGAGTCCGCAGAAGGGCTGGCTGAAATACATTCCGGAGCTGCTTCCTGAACTGCTCAGGCACAGTAGGGCAAGACGGGCGCGCCCGATACAGCGCTGCGTGTATGTCAGTACACAATAAGGGATGCTTCGTGAGAAGTGTCTGAATACAGAGGTGGTACCACGGATTTTTCGTCCTCTGTCCCGGAAGGGACAGAGGACTTTTTATATCACAGGAAACTTCGTTCCCTGTGATATAAAAATGCTCCGCAGGGATCGCGCTGCGGCGGAGATGAAAATGTCGCTGGTGCGACCCGCCGCAGGCGGAGAATCCTGCGAAGCAGGATTCTTTTTTAAATTGCAAATGAATCAGGAGGAAAATGAGATGGAGATTTATGAGGAATTACAGGCAAGAGGACTGATTGCCCAGGTAACGGATGAGGGAGAAATCAGGAATCTGATTAATCAGGGCGGGGCAAGATTTTATATCGGTTTTGACCCGACGGCGGATTCTCTTCATGTAGGGCACTTTATGGCGCTGTGTCTGATGCGCCGGCTTCAGATGGCAGGGAATAAGCCGGTGGTTCTGCTGGGCGGCGGCACCGGGTTTATCGGCGATCCCTCCGGCAGGACAGACATGCGTTCCATGATGACAGCAGAGACCATCCGGCATAACTGTGAATGCTTCAAAAAACAGATGGAGCGTTTTATCGAATTCGGCGAGGATGAGGCCATTATTGTGAACAATGCGGACTGGCTGCTGGATCTGAAATACATTGAGCTGATCCGGGAAGTGGGAGCCTGCTTTTCTGTCAACAACATGCTTCGGGCAGAGTGCTATAAGCAGCGGATGGAACGGGGACTCAGCTTCCTGGAATTTAACTATATGATTATGCAGGCCTACGATTTCCTGTATCTTCACAACCATTACGGCTGCAATATGCAGTTTGGCGGCGATGACCAGTGGAGCAATATGCTGGCAGGAACAGATCTGATCCGGCGCAAGACCGGCCATGACGCATATGCCATGACCATTACCCTGCTGATGAACAGCGAAGGAAATAAAATGGGAAAAACCGCCAAAGGAGCGGTGTGGCTGGATCCCAATAAAACCTCGCCCTATGAGTTCTACCAGTACTGGAGAAATATCGGGGACGCAGATGTGATGAAGTGTCTGCGGATGCTGACCTTCCTGCCGCTGGAAGAACTGGAAGAGATGGAAAAGTGGGATGAGAAATATATTAATAAGAAGAAAGAGATACTGGCCTATGACCTGACAGCCCTGGTTCATGGAGAAGAGGAAGCCCAGAAGGCAAAAGAAGTATCGATGGCTCTGTTCTCCGGCCAGGGCAGCGATGAGCATATGCCGGCGACAAATCTGTCCCTGGCGGATGTGCCCGATGACGGGATGAACATCCTGGATCTGATGACCGCCTGCGGCCTGGCCGCCAGCCGGAGCGAGGCCAGGAGGCTGACAGTACAGGGCGGTGTCACCATAGACGGAGAAAAGGTATCCGCGCCGGATTACACCGTTTCCAAAAAAGCGCTGGAAAATGGAGTAGTCATCCGAAAAGGAAAGAAAGTATTCCACAAAGTCAGCGCCAGGTAATGGCTGATGAGATTTTGTCGATGTGGGGTGGAAAAGCGGGAAAAGAAGCATTCTGCTGCTTTTTAGTCTGGCTGATTCTTTAAGCCGTAAGAAAAAAATGATGCATTACCAGTAAAAGAGCCGGAAAGCTGTTTTCGGCTCTTTTACGGTATGTCAAATAAATTTGCCGTTTACGATGAACCCTCCAGGGTATGCCCGCGATTTTTGCAGGGAAGTTTCTGCGTTTCGCGCAGCAAAAATCGGCGCAGGAAACGCTATAATTAGCTTGATGACGTTTTCTGCAAGTTTGCGGTATGTCTGCGAATCTGGAAATATCGCTGTACATAATCACACATTTCAAGTATAATGGATGAGTAGCGGCTGTAAAGAGCAGAGGCAACATTTGTGCCGATATCTGGTGCCGGCCGGACTGTAGGAGGATAGAAAAACAAATGGATTATATGGATGAGTTTCAGTTCTTTTCGCCGTATATGGAAAGCGGTGAATATGTACTGTGGCAGGGAAAACCGGGAAAGGGAAATTTTTTTTCCAGCATTAATTGGGCAATTGTGGTGTTCAGTCTGTTCTGGCTGTGTTTTAGCTTATGCTGGGAGGCTGCAGCGGTTGCCAGCGGCGCTCCGGTGTTTTTTGCTTTTTTTGGATTGCCGTTTATTATAATTGGCGTTTTAATGCTGTATAATGGCTTGTTCCGACATGCCGGGCGCAGAGGGAAAAGCCTGTATCTGATTACCAACAGGAGAATATTGGTAAAAAACGGAAATAACCTTTCCATATACAGAGCAGAGGATTTGTCAACTATGAAAATTAGGCTGCACAAAAATGGAAACGGAACCATTATTTTCAGTGAGAATGTATATACCAGAAGAGGCAGGAGTTATTCTGTCTATCTGATGCTGGAAAATCTGCCGGATGTGGCACAGGCTCAAAGTGCCATTAGCAGAATGGAAAACAGTCAGATTGCGGAAAAAATGTAACGGCAGAGAGGAGCACAGCGTGAGAGAGGTTTTGCTGAGTCATGATGATAAGGTTTCAGTTTACATTGTGCCTGATGAAGCGGCACAAAACCTGGAAGCCTGGTGCCTGGAGTTTGCTGTGAACTGGATCTGGCATGATCCGAATGGCAGAAAGCTGATTCGACAGATCAATGGGATAGATGTGGCCGTGTACGGCGTGTCGGATTTTATTGATTATTTAAATACGTGGGCTTTTCCTGATCAGCAGTCGAAACTGGTAAAAACGCTGGATTATTATGATTATGAACTGCCGGAAGAGTATAAGAAGTATCCACAGTTTAATTTCTGAATATATCAGAGATATAAAAATTCTGCTTCGCAGAGTATAAAAAAGGTCCCGGATTCCTCCGGGACCTGCTGCTGTGGAGCATATGGGATTCGAACCCACGGCCTCTACAATGCGAATGTAGCGCGCTCCCAACTGCGCTAATGCCCCATATTAAGTGGAAG
>CAJFOT010000079.1 GCA_904397815.1 Candidatus Paralachnospira sangeri
AGTCGGAGGTGAGATCCAGTCCCTAGAAAGCACCTGGTGAAGAGGCCCTCAGCCGATGAACCTGGTGCGTCTTGGGACTTAGCTCACCGGAGACGGTAGCCCGTTTGCCCATCCCCCTGTCCCGGCGCTTCCTTTTCCGTCCGGGTGGTGACAGCCCCCTGAATGAAAATATATGATATTTTAGCATAGGTTCCTCTTTTGGGGAACAGGGAATACAGCAAAATCCCCTGCCAAAGCTTTTCTTGCGCGGGGTTCGGATCTGTGTTATGGTATCCTTATCATATCCCGGCAGAAATCCCCGGCACCTGTATCAAATGTCAGCGCTGTGTCCGTTTCTGCCCGCAGCAGGCCAAATATTTCAGCGACAAGGCATTTCTCTCCCACGTCGCCATGCTGGAGCAGAATTTCCGGGAACAGAGCAAAAACGCTGTTTTTCTCTGAAAGAATTCAATCAGCGAATGCCGCCCCATACCCGTAAAAACCCTTTTTCATCAGCATAATTTTCCGTATTATCCGCACAATAACAATTGCAAAAAACAAAGCAAAACATTGCGGAAAGAAAGGGGCATCCGAAACAATGAACAGCAAGGGCAACAGCACAAGGCCTTTCGGCATAGCCGACAAACTCGGATATATGTTCGGTGATTTTGGAAATGATTTTACGTTTCTCCTGTCATCTGCCTTCCTGATGAAGTTTTACACTGATGTAATGGGGGTATCGGCGGGCGTTGTCGGAATCATGATGATGGCAGCAAGAATTGCCGACGCCTTTACAGATGTGACCATGGGACAGATCTGCGACCGGAGCAGGCCGACGGCAAAGGGAAAATTCGCGCCGTGGCTGCGCAGAATGTGCGGTCCTGTGGCAGTGGCTTCTCTGCTGATGTACGCTTCCTGGTTTGAGGACATGTCCATGACCTTTAAAATCGTCTGGATGTTTATCACCTATCTCCTCTGGGGCAGCGTATTCTATACCAGCATCAATATCCCCTACGGCTCCATGGCTTCCGCCATTTCCCCGGAAGCAAAGGACCGCCAGGAGCTGTCCAGCTGGAGAACCATCGGCGCCACGCTGGCGAATACCGTGATCGGCGTTGTTCTGCCGCTGGTTGTCTATTATGAAGACGCAGCCGGCAATCAGGTGATGTCAGGCTCCGCCATGTCCGCAGCCGCGGTTGTATGCTCTGTCTGCGCGGTCATCTGCTATCTGCTCTGCTATTATATGACGACAGAACGTGTGAAAATCCAACAGGAAACAGAAAAATTCAGTCTGGCAAAACTTGTGAAATACCTGTTTTCCAACCGGGCCCTGATCGGCATCATCGCAGCGGCGATCATGCTTCTTCTGGCGCAGCTCACCCTCTCCGGCATGGCCCAGTATATCTACCCCAACTATTTCGGAAGCAAGGAAGCGATTTCTATTTACACCGGATGCACCAGCATCCTGACGATTGCCCTGGCAGCAGTGATTCCTTCCTTCTCGGCCAAAGTCGGAAAGAAAGAGCTGGCCATGTCCGGCGCCTTCTTCGGCGCCGCCGCGCTGGCGGTGGGATTCATCCTGCATACAGATAACCTGGCTGTGTGGATTGTGATTAATCTGCTGGCATATCTGGGAATCGCCTTTTTCAATATTGTATGCTGGGCTATGATTACAGATGTCATCGACGACGCGGAAGTACGCACCGGCAAACGGGCAGACGGAACCATCTACGCCACATACTCCTTTGCCCGCAAGCTGGGACAGGCAGCTTCCTCCGGCCTGATGGGAGGGCTTCTGACGCTGATCGGATACACACAGGCGACCGCCTTTAATCCGGATGTGACAGACGGCATCTACAACATCACCTGCATCGTGCCCGGAATCGGCTTCCTGATTCTGGCCCTTGCACTGGCCTTTATTTATCCGCTGAACAGGAAAAAAGTAGATGAAAATGTAGCATATTTAAAAGCAAAACGAGAAAAGAATTAAAGGAGGAGAACATTATGCTGTATCCGATTTTAACGCCATCCAGAATCCTGAGCGACCTGAGCGGCGTATGGGATTTTAAGCTGGACAACGGAAAAGGATTCGCCGAAAAGTGGTATAAGGCGCCTCTGGAGGACGCCATGACCATGCCGGTTCCCGCATCTTACAATGATCTGAAAGAAGGCATTGACTTCCGCGATCATTACGGATGGGTATTTTACCAGAGAAAAATTTCTGTCCCGGCCTTTCTGAAAAGCCAGAGAATCATGCTGCGCTGCGCGGCAGTAACCCATGACGCCAAAGTTTATCTGAATGGAGAGCTGATCTGCGAACACAAAGGCGGATTCCTTCCCTTTGAGGCGGAAATCAGCGACAGGCTGACAGACGGCGAGGATAACCTGCTGACCATCGCAGTCAATAACGTGATTGATTATACCACCCTTCCGGTAGGCGGAAAGAGCAACATGTTAAGCGGCATGACCGGCATCGGAGACGGCCCGTCAGAGGGCAAACCTCAGAACAACCCCAACTTTGATTTCTTCAATTACTGCGGCATCACCAGACCGGTAAAGATCTATACCACGCCCAGGGACTATATTGACGACATTACCGTGGTGCCGGCTGTAAAAGGCAGCGACGCGGAACTGGTCTACGCCGTGGATACCGTGGGAGAGGGAAGCTGCCGGGTAGAAGTTTTCGACCGGGAGGGCAGCAAGGTTGCGGAAGCAGAGGGAACCTCCGGCGTTCTCAAAATCCGGAATGTCCATTTATGGCAGCCGCTGAACGCCTATCTGTATGATATCAGAGTAACCTTCGGCGAAGATGTCTACACCCTTCCCTATGGCGTGCGTACCGTCCGGGTGGAGGGAACGAAATTCCTCATCAACGAAAAGCCCTTCTACTTCAAAGGCTACGGACGGCATGAGGATACCTTTCCCAACGGAAGAGGCATCAATCTTCCTATGAACACAAAAGATATGTCCATTATGAAATGGCAGGGAGCCAACAGCTTCCGTACCAGCCACTATCCCTACAGTGAAGAAATGATGCGGCTTTGTGATGAAGAAGGCTTCGTGCTGATTGATGAGACAACCGCAGTGGGAATAAACCTGCAGTTCGGCGGAGGCGCCAACTTCAACGGTCAAAAAGTCGGCACCTTTGATCCGGAGCATGGTGTACAAACCCAGGAGCACCATAAGGATGTGATCCGGGATCTGATCAGCAGAGATAAAAACTACGCCTGCGTGGTCATGTGGAGCATCGCCAACGAGCCGGACTCCGCAGCAGAAGGCGCCTATGAATATTTCGCGCCCCTCTATGCCCTGGCCAGAGAACTGGATCCACAGAAACGGCCCTGCACCCTGGTGAGCGTGCAGATGAATACTACCCCGCAGACAGACTGCTCCTCTCGACTAAGCGATGTCATCTGTCTGAACCGGTACTACGGCTGGTACTTCGGCGCACCGGATCTGGAAGGGCCGGAGAAAGCGCTCAGGGCCGAACTGGATCAGTGGCGTGAGATCGGCAAACCGGTCATCTTCACCGAATACGGCGCCGATACCGTTATGGGCCTCCATGATACCACTCCTGTTATGTATACAGAAGAATATCAGGTTGACTATTATAAAATGAACAATAAAGTATTTGATTCCTACGATTTCGTTGTCGGCGAGCAGGTATGGAATTTTGCGGACTTTGCCACAAGCCAGGGTCTTCTGAGAGTACAGGGGAATAAAAAAGGACTCTTCACCAGAGACCGGAAGCCGAAACTGGCCGCTCACTATTTCAAAGAAAGATGGCGCCGGATACCGGATTTCGGATATAAAGAAAAGGACAGATAACTCTGCCGGCTGCAGCAGACTGGTAAATCCCCATGCCCGCGCACATCCTCCCGGCCTGGCGCATATATTATCAGGAAAGTATGATTGACCCACCAGTCAGGAGGATTTATGAAAAAAATTACAGCATTGCTGCTGGCTGCCATGGTAATGGCGGCAGGGCTTTTTGCGGGATGCCAGAAAGAAGCGGCCACTGGCCTGACGCCTGTTACATTAAGTGAAGTGGCCCATTCTATTTTCTACGCTCCCCAGTATGCGGCCTATGAACTGGGATATTTTGAAGAGGAGGGCATCGATCTGGAGATCGTCAATGCCTTTGGCGCAGATAAGGTAATGACCGCCCTGATCGCAGGGGAGGCGGATATCGGATTTATGGGCTCAGAGGCCTCCATCTATACCTACGCCAACGGCGAGGACGACTACGCGGTTAACTTCGCCCAGCTGACCCAGCGGGCAGGCAACTTCCTGGTAGCCAGAGAGCCTGATCCCGACTTTCAGTGGAGCGACCTGAAAGGAAAAACTGTTTTAGGCGGAAGGGCCGGCGGAATGCCGGAGATGGTGTTCGAATATATCCTGAAGAAAAACAACATCGATCCGGCCGCTGACCTGACCATCGATCAGAGCATCGATTTCGGCCTGACAGCGGCGGCTTTCCCCAGCAGTGAGGCAGACTACACCGTAGAATTCGAGCCCCATGCCACCAGCCTGGAACAGGAGGGGGCCGGCTATGTAGTAGCCTCCCTGGGCGTGGACTCCGGCTATGTGCCTTATACCGCCTACTGCGCGAAGCTGAGCTATTTCGAAGGACACGAGGATATCATCCAGGGCTTTACCAACGCCATCCAGAAGGGTATGGATTATGTCAATTCTCATTCCGCGGAAGAAATTGCCAAAGTGATCCAGCCCCAGTTTCCGGAAAATGATCTGGAAACCATCGCCACCATCATCGAACGCTACCAGTCCCAGAATACATGGAAGGAAAACACCGTCTTCTCAGAGGAAAGCTTCAACCTGCTCCAGAATATTCTGATTGAAGCAGGAGAACTGGAGGAAAAAGTTCCCTATGACAAGCTGATCACCACCGTTTACTCTGAAAAAGCCATTCCGTAAGCCATCCGGCGGCTTCCGACCTCAGGAGGGGGAATCTCCTTCTCCCTCCTGCGGCCGGCAGAGCATCTCATACCACATCTCAGTCTGTCCCTCTTCAGCGCTGTTCAGAAATACGGTTTTGTCCGGCAGGTCAATCCGCAGCAGCGGCTTTTCGCCTCTGATAACAAACAGCATGGCATCCCCTGTCTCCTCCCCCTCATAATATCCCAGGGCGACCTGATCCGTGGAAGCGCCGTTTGTCCGGCGGAACTCCTCATCCGGCAGATCATCCACCAGCTCTGCAGACTCTATCTCCTCAGCGGAAAAAGTGCAGTGGTAAAAGGACGCCTCAACAGTGACAGTGCTGCCGCTGACTGTCATCTGAACAGAGGCATGGGCGAGATCGTCCAGCATTACTATAATTACTATACAGGCCACAACAGCCACGGCGCAGATTCCGCATCCTGCGGCCACCCACCATCTGGCTGCCGGATGGGACATGTTCAGCGTATAGTTGGTGCTGCATATCCTATCCTGGACGAAAAGGCGGCGGTCATTGGGATTGCTGTACCATCCGTTTTTCCAGTATTCATCATCATCTGTCACCAGAGGCTGCGTATCCCGGCTCAGCAGTCTGCGCCTCCTCTGCTGAATCAGCAGAATCGCCGTCACAACAGCTGCCGCTCCCAGCAGATCAACGGCACTGTAAACCACATAATCCCAGGAATACAGCCTGCCCCCGCACACCAGCCGCAGACACAGATACAGACCTGCCCCGAAGCTGGCATAATCAGCCGCTGTCAGCGCGGCAGTCCACCCCCGTTTTTCCAGCCGGTTTACCTGTTCATTGACAGTGCTGTCCTGACTGTAAACCTGATTTTTCCTCCCGCCCAGAGAGAGGTGGAGACAGAGGAAAACCAGGGGCAAAAAGACACAGGTTCCCCCGAATACCCATCCGACAAAGGATGCCGACAGCATTTCCCGCGTCCGGGGAACTGCCCAGAGAAGCAGGCCGCCGGCCAGGGTTGGGAGATGCCACTGCCAGGGGACAGGAAAATGGTCTGCCATCGCGCTGACACGGGTATCCACCATCACTGCCGGATGGGTGTCAGGCTGAAACCACTGCCGCTTCACTTTCACCCTGTACATACGCCGCATACTGCCTGTCATAAAAGCGATCAGAACCACACAATACTGCAGCAGCCAGATCACCCAGAGGAGGACAGACACCGCCATATTAATAAAAAATCCCCCGGGAATCAGAACCGCAGCCGCCAGGTTCAGCAGCTGAAACCGTTTCAGCTTCTTTTTATGAGACCTGGTCAGCGTTCGTACTTCTTCATCCGCAGCCGCCTCTTCCGGCACATGAACGCCCAGTATCATCCCTTCCTGGTATTCTTCCTTTCCGCTGTGGCACCAGGCGCAGATCCCCACTATACTGACGCCGATCAGCAGAAAGATCACAAACATAACCGCCGTTATCATTCCTCGCACCCCCTCAGGGCCGCCGGATGCATCTGCTCAAACATCCGCTCACACAGACCCAGAAACTCTGATTTCTCCATCCCCTTCAGTCTGGCCTCCGCGGAGAGCAGCTCCAGTTCCCGCTCCAGCTTTTCCCGATACAGACCGGCACACTGGCTGACTGGACAGACCGTGGCGCCATGGCGCCGGTCAATTTCGATGAATCCCTCCGCTTTCAGCATCTGGTATGTTTTATTTACCGTCATGGTATTTACCCCCGCGTCGGCCGCCAGCTGGCGCACTGTTGGGAGGCGCTCCCCCGCCTTCAGCTCACCCCTGCCGATCCCGGTCACAATCTGGTTGCGCAGCTGCACATAGATGGGAATGCTGCTTTTCATATCCAGGGCAATCAGCATTCTGTATCACCTCTCCTTTCCGGCACTCCGGCCTCCATATATGTATTATTTATATTACTATATATAATACAATTAATATGATATGTCAATCTGTATTTCCCGGCAGCCAAAAGGGCTTGTTACGGAACTAAAACACAGCGTTATTAACCAGTATTCAGAACTGCCGGACGGGGATACAACGCATTGGGGCACAGCGCCATATGGGCGGCCCCTTCTGCCGCATATGGCGCTGTGCCCCAATGCGTTGTATCCCCGTCCGGCGGTTCGTACCTCCCGCCTGTTATGACAGCAGCATCCTGTCATTGGAAAATTCTTCCCCGCTGGCTTCTTCGAATTTTTCCAGCAGGTCAGATACCTGGAGGCTCTTTTTCTCTTCCCCCTTGACATCATATATAATCCGTCCCTCATGCATCATAATCAGACGGTTTCCGATCTGGATAGCGTCCTTCATATTATGCGTTACCATCAGCGCCGTCAGCTTCTGTTCTTCTACGATCTCCCGTGTCAGGTCCAGAACCTTTTTCGCTGTTCTGGGATCCAGCGCCGCCGTATGCTCATCCAGCAGAAGGAGTTTTGGTTTCTGCAGCGTCGCCATCAGCAGAGTCAGCGCCTGGCGCTGTCCGCCGGACAGCAGACCCACTTTGGAACTCATGCGCTCCTCCAGCCCCAGGCCCAGCTTCTTCAGCACCTCATGGTACCGCTCCTTTTCCTGTTTCGTGATGCCCCAGCTCAGTCCCCTGTTCTTTCCTCTCCGGTAGGCCATGGCCAGGTTTTCCTGGATCTCCATATCAGCAGCTGTCCCCATCATCGGGTCCTGGAATACCCGTCCCAGCAGGCGGGCCCGCTTATACTCCGGCATCAGGGATACATCTGTCCCGTTGATCAGAATTTTTCCTGTATCAATGGGGTACACCCCGGCGATCATATTCAGCATCGTGGATTTTCCTGCGCCGTTGCCGCCGATTACAGTGACAAAATCCTCCTCATCCAGCTTCAGGTTCAGATTTTCCAGCGCTTTCTTCTCATTGACAGTGCCTTTATTAAAGGTTTTTGATACATGACTAATTTCCAGCATGGCCGCCCTCCTGATCTTCCTTATGGATGTCGTTCAGCGAAGCCTTGTAGCTGGCAGTCTGACGCCGCTTTTCCAGCATAACCGGAATGGACAGAGCCACCGCCACCAGGATCGCTGTCAGCAGCTTCAGATCGTCTGTGTTCAGGCCCAGCTGCAGTACCACTGCCACGATGATCCGATATATTACAGAGCCGACCACGATGGAAAACAGCTTAGTACCGAAGGCCAGCTTCTTTCCGAACAAAACTTCGCCGATGATTATGGACGCCAGGCCGATTACGATGGCACCGGTTCCCATTTTGATATCAGCGTATCCCTGACTCTGGCTGACCAGGCCGCCGGACAGGGCGATCAGGGCGTTGCCCAGCATCAGTCCCAGCATTTTGGTTACATTGGTGTTCATCCCCAGGGAACGCACCATATTTTCGTTATTTCCCGTCGCCCGGATGGCAGAGCCGATCTCGGTTCCGAAGAACCAGTAAAGCACCGCAATCAAAATCCCGCAGAAGATACATCCCGTAATCAGGGATACCCAGGTCGATGACAGTCCGGTCAGCTCCATCAGCTGCTTGAACATGGTGTCCAGCTTCAGCAGAGGGGTGTTGGAGCGCCCCATAATTCTCAGATTAATGGAATACAGGCCGATCTGTGTCAGAATGCCGGCCAGTATGGCAGGGATCTCACATTTGGTATGCAGAAAACCTGTCACCGCGCCGGACAGGGCGCCGGCGGCAATGGCCACCAGCAGAGAAAGCCAGGGATTCATCCCCAGGGTCATCATTGCCGCGCAGACAGAACCGCCCAGAGCAAAGCTCCCGTCTACTGTCAGATCGGCTATATTTAAAACTCTGTATGTCATATATACACCCAGGGCCATGATTCCCCAGAGCACCCCCTGGCTTACCGCACCCTGGATCGCCAACAATATTCCCATTTTCTCCTCCAGATCATGATATCTCTTGTATATTCACAGTACAGGCCGTCATTTATTCTACTGTCTCAGCCTCTGCCAGAATATCCTCCGGGATTTCGATTCCCAGTTCAGCGGCAGCTGTGGTATTGACAGTCAGCACACAGTCCTCCGCCGCCAGATATCCGATGGGCATGGTGGTAATATCCGCGCCCTCCAGCAGGATGGAAAGCGCCTGCTCGCCGGTCAGCACGCCCAGGTTATAATAATTCAGTCCATATGTAGCCAGGCCGCCGTTGGAAACCATGCCCTCTTCCCCTACGATGCAGGGCAGGCCGTTGGCATTGGTCACCTGTGCCACTGTCGCCATGCCTTCTGCCAGTACATTGTCAGTGGGGATGTAGACAGCGTCATATTTGCCGATCATGGATTCTGTCACCTGCTGGATCTGGCTGGACTCGGATACGGTCACTTCTTCATAGCTTAATCCTGCTGCCTCACAGGCTTCCATGGCCAGCTCTGCCTGGAAGATGGAGTTATCCTCGGAAGAGCAGTACATAATCGCAATGTTCTGTGCATCCGGCAGCAGCTGCTGCAGCAGGTCGATCTGCTCCGCCACCGGCGTCAGGTCAGAGGTACCGGATACATTGGTGCCCGGCTCTTCATTGCTGTTCACCAGACCGGAGGAAGCGGGATCGGTTACCGCCGTCACCAGAATCGGAATCTCCGTAGTTTTTCCGGCTACCGACTGAGCCGCAGGCGTGGCAATCGCCAGGATCAGGTCGCAGCCCTCATTAACCAGTTTCGTTGCAATGGTATCGCAGTTGGAAATATCATTCTGGGCATTCTGGTAGTCAATCTCCAGGTTCTCGCCTTCTACCAGGCCCCCTTCCTCCAGGGCAGCCACAAAGCCCTCATATGCAGAGTCCAGGGCAGGATGCTCTGTCAGCTGGATTACGCCTACTTTAAAACTCTCTCCGTCAGCCGCAGCCGCGGTCTCACCATCATCCGCGGCGCCGGTTGTCTCCTCCGCGCCTTCAGCGCCGGCTGTCGTCTCCTCTGCCGCGGTTTCAGCAGCAGTTGTCTCAGCCGCAGCTGTCGTCTCACCATCAGATGAGCTGCTGCATCCGGCCAGGGCAAACACCATCGCCAGAGCCAGAAGGCAGGCAGCTAATTTCTTGATTTTTTTCATAATCGTCCTCCTTTTCCCAATATGCGGAAATATTTTAATACATGAAAGCGTAACACTTTACACTATTGCATTATTCTAGTACCAAACAGACGGGAAGTCAAGTAAAACATACTTGTCCCCGCCCAGGAAATCGGTTACTGAAGTGAAAAGTTTATTTCCACTTTGAAGGGGGCAAAGTAGATTTTACTCTTTCACTCATTTCCACTTCCCTAAATGTAGCA
>CAJFOT010000080.1 GCA_904397815.1 Candidatus Paralachnospira sangeri
GGTTAGAAGTACTTGCAAAAATCCGCCTGAGATTTTTGTTAGTACTTCTCCGGGCTGGGAACAAGCAACTCTCTGTCTGCCTGTACACCGCAGTGCATCGTCCGGGCTGTACAAGCCCCTTGAACGAAAACACATATATTTTTGCTCAACAACCAGTATCCAGTGCTGCCGGGGCACACCGGCGGAGCACTTCTCGGTATGCCATATCCCCTCCGAAGAGGTCCAGGGCGCTTCCGATGGTGACATTAACATGTCCCTTTCCCAGCTGCCTGACAGTCTCCAGGTCATCGAAGCTGCCCACGCCGCCGGCATAAGTAACCGGTATCTCACAGAAATTTCCCAGCAGTTCCAGCAGCGGCTGTTCCACACCGCCCCGTTTTCCCTCCACATCGGCTGCGTGGATCAGAAATTCGTCGCAGGAAGCGGCCAGCTGACTCAGCAGTTCCAGATTCAAAGCCAAATCCGTAAATTTCTGCCATCGGTCTGTCACAATATAATAGGCATCCCCTCTGGCCCGGCAGCTGAGGTCCAGAACCAGATGTTCCTTTCCCACAGCCCGCACCATTCTGTCCAGATTTTTTTCATCCAGCCTGCCTTCCCGAAATACATACGAAGTAACGATCACATGGGACGCTCCTCTGTCCAGAAAATCGCCGCCATTTTCCGCCTGGATGCCCCCGCCCAGCTGCAGCCCGCCGGGATATGCTGCCAGAGCACCGTATGCCTGGGCTCTGGTCGCCTCATAATATTCGGACCCCGGCGGATTCAGCAAAATAACATGCCCGCCCTTCAGTCCGTCTTTCTTATAAAATTCCGCATAAAAAGCACCATCCTGTTCCGAGACAAAATTCTCCCGGGCCCTGCTGCCTTCATCCTGCAGGCTGCCGCCCACAATCTGTTTCACCTTCCCATTATGAATATCAATACATGGCCGAAACTCCATGATACACCTCTTTTTCCATATTACGTTCTGCAATGCATCGCAGGCATCCGTCAGAAAACGCCTGCAGCATATCTTCACGGCCATTATACTATACTGCCCAAAAAAGGGCAAGGATTCCGAAAAAACCGTCACAAACCGCCGAAACGGGAAAAAACTATTGCAAAGGGCCATAATTAGTGATAAAGTACCTTAAGATTACATTGCATCTAAGGGGGCATCTGTATGAACAACAACATCGAGGATTTCGACACACGTTTTGACAAATTTGTTGACTACTGCCTGAAATCCGGTCAGATTGACCTGAATCTGTATACGGAATATGACGTAAAAAGGGGACTGCGTGATTCTAACGGCAACGGCGTCCTCACCGGCCTGACAGAGATTTCTGATGTCATGGGCTATAAGATCGAAAACGGCAGAAAGATGCCTGACGATGGCAGCCTGTACTATCAGGGCTATAACGTCAAGGATCTGATTAACGGATTCAAAGACAGAAAATTCGGTTTCGAGGAAACCACCTATCTTTTACTCTTCGGCGAACTTCCCACCCAGTCTCAGCTTCATGAATTTCTGGAGATCATCGGCAACTGGAGAGAACTTCCGGGGAAATTCGTCAGAGACGTAATTATGAAGGCTACCAGCGAGGATATGATGAATGTCCTGCAGAAAAGCGTGCTGACCTTATATTCCTATGATGAGAATCCCAATGATATTTCCATAAAAAATGTGCTGAATCAGTCTCTTCACCTGATCGCCCAGTTCCCGCTGATCTCGGTATACGGCTATCAGGCTTACCGCCATTATTTTCTGGAAAAGAGCCTGGTGATCCGCCATCCGAAGGCGGAGCTGTCTACCGCAGAGAATATTCTCCGTCTGCTTCGGCCTGACGGCAAATATACAGAGCTGGAGGCAAAAGTGCTGGATGTGGCCCTGGTTCTCCACGCTGACCACGGCGGCGGAAATAACTCCACCTTCACCACCCGTGTGGTATCTTCTACCGGCACAGACACCTATTCCACAGTGGCAGCCTCCCTCGGCTCCCTGAAAGGGCCCAAGCATGGCGGCGCCAACCTGAAGGTGCAGCAGATGTTCGCCGATATCAAGGAACATGTGACAGACTGGACAGATGAGGATGCCCTGAAGGATTATCTGGCGAAAATCCTCCACGGTGAAACCTTCGACCGGGCCGGCCTGATCTATGGTATCGGACACGCAGTTTACACCAAATCCGACCCCAGATGTCTGATTCTGAAAGAATATGCCCACAAGCTTTCTATTGAAAAGGGCTGTGAAGAGGAATATGCCCTCTATGAGCGGGTAGAACACCTGGCCAAGGAACTGATCGGCAATGAACGCCATCTGTTTAAAATGCTGTGCGCCAATGTGGATTTTTACAGCGGATTTGTTTACGCAATGCTGGGACTTCCGGAAGAATTGTTTACCCCGATTTTCGCCATTTCCCGCATCTCCGGCTGGAGCGCCCACCGGATCGAGGAGCTGGTAAACGGCGGCAAGATCATCCGCCCCGCATATAAATATGTCGGTACCCATAAGACGTACCGGGCTTTGGAGGACCGTTCCTGATCAGGAACGGTCCTTCCGTATATTCGTGTATTCGTATATTCCAGACTTCCTTCATGACTTGCCTGCGGGCCCTCCCTTATATGATGTGGCTTCCCTTCCGGTCCTTCTGCAGCAGTATTTTCTGCTCGATCCGTTCTTTCAGCTCACTCACATGGGAGATAATCCCCACCAGCCGCTCTCCCTGGGTCAGGCTGTACAGGGTATCCACCGCCTGCTCCAGCGCCTGGCTGTCCAGGGAGCCGAAGCCCTCGTCCACAAACATGGCGTCAATCTGGAGCCCTCCGGCAAAGCTCTGGATCACATCTGACAGCCCCAGAGCCAGGCAGAGCGCCGCCTGAAAGGATTCCCCGCCGGAGAGGGACTGAACCGGCCTGGCCTTTCCGGTATAGAAATCATAGACCTCCAGCGCCAGCCCGGCCTGGCTGCGCCGGTCATTTCCCTGCTCCTTTCTTCTGAGCATATACTGGGTGCCGGACATCTTATAAAACCGCCGGTTGGCCTCTTCCACCACCAGGTCAAAGTAGAAAGCCTGGACATACTGCTCAAAAGAGAGCCGTTCTTTTCCCGTCAGATTGCCATTGGCTGTTTTGGACAGCTGAGAAGCCTGGGTATAGGCGGCCTGCTTCTGTTCCAGTTCCTCCAGCTCCCTTCCGGCTTTCTGAATGATCCCTTCATTGACCGCAATCTCGACAGAAACCGCTGACCGCTTCTGCTCCCATTGCTCCCGGCTTTGCCCGGCCTGGCGCTCCAGCTCCCGCAGCTCTTTCAGATCTGCCTTTTCCTTCCCTGCGCACTGTCTCCGCAGGTCAGCACAGCTTTTTTCCAGCAGGAGCCGATCCTTCCGGTAAGCATCCAGTTCTCTTTCCAGCCGTTTCAGCTCCCGTTCTTCCAGCCGGGCCCGGTCCAGTTCCTCTTCATCCCCAAAACCGCACTGAGTCAGTACCCGCAGAAAATCCCGGCCGGCGCTTGCCAGCCGTTTCTTCATCTCCCCGCACTGCCGCCGGTTTTCCTCCAGTTTTACCGTCAGCGTCTGCTGCTTTTTCACCCCATTGTCATAATCCTTCTGCCATTTCCCGCAGCTTTTCTCTATGGCCTCAGCATCCTGGTTCAGCCGGCGCTCCCGGCGCCGGGCTTCCTTCTCTCCCTCGCAGGAGAGGCTCTGCATCAGCGTCTGATACCGGGCCTCCTGCTGCCCGGCCTGGCTCTCCGCCCGGGCCATCTGGCTGCTCAGTTCCTCCATGCGGGCGGTCAGGCGGCCTGCCTCTTCTTCCCATTCGGCAGCTTCCTTTTCCAGCCGTATCCTCCGGATTTTACCGGCCTCAAGGGCTTCTCCCCGAGCTTTCAGTTCCTCCAGCCGCTGACTGGCCGCCGACAGGCAGACTTCGGCCTCCTTCACAGTCTCTTCTATGGACAGCTGTCCCCAGTCTGTCTCCGGCGCCAGCTCCGCCAGCCCTTCCTGAATCTGCTTGTACGCCAGCCCGGCCTCGGTTTTCTTCTCTCCATATCGCCGGGAAGCCCGGGAAAGCCGCTGCTCTGCCTGGCTCCGCTCCTGCCGCAGCAGATCCAGATCGGGCAGCGGCTCCTCTCCCTCCTCCCGGAGAGCGGGAGCCGGATGGTCTCTGGAACCGCACACAGGGCAAGGCTTCCCCGGCGTCAGCTCTCCGGCCAGGATTCCCGCCTGGGCCCGGTAAAAACGCTGTTCCTCTCTCAGGCATCGGTCCGCCGTCTCCTGCCAGGCCGTCTCCTCCTGCCGGTAGCTCTCCAGCTCTCTGCACAGTTCTTCCTCCAGCCTCTGCCAGCCTTCCAGCTGCTCCATCACACGGCGGAAACGGTTTTCATAGCTCTCTGCCTCAGAAACAGCCTGACCGTTTTTCAGAAGGTCCATCTCCACACCCCGTAAGGTTTCCAGCTCCTTCCTGATTTTCTTCTGTTCCCTTTCTCCCTTCTCCTGTTCTCTCCGGCTCTCCTTAAGGGATTTCTCTGCCTGCGCCCGCTCCTTTTTCAGCTGCTGCCACATTTCCTTTGCCGTCTCTGCCTCTGCGTAACGGGGCAGTTCCCGGCGGAGCTGTTCCAGCTGCCGGCGCAGTTCCTTCAGCTCCTCCTGCCGCTTTTCCTGCTCCGGCCTGCTGTCCTCCAGCGCCTCCAGTGTCCGGCTGGTTTCCTCCAGCCCTTCCTCCAGCTTCCGTCCCTCTTCGGTCTGGCCATCATACTCTTTCTGCCGCTGCTCCTTCTGCAGCCGGTAAGGCTCCGCCTGGAGGGCCTTCCTCCCCCGCTCTGCCCGGTCCGCCTGCTGTTCCATCTCTTTCTGCCTGCTGTCTGACACTTCCAGCCGGGCCTCTGTTCCAGCCAGTTCCTCCAGCAGCCGGTTGTCCTGCTCTGCCCGGATTCGCTGTCCCGTCCGCTCCTGGAGCAGCCGGTTTGCTTCCTTCACAGCCCGTTCCAGCTTCCGGCGGCTCTGAATGTCTGCCTGGGTCATCCGTTCCAGACATTCCACTGTCCGGCCTGCCATATGGATATTCGGCTCTTTCCGCCAGGCCTCCAGCAATTCGGGCAATTCCTCCCGGTTCAGGGACATCCCGTTCAGCAGCTGGATCAACCGGGCTTCACTGTCCTCGCACTCCCGCTTCAGGGCATCCTCCCGGGCCTTCAGCCTCTTCTGCAGTTCCTCATAGGGGCCGGTATGGAACACCTTCCGCAGAATGGCCGCCCGCTCCCCTGTCCCTGCGTTCAGCAGTCTGATAAACTCTCCCTGAGCCAGCATCACAATCTGCTTAAACTGACGCCAGTCAATGCCCAGCAGTTCCTCCACACAGGATGTCACCTGATGATAGCCGGCCACTGTCCGGCCGTCCGGCAGCTCCATCCAGGCATTCTGCTTCTCCTCTGTATACCCCTCGCCCCGCTTCTTCATCCGCAGATACTGCGGATTGCGTCGGATATGATAGAGGGCATTCTGATGCCGGAAAACCAGTTCCACATAGGTCTGGGTCTCATCGTCAGCATAATCGCTCCGGAGCGTATCCGTTCGACGGTTTTCCCCGCTGGCATTTCCAAAGAGGGCGAAGGAAATGGCGTCAAATATGGTGGTTTTTCCCGACCCGGTATCTCCGCTGATTAAAAACAGCCCTTTTTCGCCCCACTGAGCGAAGGATATTTCCTCCCGGCCGCCATAGGGGCCGAATCCGCTCATCACCAGCCTGACCGGTTTCATAATCCGTCTCCCTCCATTTCTCTCAGAATCTCCTCTAACAGCCCCTCCTGTTCCGCACTCATGGAAACATGGTTCTGGCTCTCATAAAACTCCCGGAACAGCTCCTGGGGCGTTTTCACCGCCACCTCCTCGGCGGCAGTCCTGATTCCCTCGGTAAACAGCGTCCGGCTGTTGTCAAAGTCCAGTTTCATCAGGTTGGGATAAACTGTCCGCAGCCGTCCCATTGCGTCATAAATCTCTCCCTCATCTGTCAGAGTGGCGCGAATATAGTCCGTCACATCCGCCCTGCTGTAATTTTCCTCCCTCAGCAGTTCCCCGATGGGACCTCTGATCTCCCGCATATCGTGGAGGGGCGTAAAGGGAAGCAGGTGAATCTCCGTCTGTCCTTTTTCCTCCATTGCCACCAGAACAGCTGATTTTCTGTGCCGGCACTCTGAAAAGGAATATTTCAGGGGCGATCCCGCATAGCGCACCGTTTCCCGCCCCACCTTCTGCGGGCCATGGAGATGGCCCAGGGCCACATAGTCAAATCCATCGAAAAGGGAGGCATCCACCTGATCCAGTGTTCCCAGGGACAGCTGTTCCGAATCGCTGCGCTCCGGCACTTCCCCTCCGTTCACCACAAACTGATGGGCCACCAGCACATTCCGCTGAGACGGGTCTATCTTCTCATGGTCCAGCACCGCCTTCACCGCCTGATGGTAGGTTGCGATCTCCGGGTCCAGATGCCTGGCCTGAGAAGGGCGGATAAAAGGCATCAGATACAGATTCAGCGGGCCGAAAGCATCCTCCAGTCTGATCCGTTCCAGACAGCCGGACACACCTCCGCTGATGTAAATCTGGTTGCGGCGCATCAGCTCCCGGCCAAAGGCCAGGCGCTCCCCGGAATCATGGTTGCCGCTGACCATGTAGACCGGACACCCGTCCCGATACAGCTCTGTCAGAAATTGATCCAGCATCATCACGCCGTCCACACCGGGAATATTCTTATCATATACATCCCCGGCGATCAGGAGACCGTCAGGCCGATGAACCCGCACCATCTCTATGATCTGCCTCAGAATATGGCGCTGGTCCTCCGCCATGGAGAATTCATTCACCTTTTTTCCAATATGAAGATCTGCCACATGAAGAAATTTCATTATTTTCTCCCCTTTGCCTGTCATATTTTTTCACTTTGCCGCATATTATTATGATAGTAAATCATTTCTTGAAATCAATATTCAGAACATGTCCTTTCTGAGAAACAACTCATTTTGGCATCGATTCATTTCACAGGAGGTAATATTTCATGAATCCTAACACTTCACTTCACGACATTCCACTCCCGTCAGACAGCCAGTACCGCCGCGCCCAGCGCCTGCTGAAACACTACCGGGACTATTCCTGGCAGCTGAAAATTGCGGTATTTCAGGCATCAGAAATGACCGGCATCCCATTCACTGACCGGACAGAAGAATTCATACAGATTTTCCGCCAGAAAGCTGCAGAGGACATCGACGGACAGCTGACCTCCCTGTGGCATCAGATTTCCGTCCTCTCCACTGTTCTTTCCTCCCTGGAACATTTCAGCAGTCTGATTCGCCGATACCATCCAAACGGAGAACTATATTACTGGATTTTGAATTACACCTATTTTGCTTCCCCAAAACCTGAGTGTACTGAGGAGATTCTCGCCTTTTTGGCCCCTCACTGCAGCCATCCGCTCCCCATACGTTCCTATTTCCGCAAGCGCAGACAAGCCGTAGAATTGATGGCTATCCTGATCTCTCAGATGCAAGACCTGCCATTCGCAGATTAAGGACAGAGAATCCTGTACGCAGGAGTGCTGCGCCGCGTCAGCGGCATCTTCGTCTCGCCGCATAATTCCGCAAAACGCTCTCTGTCATAAGGAGCACAGTTTCCTGTAATGAATATAAATAAAAAGCAGCTTCCTTACAGGAAAGCTGCTTGCTAATCGGGGCGACAGGATTCGAACCTGCGACCTCCCGGTCCCTAACCGGACGCTCTACCAAACTGAGCCACGCTCCGATGTCCGCTGACTGACAGGTCAGCCAGCGATATATATATTACCATTAGAATCTTAATTTGTCAACTATTAATTAAGCAATTTTTTCTTTACTGAAGTGAAAAGTTTATTTCCACTTTGAAGGGGGCAAAGTAGATTTTACTCTTTCACTCATTTCCACTTCCCTAAATGTAGCA
>CAJFOT010000081.1 GCA_904397815.1 Candidatus Paralachnospira sangeri
GCTTTCCCCGAAGATAAGTCCGGTTCTGAAAAACCGCCTCGGAATCTGCTTTAGTACCTGTTCGGGCCGGGAATCAAGCGGCAGAAGGTCCCGCCCCTATGGCGCTGTGCCCCAGAGCGTTGTCTCCCCGTCCGGCGGTTCGTACCTCCCGCCTGTATGCTGAACGAAAATATATCCTGATATCCGTCACGTATACTGCGGCCGGGCCTGCCCGGCGTTCCCGGCGCCCCTGGCAGCCCCCTTCTTCCTCCACTTCAGCAGCAGCGCTGAATTAATAATGACGAACACCGACCCTGCGTTATGAACCAGGGCCCCTACTACCGGGTTCAGAATGCCGGTAATCGCCAGCACGATGGCGATAAAATTCAACACCATGGAAAATGTCAGATTACACTTAATAGTGATCATCATTCTCCTGGACAGCCACAGCAAATGGGGCAGCTCTTTAATCTCATCATTAACCAGAGCGATATCCGCCGCGTCTACCGCGATGTCGCTCCCCACGCCGCCCATGGCAATGCCTACATAGGCTTTTTTCAGGGCAGGCGCGTCATTGATGCCGTCTCCAATCATGCAGACCTGCTGCTTTTTCTTCTGGTATCCGTCTATGATATTCAGCTTATCCTCCGGCAGGCAGCCTGCGTGAACCTCGCTGATGTCCAGTTCTCTGGCGATATGGCGGGCAGCATTTTCATGATCCCCGGTCAGGAGAACCGGCTCTGCTCCTGTCTGTTTCAGCTCTCCGATCATGGCAGCAGCGTCGGGACGGAGGGTATCGGATAAAGCCAGGAAGCCCGCCAGACAACCCTCCACCGCCAGATAAATGATGGTGCAGCCCTCTGTCCGCCAGGTCTCTGCCTTCTTTTTCTCTTCCGAGCCCACCGAGATTCCCAGCTCTGACATCAGTTCTTCATTTCCCGCCGCGACTTTTTGCCCGCCGGCCGCTGCTGTCACACCTCTGCCCGGCAGCATCCGGAACTGATCCACATCCGGAATCCCTGCCCTGCAGTCGGCCCTGCAGCAGCGAACCACTGCCTTTCCCAGCGGATGCTCTGAGCGCAGTTCCGCACTGGCCGCATATGTATAAACCTGTTCCTCTGTCAGCTCCGGCAAAAAGCTTTCCACTGCAGTTACCTTCGGCGTGCCGTAGGTCAGCGTGCCGGTTTTATCAAAAGCAACCTTCGCCACAGCAGCCAGCCGTTCCAGGGCGTCCCCCTCCCGCACCAGAAATCCATGGCGGGTGGCATTGCCGATGGCTGCCATAATCGCTGTAGGCGTAGCCAGTACCAGAGCACAGGGACAGAATACAACCAAAATCGTTACAGACCGTATGATCTGGCCTGTCACCAGCCAGGTGAGCACAGACGCAGTCAGGGCAATCACGACAATCCAGGTAGCCCAGCGGTCTGCCAGACCTACAATCTTCGCCTTTCCTGCATCTGCAGACTGTACCAGACGGATCATCCGCTGAATAGAGCTGTCCTCACCTACCTTCGCCGCCTTCATGTCAAAGGTGCCGAACTGGTTGACCGTACCGCTGGACACCTCATCTCCCGGCCCCTTATCCACAGGCATGGATTCTCCGGTCATCACCGCCTGATTAATGGAAGTCTGGCCTGTCAGAATTACGCCGTCTACCGGAACTGTCTCCCCCGGCAGCACCCGGATCAGGTCGCCTACCTGAACCTCCTCTGCCGGTATCACCTGCTCTGACCCTCCCTTTACCACTCTCGCGGTCCGGGGCGTCAGATGAACCAGTTTCTCAATCCCCGCCCGGGCCCGGGCCACTGTCAGATCCTCCAGCAGGCTGCCCAGCTGCATGATAAAGGCCACCTCGCCGGCAGCAAAATCCTCGCCGATCACCACGGAAGCGATCAGGGCGATGGAAACCAGCACATCCGCCTTAATGTCGAATTCCGTCACCAGGCCGATCACCGCCTCTAAAATAATCGGAACACCGCACAGCACAATGGCCATCCAGGCCGGGTCAAAAGGAAAGGGAACCAAATCAAAAATACTGATCAGCAGTGCAATTCCCGAAAGTATCAGGCAGGTCACATCCTTTTTTACCCCGCCCCACTCTAAAAAAGCCTCTAATTTTTCTGTCACCTTTTCCATACAAGCCTCCTTTATACCTATAGGGGTATACCCATATTATACCCATATGGGTATGGCCTGTCAAGATGAATCTTATAATTGAACACATGATCATATAACAAGTTTTATTCCTCCCCTGGACGATTTTCCTGAATACCATTTTTCTCCGCATCAAAAAAGGAGCGGACATTTCTGCGCAGCAAAACCGCAGAAACATCCGCCTCATAAATCCAGTACTCGCAGACGGATCCTGATTCGGAATTCATCCGGACAGTCCCACAGGGGAATTTTTAAACCGTCTCCTTCTTTTTCTTTCGTTTTTCTGTTTCTCATTTTTATGTCGGGTATGGAGGAACCGTTCACTTTCCTCATTCTCCTCCTGTCCCGCTGCTTTCGCATTCATCACCAGCATCTGCAGCCTGTTCTCCAGATTAGCAAAACTGACATCTGGATCGTAATCCAGAGGAAGAATCTGAGCATCCGGATACATCTCCTTAAGCCGTTTTGCAATTCCCCGGCCCACTACATGATTTGGCAGACAGCCAAAAGGCTGGAGAATCACAAAATTCCGGCAGCCTCTGGCTGCATGGTGGAGAATCTCCCCCGGAATCAGCACGCCTTCTCCTGCATCAAAGGTATGATGAATAATCGGGTCGCTGGCCTGAACCAGCTGGGGCAGCCTGACAGCCTGCTCGTACAGAGGATGTTTCGACGCAATCCGGTCTGTCAGATTGTGAGCCATATCAAATGCTTTGTCCACTGTACTGTACCAGGTTTTCTTTGCAAAAGGCTGATTCAGATGGTATTCTTTGGTTTGAGTATCCATGCAGAAATAAGTTTTCTGTATAACATCTGTCATTCTGGCCTCGATCACTTCAAACCCATTGGCCTCCAGGTAACGCTCGATTTCATGATTCGCACCGGGATGAAAGTTCAGCAGATATTCTCCTACGATCAGCACTCTGGGCTTAAGTCGGGATCGATCATAAGAAATATCCTTCATCATGGCAATGCCTCTCTCAAAACCTCTGGCAGCTCCAGATATACCATGTTTTTCCAAGCCATCCACCAAAGCGTCCATGGCCTGCTCAAAAGCCCGGTCAGCGCTTCCTTTTTCCTTCTCATAGGGTCTGATCTTTCTCAGCAGTTCTTCCAGCACATCGATCATCGGCAAAGCAGCAGCAATCCGCAGGGAG
Source organism: Candidatus Paralachnospira sangeri (assembly GCA_904397815.1). GTDB lineage: Bacteria > Bacillota > Clostridia > Lachnospirales > Lachnospiraceae > Paralachnospira_A > Paralachnospira_A sangeri. The sequence continues at coordinate 3,294 of CAJFOT010000081.1, forward strand.
GAAGCCAGGCTCAGCCGAAAACCAGGATGAAGATTGTGGTAATCTACATCATCATTGGTCAGAATCGGCACATGCGTATAGCCTGCGTCATCCAAAGCCTTGCGCAGCAAAGCACCGTAATGAGTCAGGCGGCAGTCGCCGATATATTTCGCCATGCCGATGGCTACTTCTTTATCATCATATTTTCCGCTCTCCAGAGCTGCCAGCGCCTCCCCGATGACAATCTGTGCAGGGAAGCAAATATCGTTATGTACATACTGTTTGCCCAGACGAATGGCTTCTTCACGTCCCACATCCAAAGGTTCTGCACGCACTCCCTGTTTACAGAACACAGCAGAAAGCACCCGGCAGAACGCATGAGAAGTGTTGGGAACCAGCACCACTTTTTCTTTTCTGTCCTCCCTGGTATATTTCACCGGATAGGGATCCTTCAGAGAATGGATCCTGAAGTTCTCCCCTGCAGCCCGCCGCATATTTACTGTCTCTACAAAAGAACGGACACGAATACGCAGAGGGCCCTGGATATCACTCTCATCCAGTTTCAGAACCAGAGGCGTTTTCCCTGAGATTTCCTTCATCATACGAATGATTTCATCGGACAGATAAGCGTCATGGCCGCATCCGAAGCTGACGATCTGCACATACTCCAGGCCGGGATTTTCCGCCGCCAGGATCGCAGAGGACAGCATTCTGGCATGATAATTGTTCACGATGTCCAGACGGCTCCGGCTCAGATCCACCTTCTCCGTCCCCGGCAGGGAATCCACTGTCAGCACTGAGATTCCCAGTCCGGTAAACATCTCCGGCAGGTCATGGTTTAACAGGGCGTCGTTCTGATAAGGACGGGATGCCAGCACAACGGCATAGGCTCCCCTCTCCTCCGCTTCCCGCAGGGCTGCCGCCCCGGCCTCCTGGAGCTGGCGCCGGAAGGTTTCCTGAGCCTGGTCCCCTGCCCGAATCGCAGCCTCTGTCTGCTCTGTGGGAATCTGGAAGGCATCCGCCATGTACCGGGTCAGCTGCCGCTGCCGGTCCTCTGTGGTATGCCAGTGAAACAGGGGCGCGTCAAAGGGAATGCCCCATTTCTTCTCCGGGCTGTCCGAATTGCGGATAACGATGGGATACCCTTTTACCACCGCGCACATGGATTCACTGGTCTTTTCTGTATTCTCAGAAGAAACAGTGGTGATAGAGGGCATAAAAATCCGGTCCACCCCGTGTTTCTTCAGATTGATCAGGTGTCCGTGGGTCAGCTTCGCCGGAAAACAGACCGTATCGGAGGTTACCGCTGACAGGCCGCTCTCATATATCGTCCTGGTGCTGGGATCAGAGATCCGCACCTGAAAGCCCAGGGTCCGCCAGAAGGTGGTCCAGAAAGGTATCGTCTCCCAGAAAGACAGCACCCGTGGGATGCCGATCACCGTTCCCCGGTCCGGAGCCACCGGCTGAACCGGGTACTGGCGGAACAGCAGTTCCTGGCGTGTCTGGAAAAGGTTTGCCGCTTTCTTCTGCTCCTGCTGCTTTTCCTTCAGCAGCGCCTTCACCTTCTCATCCTTCGGGTCTCCCAGGATCTCTCCCCGCTCGCACCGGTTATTGGTCACCCAGGAGCTGCCGTTGGAAAAGGCAATAATCGTCCGTTTACAGTGATTCCCGCAGAAGGGACAGGGTGAGTTGGCCTCCTGGGTGTAGGAAAAACCATCCAGGGCATCCAGGCCAATGAAGGTGCGCTCTGTCTCCCGGCTGACCTGATCCTTTGTCAGCAGGGCGGCTCCCACTGCTCCCATGATGCCGGGATAGGGAGCCCGGACCACTTCCTTGCCCAGATACTGTTCCATCGCCCGCAGGACGGCGTCATTCTGAAAGGTGCCGCCCTGAACCACGATTTTATCTCCCAGTGCCTTCAGGCTGGAGATACGGATCACCTTCGTAAACACATTTTCAATAATGGAACGGCACAGTCCGGCCATGATATCCGCCGGCTGCTTTCCGTTTCTCTGCTCGGTAACGATGCTGCTGTTCATAAATACCGTACAGCGGCTGCCCAGCACCGCCGGATTATTCGAGGAAAAGGCAGCATGAGCAATCTCTTTCACCGGTATTTTTAAAGAAGAAGCAAAATTCTCCAGGAACGAACCGCATCCGGAGGAACATGCCTCATTGACCACGATATTAGTAATAATGCCGTTGTCCAGCCAGATCGCCTTCATATCCTGGCCGCCGATGTCCAGAATAAAGGAGGCGTCCGGTACATATTTCCGGGTAGCCCGGGCATGGGCCACGGTCTCCACCATATGACATTCAGTGGAAAATGCTTTCGAAAACAGAACCTCCCCGTAACCGGTGGTGCCTGCCGCAATGATATCCAGCACAGCTCCCGCCTTCCGGAACCGGTCCCGCATCTCAATTAACGCCTTCTTCGCCACAGACAGCGGATCGCCTTCATTGGGAGCATAAAAATAATCCAGGATATTTTCCTGTTCATCCATCAGCACAAATTTCGTGGTGGTACTGCCGGAGTCGATGCCCAGATAGGCCCGGATCACCTCTCCCGGCAGAATCCGCGCCGGCTCCCATGCCGGCATTTTATGCCGTTCCTGAAAGGCTTCATATTCCTCCTGGGAAGTAAAAAAGGGCTGTCCCTTCTCCTGTCCGGTCCCATACTCCTCCTGGATCTTTTTCAGCTTCTGCATCAGCCACGGGATCTCCACATGGCGGGTGTCATCCTGGAACATAGTATTCAGGGAGAGGGCCGCGCCGTAGGCGATCATCAGCTCCGGTCGCTCCGGGATCAGGATATCCTCCGGCTCCAGCTCCAAACGCTGGGCAAACACCTGCACCAGCGCAGGCTGGAAGGTGAGAGGGCCTCCCTCGAATACCACCGACTTCTCGATATCCAGACCCTGGGCCAGACCGCCGATGGTCTGCTTCGCGATAGCATGAAAAGCAGACAGGGCCAGATCCTCCTTGGAAATGCCCTGGTTCAGCAGCGGCTGAATATCAGTCTTTGCGTAAACGCCGCACCGGCCGGAAATATCATAAACACAGGTTCCTTTCCTGGCCATTGCATCCAGTTCCTCCACCGGAACCCTCAAAATGGAAGCCACCTCATCGATAAAAGCGCCTGTACCTCCCGCGCAGCTGCCATTCATACGCATGTCCGCCACATTCAGTGCACCCGTTTTCTCATCTTTACGGAAAAAAATCATTTTTGCGTCCTGACCGCCCAGTTCAATGGCAGTACGTACATCGTCATACATACTGCGAAGAGCAACAGAATTTGCCACCACTTCCTGGATATAGGGGGTGTCCAGATATTCCGCCATTTTCTTCGCCCCGGAGCCGGTCAGGACAAACCGGATCTCAGCGCCCGGCACTGCCTGGTTCAGACGTTCCAATGCCTCATATACACTGGGAATCTGTGCCGCGTGGTGACGACGGTAATCAGAATACACAATCTCTTTCCGTTCTTCATCCAATGCGATAATTTTCGTAGTTGTAGAACCTACATCTACACTTACTAACAGTTTTCTCATCTCTAACATATCTTGTGCCTTCTTTTACATGATGCCATTACATTTCGTGATCTGCCTGTCAGGCAGCACACCAGATACTATATCTTATTTCTCTGCCGGCTGTTTATGCCAGCCGGCTATAAACCAGGCAGCCACATCTGCACGCAGATAAGGCTGCCGCCGCAACACAACTGACATTTTCGACCGGACATATGTTTCTGAGGAAGCACGTTCAGTCTCCCCATAGCATAAAAAGCGTAAACCCCATGGATTTACGCTTCTCACCCCGACTGCCCAATCAGTCAACTAATATTTTATTGATTTTATGTTCACTTGTCAAGTCGGATTTTGTAAAAATTCTGTTATGCCTCTCAGACATTTTCCCATAATGGTTCGGAGCATCAGACTGCCTCGGAAGGTATCATAATTTAGCGCCAGCCTGGACAGCCCCGCCAGAAGGCAGCTGGTGACAAAAGATACCAGGATCACCACGGTAAGCTGGCCGGTGGCGAAATAAATCGCCGAAAAGATTCCCACTGTAATCAGATCCTTTCCCTTCAGCGACTTGCCTTGATTTGACTGAGACATGTTTTCATCCTCCTGTACATACGCAATCTATGATTAGAATATGCTAACCATAGATTAACATAACAGCCGGATCAGGATCTGTCTGTCCCGATCCGGCTGCTCAGTCCCGATTGATTTTACATTTCTTCTTCCAGACGGGGGAGAATAGTTTTCATGGACTGCTCAAATTCCTCATCTGAGGAATTGTAGAAAAGAATCAGGTCGTGCCCTGCGTCCAGCCGCTCCAGCGGCTCCGGGATGGAGAAATCCACCGTTTGGATATATTCGTCCCAGTGCTCCAGCTTCCAGGTATCCCGGTCGGAATTGCGGGCGATCATCCGTTCATGGCAGATCCGGGGATCGGTAACCACCCAGATAATCACCAGCTTCGCGTTCTTCCGCCGCAGCTTGGTCCGGAACCGCTCCAGCGTCTCCTCATCGTGCACCTCCTTCGTAAAAGGGGCGTTAATCAGCACAATATCATCATACTCCAGTGCCTCCACACCGATGTCCACGATGGTTTCATATTCATAATCCCGGATATTTTTTTCAAAAAATTCTGAGCTTCGGTTGATTTCTTCCCCTGCCGCCGCAAACACACGGTTAGACAAAGGAATCAGGGTATCCTTATCCAGATAGACCACATGCTTTAAATTCCTGGCCAGTGTTTTCGAGATATAGGTTTTCCCGCAGGCCGGCGGAGAAGTTACCAAAATCATTTTTTTCATATTTCTTCTACAGCGTTTTCGCTGCCTCCTCCTATTCAGTGTACACCGAAAACAGAAAATATTCCAGTTCTTTTCAGGCAAAAACCGCAGAGAAAGACTGGCAGCTCACATGATTATTCTGACAGCCTTTTTTCATTTTCTCTTTCCTGCTGATGGAACGGCAGGTTCATGTCCGCTTTTTCTCTTATCACCGCATTTATTGCAGCTGCGCCTCACGGGACGAGTTGCCCGGGTTAATCGCCGCGTCTGTCTGTATCCCGGGGCATTCCCGATAGCGACAACCGTCTCACCCAGTTCTATAACAGAACGCTGGAGTAACACGTTCCGGCATTACCCCGGCGTATCCTTATGTCCCGCCGGCGCCTGCCGCCCGTTCAGTTCCTGATGAACCCGCCGCCAGTCAGGCAGAAACCGGTCCATCAGCTGATAAAACCGCTGATTATGACTGGGCTCCAGCAGATGGATCAGCTCATGGATGATCACATACTCCAGACATTCCGGCGGCTTTTTCGCCAGCTGCAGGTTCAGCCAGATCCGCCCCTCCTTTACATTACAGGTGCCCCATCTGGTTTTCATGTTTTTGACCTGCCACTCCTTCGCCTTCACCCCTGTGATCTGCTCGCACTTTCTGCCCGCTCCGGGAATCATCTTCTTCAACTCTGCCCGATACCATTCATTCAGCGTCTTTTCCCGCTGCTGGGGCGTGCTGTCCGGCCGGATCTGCAGAATCACCTTCCTGCCCCACATCCAGGCGCTCCCGGCGCCCTCTGCATACCGCACCTCCAGAGGATACAGAACTCCCCACACAGGAACGGACTCACCGGTCTCATACCGGTTTCCCGCCCGTCCTGCAGTCTCCCCTATCCTCCGGCGCTGTTCCCGGATCCAGTCTATCCTGGAACGGACGACACGGCAGACCGCCTCGTCGCTGACACCGTAAGGGACGGATATTTTCACTGTCCCGTCAGGGGGAATCACCCGGATATACAAATTTTTCATTTTCTTTTTTGTGACGCAGACGGGAATGCCGTCGATGATGATCTCTTTCATATTTCACCCATTCTGTATTCTTCTCACAAACTTTTCGATCTCCCCGTTCACTGTATCCGGCCTGTCTGTATTTGCATTATGCCCCGCATCCGCCACCCAGCAAAAAGTAATTTTCCCTCTCTCCCGCTTTTCCCATCTGGCATTGTAGCGCCGGGCGGAACCCGCCCTGTCCTTCTGCCCGCACAGCACCAGGGCCGGACAGGGAATCTGATAGCTGCGCCCGGTCTCCACTGCCTCCGCAAAAATCCGGTATCCGTAGTCGGCCAGAGTGCAATACGCCTCCTTCTCATAATCCATCATCATTCGCCGCATCAGGCGTCTCCCGTATTCTGTCCGAGCCGTCCCGGCTGTTCCCCAGCAAAGCAGCCACTTCCATGGGATCGCCAGGTACATTCCCTTTGTATGTTTCAGAAGAAAAAGCTCCGCCTTTGTATAATAAGATCTGTGCAGCGGGCAGGAATCGATAGAAATAAAGGCTGACACATCATCGGGATACAGTTCCATATACACCTGGGCAATATATCCCCCCAGAGACTGGCCTGTCAGCACCGGCTTTCGAATTTTTTCCTCTCGAAATATTCCATGGAGATATTCTGCCAGATCATCCATTGTGAATTTCAGTGCAAAAGGCCGGGACTGACCATGGGCAGGCGCATCCCAAACCAGACAGTTATAACGTTCCCGAAAGGCTGCTATCTGTCTGCCAAACAGCCGGTGATCTGCAGTCAGTCCCGGCAGAAACACCAGCCACGGCCTATCTTCTCCGGCCCGGCTGATCCAGTAGACAATTTTTCCATAAAGGGTCTGGTATTCTTTTCTCTTCATAAATAAATCCTTTCGTTTGCTGCAGGCTCCTCCCATTACCTTTAGGTGATGGGTAGTTGACACCTGTTCCTTCTCTTGTGTATATTTTTCTTTTCCTGACAGCCGGCCCGGCACTGCGCTGCTGATGCCCGGAGGACCAGACACAGCATCCGGTTCGACTCATCCGTTCCGGCTCTCTCTCGCCTTCCTCGCCTGTTTCCGCAGTCCTTCCAGCTTCTGACAGACATCAGACACATACCTTCGGTACTTTTCTTCCCCTGCCAGCCGATAAGCGTCCAGAAGTCTTTCATAACACCTGATCTGTGATCCATATATAGTACCCATCTCCTGAACCACAGGATCGGTAATATATTTTTCAATGATACTTTTCCCGTTGAGATAAGCCTGGAGCGCCCGCTCCGCGTTTTCTCTTCCGCCCAGCTGGATATACAGGTCTCCCTCGCACAGATAGCAGTCCGGCAGCACACTGGAGACCCATCCGCTGTAATCCGGGTCAGATTCTCTGTGGAGCGCCTTCGTGAGATCGATGCAGATCTGAATCAGCTTCAATGTCTGCTTTCGGTTCTCTTCACTCAGCAGGTTTCCTGTCTCCAGAAGCATATTGGCACTTCTGGAAATTACGGCATACATCGTTCCGCAGACCTCTCCCGAACGACATATATCAACCAGATCCGACTGCAGACTCAGCCCTTTTTCGATACACCTGATTCCCTTTTTCTTAGAGCTATCCCGTTCCAGTGAAAAAAATCCCCTTCCTGTCTGCAGATATTTTTCACTCAGCTCCTGTGTTTTCGCGCTGTTTCCGCTGATTTCTTCCCTGTCCATCCGGACAATGGCATCCAGGCACAGCAGGCTGGTTTCCAGGCACGACTGGATTCTGTCCTCTGTTCCTGCGTCCCGGCCGTCCTGTTTGTCTGTCCCCAGCAGGAAATCACTTAAAATCATGACACTTTCATTGAGGCTTTTTACATTTTCGACAGTTCTGTTTTTTTCCAGCGCCTCATAGCGGGCCGCTGTATGTGCCTCCAATAATTCCATAACGGCTTCTTCCTGAAACAATTCCCGGCGGCCAGTCATCATGCGCAGGCCGTCATCCAATGTTTTTTCATCAATCCTTCCGGACTGATATGCCTGAACCGCCAGCGCCATGACGGACGCGGCCAGCTCTCTCTGCCATGGCTGCTCCGGCTGGCGGCACTGGCCGGTAATGCTGTACAGAAATCTCATCAGATTCTCATCAGCGCTGTTGTCCGCATCATTATCCATGACCGCTTTTACCATGTCCAGAGCCAGCCTGCCTCCATCCATCAGGGAATGGCGGTACAGTTCCTGCCCGGCCCATCTCTCCCAGGCAAACAGATCCATATCGGCATAAGAAGGACAGGCGCTGCGCTGTTCCAGGTAACGGAAGCCCTTTTCTTTCCCCTCGGCGATATAGGCCAGAAAAGCCCTTGCGTCTCCCGCCTCCAGGATGTGCCACGCCGTCTCCGTCTGCCAGACAGCATCTTCCAGCTCCAGCCCCATCAGATACCGATAGATATCCCTGTGCGTCTGCCTCATGTCCCTGCATTTGGACAATACGACTCTGCGAATGCTTTTATGGGAAAATTCATAATGCCCGCTGCTGCGGCAGATAAAAAATATGTTCAGATAATGGATGAACAGGGAGAAATCCAGAGCGCTCCAGGATATACCACGGCCTGTCAGAAGGGCCTCCAGATCCCTCTCACGCAGCCCATGTCTGCTGACAGCCAGATACTTCAGCGCAGGATACACAAATTCCCCGCCCAGACGTCTGGCAGCCAGATCGATAATGTCCCCGCAGATATCCTCCACATCTTCCGGGCAGGCTCTGACCATGGAAATCTGATAGGCCGTGATCGCCTCCATCCCATCTCCGGCATCTCGGATCCGGTCAAAATCTTCCTTATCCATCATCTGCAATCGCCACAGGATCATACTGATGTACAGCGGGCTGGAGGAACCGGGTTTTTCCAGGATTTCCCCGATGACCTGCCGGGACAGCTCCTTTCCGGAAGTCCGCAGAATGCCGTTGACCGCCCCCGCTTTTTCCGTTCTGCAAAAAGCCGGGATACTTTCATACCGGATGGTGTTTTTCACCGGATATGCTTCTGTGGAGGAAAAGATCATCTGCACGCTGTCATTCAGACACATCCCCCTGTGCTGTTCCCATGGAATAAAGAGAAAAGGATCACGCACCGGCGCGCCGCTCAGCTGTTCGACCCCGTCAACCAGAATTACCAGCCGTTTTCCTCCCGTTCCGCTGTAAGCTTCAACAGCCTTTCCAATCTGCCGATTAATTTCCGGAGCATAACACGGCCTGCCTTCCTTTGTATCTGTGTAATGGGGAATTTGCAGCTGTTCTTCCAGATAATACAGGATAAACTTCAGTATCTCCTCTGCGCTTGCTGTGGATTCTGTACTGCCGCAAAACAGCGGCAGCACATCCCATCCCTGATCAGACCTTCCCCTTTCCTCCAGCACACAAGCCAGATGGCTCATCAGGGTGGTTTTGCCCGTACCCTCTCCGCCTCTGACTCCAATCAGGCCGCAGCCGTTCTCCAGCATAGAAATATACCGCCCAATCAGCCGTTCGCGGGAAGTAAAGCGGGCACTTTTCTCCCTGGCATATTCCCACTGGAATCTCAGTTCTCTCTGCCAGACTGTCAGCCGGGCGGTTTCCTCCCAGTCATGCCGCATCTGGGCGCAGATATCCCGCTCCACCATGGCGGCAAAGTCCTCCAGCCCCTCCGGTTCATCCGTCCCGCCGTTCCAGGTAAGGCAGTATTCCCTGACCTGCCCTCCTGCCAGCCTGACAATACGCTCTTTCAGCTGTTTCAGTTTTTCCGCGTGATACCGATCTTCCGGGCGGCAAACCTCCGGCGCGGGACCCTCGATCCGACGGAAATAGAACAATGTATGCTCCAGCTGATCCGGATTCCACAAAGCCCCGTATTCAATCTCCAGCGCCGTAACGCTCATCTCCAGGCTGCCCGGCTCTGTGGCCTTTCTTTCTATGCCGACTCTCTCCATGCCGGCCCTCTCCAGCGCATCGGCGATCAGCGATTCATCGGGTATCCACCCGTAGCGGTCTCCCAGCAGCACGATCATATAAGGACGGCATCTCTGAATTTCATCCAGACAGACGGACAGCACCTTTCCGGCCCCCTCTTCAGAATCCATATCCATGGTATTCACGCCCCAGCGCAGATCACAGCAGGAAATCTCATCCCCGTACCGCCGCGCCAGACGGTTTACCGCCGGTACCACCCGCCTCTGTATCAGATCCCGCTCAAAATCCATGTCCCTAAATGTACTGGACACAAAAATAGTTTTCATCCTCTGTCACCCTATGATTCCCAGTTCCAGCTTCATGCACAGAATCCGCATCACAGATTCATTGAGCCGCTCCTCTCCGATCTCTCCAGCTTCCACCGCCTCCAGCACAGCGGGAATCTGGGTTTCAAAATCAGTGCAGCACAGCAGGTCATTTCCCGCCTGCACTGCCATCACCGCCGCCTGCCCGGCATCCACAAAATCCCTGATCCCATCCATGGACAGATCGTCTGTCACAATCACGCCGTCAAATCCCAGCTCCTCCCGGAGAATCTGATGGACTCTGGGAGACAGGGAGGCAGGCTGCTGACTGTCCATACAATTTACGATATTGTGGGATATCAGCACCACATCTGCCCCTGCGCTGATTCCTTCCTGAAAGGGAATGAAATCTGACTCCGCAAAATTCTCATAGTCCCGGTTGTCATAAGCGATCCCAGTATGGGTATCGGCATTGTTTCCGTACCCGGGGAAATGCTTCAGAACCGAGCCCATCCCCTCTTCCTTCATTGCACTGACCACCGTCCCCACATATACGCCGGTCTGACCGGCGTCCTGCCCGAAGGACCGGCTGTAGATAAAATCCGCCGGGTCTGTGGATACATCACAGACCGGCGCGAAATTCAGATTGATCCCCAGTTCCTTCAGCAGCCGGCATTTTTCCACGGTATCCGCCTGAATGGCGTCAAATCCCCCTTCCTGATACAGCTCCTGCGGAGAGGCGAAAGGCTGGCTGCGGAAAGCCGGATACCGGCTCACCCGGTTCACCGTTCCCCCTTCCTCGTCCACGCCGATCAGCAGAGGGATATCGGCGGCATCCTGATAGCTCCGGATATCAGCAATCACCTGTTCTTTCGTCTTTCCTTCAAAATCCCGTCCGAAAAGGATATATCCGCCCAGATGGTACTGACTCGCCTTCCCGGCTCCGTCCCCTTCCGGACATCTGGCGATAAACATCTGCCCCACTTTTTCCTCCAGGGACATCTGCTCCATCAGCTCTCTGGCCCGCTGTTCTGTCCATCCAGTCTGTTCTCTCTGCCCTGTCTGTCCTGTCTGTCCTGTCTGTCCGGTCTGCCCGGTCTGTCCTGCTGCTGTCTGGCTTTCATCTTCCTGCGGCGGCAGAGCGGATGCAGCCTGCTCCTGATCCTCCACCACGATCCTGGTCACCTCCACATCCTGGGCCAGCCGGCTGTCATCCAGCTCACCCCTGTAGTACACCGTCACCGGATTCCCGATGAGAATCCCCGTCTCTCCGGTGGTTACCGGCACATCCTCCCGGCTGAATTCATAAGTATGCCCGTCCTGTCCGGCCACCAGCAGCGTATTCATCAGACCGTCCTCCACCACGCCATACAGCGCCTGTTCCTCCTCAGTTTCCACCTCAGTCTCTGCCGATGCCGCTGTGCTTTTTTCCTCATCGTTCTCCCTGTTCATTTCAGCTTCCGTATCGGAAATTTCCTCCCGTCCTGTCTCCGTCTCCTCCGACGGCAGTTCCGCCGTCTCAGCTTCCGTCCTGCCGTCAGTCATTTCCACTGTCATCTCTGTTCCCTGCTTCCTGCCCTCCTGCCTGCCGCAGCCGGCTGTACACAGTACCAGCGCCAGCATAAGGGATGCCAGAACCACCCTGCTCCTTTTTAAACACCGCATTTCTCACAAGCCTCCTCTTTCCGTCCCTTAAAATGTCAGCCGCATCTGATACCAGACCGCATTTCCATGTACTGACCGGGAAATTCCCTCATTGACGAAACCAAACTTTCCATAATAATGAAGCAGTTTTTCCTTGCAGGTCAGAACTACGCCGGCCCGTCCCTGGGCCCTGGCATCAGCAATCACCTGTTCCAGTAGCCGGCCTGCATATCCCCTTTTGCGGCAGGAAGGCACTGTATTGACACCAAAGATCATCTGCCACCGGCCATTCTCCCGGTGCATCCCCGCATTTTCATACATCTCATCTGTCAGATCCGGCTCGTCTGTCACCATTCCGTTGATAAAGCTGACCAGCTCATCTCCCTGATACAGCAGCCAGAAATGCTCCGGATATACCTGGAGCCTGGCCAGAATATCCTCCTCCGAAGCTGCCTCCGCCGGAGGGAAACATTCCGCCTCTACCGCAGCCAGCACCTTTCCGTCCCCAATGGTTCCATGCACGATCCTCATATTATCATTCATCTGCAATTTTTCATTTGTCATATCACACAGCCCCTGCTTTCATTATGATCTTTCTGTATATCCATATGTTTCTATATATCCATGTGCTGGAACAGTTCCCGAAAAGCCTGGACATCCGCCAGGGTATGGTTCCAGCCGCATTTCTTCCGGTCCACATACCAGCCGTCCTTCTGTCTGACGACTTCCACACCTTCCTGCTCCAGCAGCATCTTCTGCAAATCCCACGTCTCAAAATAAGCCGCTCCGCTCAGACGTCCGCTGCTGTTCACCACCCTGTGGGCCGGAATTCCCTTTCCCGCCAGATCATGTTTCAAAGCATATCCCACCTGGCGGGCATTGCCCGGCTTGCCGCACAGCAGCGCAATCTGGCCGTAAGTCGCCGTCTTCCCTGCGGGAATCTGCCGGCAAACCACGCCGATTCTCTGATAAATATCCATCTGATTTTCCTCTTCTCTGTCTATTTTGCCCTGATCTTTCCCAGTCCAAGTATATAAAATTTGGCGAAATTTATCAAGATACTCTGCCATTCGAGGAGATTTTCGAACGATATGGTAGACTTTTCCATTCTGGTTTTTTTACCCTGTCTGAAAACGTCTGTTTGTCCTTTCTCTTTCTCCTGTAAATCCTATTTTTCCTTGTAAAATAATGCTTTTCTCACTCAGATGTTGATTCCCAGAAAATACCTTCCCGCCACTTTTTTATTATAAACGACCTGAACGAAAAAGTCTGATTTTCCGTTCAGAAGGGACTGACAGAATGGAAACAAAAGAAAAATATGGAAGACTGACACCGATTCGGAAAAAAGACGGCGGTATGGGACGGAACATCTGGGAATGCCGCTGTGACTGCGGCAATACCTGTTATGTGCGCATGTCAAATCTGAAAAGCGGACATACCAAAAGCTGCGGCTGTCTCCGCCAGGATCTGAAAAAATCAAAATTTCAGGATCTGACCGGACAGCGCTTCGGAAAACTGACGGTGCTGGGAGTGGAGCATCAGAAACCGGGCTTCCCTTCCCTGTGGAAATGCCAGTGCGACTGCGGAAATATTACATATCAGTACGGCCCCAATCTAAAGCGGGGCTATGTCGTCAGCTGCGGCTGTTATCAAAAGGAAAACGGCAAGCGTCTGTACAGACAAAATCTCCATTATATCGGCGGCACCCAGCTTGAACTGGTACAGAGCAAAAAGCTGTGGAAAACCAATAAAACCGGCGTCAAAGGCGTCTATCAGGAGAAAAAAACAGGAAAATACATCGCCAGTATCACCTTTCAGGGCCACCGGCAGATCCTGGGGCGTTTCCTATATCTGGAAGACGCAAAGGATGCCCGGGCCAAAGCAGAGGAAGAACGGGATCAGAAGCTCCACCAGCTGCTGGCGCAGGTCCGGGAGGAGCAGAAATAACACCGCTGTATGGGCAGAAACACTGCCTTTGACATACAGGAAATACATTTTTACGGGAGGTAACGATTAACATGAATCGGAAAAAGCTGAAACGTGTGATTGCCTGCTTCGCGGCTGTGATCATGCTGATGTCCACAGGAATCTTTTCCTGGGCTGAGGGCGGATCACTGTCAGGCAATTCTCTGTCAGGGAACACGACGCCGGCAGAAGCCGAAACCGAGGCCGAGACAGAAAGTTCCCTGGAGGATGGGAGTGCCACACTGTCAGGAAATGATGTGCCGGAAGGGGCGGCATATGCACTGATAGATGGGGTCAATATCATCAAAACAGGAGCGACCGATGAAACCTTCGATATCGATGAAGGACAGGTTGTAATGATATCCGGCCAGGAAGCGCCTGAAGATCAGCCCATTGTATTTGAAAACTGCACCTTTAATCTGTCCGGTGGGACTGTAAAAATCAGCGGAGCTCAGGATGGCATCAGCTACAACAATGGCGAGACTGTCACAAAGTTATGGATCGGCGGAAATGTGCAGTTCGATAACTGCACGTTTGTAACTGCGGAGGGCAGCACAAAAACCACATCTGCCGGTTATGATGCCGCCATCTATTTCTTCAGCGGCAATATCCAGCTGAACGACTGTGAATTATCTGCGGAAGGCTACAACGGTCAGTTTCTTGGGCTGTACGGCAGCAATGGAAGTGTCACCTTTAACCACAGCAGCATCTCAACTGTGGGGAACAAAAACGGCTGGAGCTACGCAATGTATGGCGGCTCTGTACTGAAACTGGTGAATGGTTCTTCCATGACCGCTACAGGAATGTCAACAGACAGCGGAAATATCAACGCCTTCTATTCCGGAGACAACAGAACCGGATACGATGCTATCTACGTTGAAGATTCCACCATTGATTTCAGCGACAACCAGGCTGGCGGCTTTGCTATCAATAATGTAAATATCCATGTGGATAATTCAGAAATTTATGTCAACAACAACCTGGGCAATGCCTGCAACTCCGGCTACTGGATTGTAAATAATTCCACCATCCAGATGAATGGCAACCGGGGAGGCCATGGTCTGTCATGCATTGGATTTGAAATGACAGGTTCAACACTGGAGATTTTGCATAACGGTTATGCCGGAATTTACATTCAGTCCAGAGATTCTTCTCTTACAGACTGTACCGTGGATATTCGCTGCAACGGTGAGAAATTATTAAGTTATACTGCTGGCGATATCTGGCTGCAGAATCATACCTTAACAGTCAGCAACTGTACTTCCCAAGCTCAGGAAGGTTCCGCATGGCTGGGCGGTGTAGGCCGCGTAGGTGCTGTCGAAACTCCCAGCGGCAGTGTGGTAGCTTATGACCTGAACAGCAATGCCATTGACAATCTGAAAAGCAATACATCTCCTGTTCTGTCTGGCGCAAACCTCGCTCTGAACGGCGATGAAGATAAGCATACGCTACTCCTCAATCCTTTCATGGAATCCGATTATGCCCGCGGAAACGGAGAGAGTAATCTGAGTGATAACGATGCCGATCTCTTTGACGACCAGAATGTAACCGACATCACTGATATTTTGGGAGTAATTATAGAGACCGACAAGGTTGAAGAAACAGAAGAAATTATAGTGCCTAAAATCGGATCGCTGACTGAAGCACAGCTTTCTCATCATAAATATGACTGGAATGGCGGTGAAGTCAAATATAAAGCCACAGACAAAACCTATGGCGCATGGGCTTATCCATGTATTGACACCTGCGAATCCTACACAGAACATACCGATGAGCATCCAAACAGCTTTGACTGTGACGGCACTTATGTTTATGCGCCTCTGGTAGGCCTGGCATTTAACGCCAATGTCAATGATCCTACAACAGTTACCAATATGCCCGATAACCAGGACATGATTTCGTATAACGAAGCCGCTGAATCACCTGACAAAACCCCGGTCAGGAACGGCTACTCCTTCACTGGCTGGTATACGGATGCTGATTGCACAACAAAATATGACTTCTCCACTAAACTTACCGATAACTGGACAGTTATATACGCTGGATGGACCGTAGAAGAACCAGAAACCACGGAGCCTGAAACTACAGAGCCTGAGACCACAGAGCCTGAAACTACAGAACCCGAAACCACCCAGCCCGAAACCACCGCTCCTGAAGGTGGATCTGATGAGGGCGGTTCTGACAGCCATGAGAACTGGATTATCGCCAGAAAGGTATGGTCTGATGAGACTGCCGAGCATCCTACCATCTGGTTCAGGCTCTACCGCCAGACCTCAGACGGACAGCCGGAGGCAGTGCCCAACGCCGAGTTGAAGAAACTGGAAAACGGACGCATCGAAGTGGCATGGGACGGCCTGGATCTGGCTACGCCGGAAGGCAAGCCTTACACCTTCTTCGTGAAGGAAGTAGATGAAAACGGAAATGACTATACCCCTGCAAATTATGTGAAGCAGGAAAGCGGCCTGACCGTTATCAATACTTATGTGGGAAGTACCGCGGCGACCAGTACTTCCACTTCCGGCACCTCTGCTTCCGGTCAGTCGCCGAAGACCGGTGATTCCGCTCCTGTAGCCCTTTACGTGGCACTTCTGTGTGCCGCAGGTGCAGCTGCTGCCGGAATCGTGATCAAAAAGCGCAGAGATAAAATCAACTAATACATGAGAAAAGAGACAATCCCATAAAATTCAGGCTATCCAACGTCCTGGATGTCTGTGGGACTGTCTCTTTCTTAATATCGCCAATATATTCTTCTTTTTTACCAGAAAAGATTTATTACAGCAGGGTCCTGTACCGTTCCCTGTCCTCTTCAGATAACCCCAGAAGCTCCATCGCTTCTTCGGCTGTCAGATTCAGCTTCTCCATCAGATTACGGACAGCCTTCGCCATCTTTTCCCGCTCTTCTTCACGTCCTTCTCTGCGCAATGTTTCCTCATGCAGTTCTTCATTATATTCTGTTCAAATCATTCCTGTCACCTCCGCCTTATGTTTGATCAGATACAGATAGTCTCTCAGAATGTTCCTTTCAATTAAAAATAGAAAAATATTAATTTCAAAAACGCCGTAAAAAGAAAAAGACAGCCTGTGGAGCTTTATGGCTTTGCAAAAGCCCGCATCTCCACCAAGGCTGTCTCCTTCTTATCATCTCAGCAGTCAGACCACCATATCATCCTCTGTGAGAAATTCCTGCTCCAGCTCCCGGACCATCTCTGCATACCGCTTTTTGCAGGCTTCATTCTCTCCCGCCTCGATTTCCTCCAGACAGGGGAGGAGATAATGCTCCCAGATCTGACAGTAAATCTGCTCTGCGTCATCGCTCTCGTCAATGGCCTTTACGATTTTCGGCGCTGTCTCGTAATATTCCCGGATCAGCCCATCTCCATCCGGCTGTTCCAGCAGATAGTCGTCCCGAAACTTCCGAAAGGCCGACAGCTCATAGCAGTCATCCGCCCGGTTCATGGCACTGCACACAGCCGATGTAATATAACAGCCGAATCCGCGCTTTTTAAAGCCCTGCATAATCTCCCCGTAGGTTGCCTTCAAAACCTGATGGGAGGGGAAGGTTTCATTCCACAGCGTAAAAAGCTCCTCCATGAATACATCCGCGTAATCCCGATGCTGCTTCTCCAATATAGGCAAAACATAGAGCGCCATCACAGCACGTTTCTGGTCCAGCCATTCACGCCAGGCACGCTTCCTGCCATTTTCCTTCTGCTTCTGAACCAGCCGCTCCGCCGTCTCTGTCAGTTCCTCCGCCCACTCATGGGCATGAAGGGAAAATCCCTCGGCATCCTGGCTCCACAGCTCGCTCATATATTCCAGCAGAGGCTGAAATCTGTTCTCGATCTGCTCGAACCGGGCCTCATACAGCTTCTGCTTATAATGGTCCATATAATTGGTTTCTTCCTTCAGCAGATCCTTCAAAATCTGCTTGGCATCTTCATCATTCATATTATGACTCATTCCAGTTATGATATACGTTCTGGACATCATCGTCCATGTCCAGTAAATCCAGGGTACGGTTCAGATTTTTGATATCAGTCTCGTCGGTCAGATCCACCCATGTCTGGGGAATCATCGTAACCTCCGCGCTGGCCATGGGAACACCCTCTTTCTCCAGCGCCTCTCTGACCACACTGAAATCATCGGGCGCTGTCAGGATTTCAAAGCTGTCCTCTTCCTCTGAGAAATCCTCTGCTCCCGCGTCCAGGGCCATCATCATCAGATCATCGGCCTCCATCTCACACTCTTCCTTGTCAATGATAATCTGGCCCTTCTGGTCAAACATAAAAGATACACAGCCCGGGGTTCCTACATTGCCGTTGCCTTTTGAGAAGGCATTCCGCACATTGGAGGCTGTTCTGTTTTTATTGTCTGTAAGAGCGTCTACGATAATTGCCACGCCGCTGGGGCCATAGCCCTCATAGGTTACTGCCTCGTAATTCACAGAGCCTGCGTCGCCGGCTGCCTTCTTGATGCCTCTTTCGATGGTGTCATTAGGCATATTGTTGGCCTTTGCCTTTGCGATCACATCACGCAGCTTGCTGTTATTGGCAGGGTCAGGTCCTCCTTCCTTCACAGCCACCGCAATCTCTCTGCCGATGATGGTAAAGATCTTGCCCTTGGCAGCGTCATTTTTCTCCTTCTTATGTTTAATGTTCGCAAACTTAGAATGTCCTGACATGTTTTTATAACTCTCCTTTTCTTACTGTACGCACTTATCGATTTATTGTATCACGATTTTCCCTTCACTTCAAGATGCTCCGATATTTTCTCATACAGCCAGGCAGAGTCTTACATACAGGAGGCTACCGGAGGAAAACTGTCGGGACATAAAACTGATTGAAACCTGATTGCCGCCGGGCACGCCGCAAAGGGGCGCCCCGCCCCAAAGGCGGACGCCCCCTGCACTCACAGATTTATTCCTCCCCGGTTCCCGGATATGTATTAATAGAAATCGCGTCGGTAGGACACATGGAAATACAGCATCCGCAACGCTCACAGACATCCAGATCGATGGAAGCTTTCTTGTCTTTTACCGTCGTAGCCTCAAAGAGGCAGTCCAGACATTTTCCGCACCCGGTACATTTCTCCGGATCTACCTGAATGACAGCAGTCTCCTTCGGCACCTCTGTCAGTCTCATGATTCTGGCGAATTCCGCCGGATCGCCGCCGGAGCAGAACATATCTTCATTGGTCTGCATTTCTTTCACCGCGCAGCCCACGATATCATTCAGGCTCTCCAGTCCCCGCACTTCCATGTATTCTTCCAGCCCTTTGACGATCTTCGTGATCAGCTTGTAGCCGTCATGCATGATCGCCGCGCTGAGCAGCGTACAGTTTGCTCCAAACATCATACGCTCGACCACATCTTCCCAGCACTCGATATTTCCGGCGCTCATGATGGGAATATCCGTGTTGGCGCTGGCGATGCCCACAGCCCAGTTTACATTGCCCTTGATATAAGGCATCGGGCCGGGCGTCACGGCTCTGCCTGTATAAATGTCCGCAAATACCTGCTGCACCGAGCTTCCCATCTGGAAATAA
This sequence comes from Candidatus Paralachnospira sangeri, assembly GCA_904397815.1. Lineage (GTDB taxonomy): Bacteria > Bacillota > Clostridia > Lachnospirales > Lachnospiraceae > Paralachnospira_A > Paralachnospira_A sangeri. The sequence goes on from CAJFOT010000081.1 coordinate 22,465, forward strand.
TCCGGCTGCGCCTTATTCATGGCTTCCGCAAAGCGCTTGCATCTGGGATAGTACTCACGGTTATTCTTAATGCCCACCGGCAGAGAAGTTGCCTTTTTTAATGTCCCGATCAGCTTGGGCACTTCCTCATCGAACCAGTCCATAAACCAGGGCATATCCATCGGCGCCTGGTCAGAAATGATAACAGGACATGGGCCAACCACCTGGATAATATCCGCTCCGGCTTCTTCGTATTTTCCGATATACTCGCACCAGGTATCCAGATCCACCACCGGCGGCGGTCCCCCGAAGGGTCTCAGATCCATAACATCCTCCAGCGCCAGGTTCCAGATCAGCCGCACGTCATTCTCTTCCGCGATCGGCTTAATCTCCTTCAGCTGCTTCAGCGCTCCTTCCAGGCTTACAAAGCAGGTCTCCCAGGTCTGCAGTTTTCCGCGGTGTTTATATTTGTCCATAAACAGATTGCCCGGATACTGCCACCGCAGGGAAACCTGGTTTTCACTGATGGACTTCGTCTCAATACCGCCGATCCCCGCTTCGATGCATTTGCGCATATTGTGGACCGTCAGTGTCGGCGTCGCTCCCGCCGCGACAATCGGATTTTTAAACCTGACCCTGCCAACATTTACACTTAAATTTGCCACACTCCAACACTCCTTTCTCAGTCATTTTGATATTTTTTAACTATTTATGGATAAATTTTACCATTTACTGAAAAATAGTGATAGAATATATAATATCTGAAAATTATCGACTGATTTGGATATTTTATACGACATTTATTCTGCATCCTGAGAGTGGGGGATTGTAATGAAAGTGAACTTACATATCATACGCGAAGAACTGGAAGAAATGGCGTCAGAAGGACATATCAGCTGTCCCGGCTACGAAACCCATCTGTACTGTGCGGCTCTCTATGATGAGCATGAACCGCTGTGTGAGGACATTCTCTATATCACAGAATCAGGCCGTCTCCCCCGGTCTGTCCCTCCGGGCATCCGGCCATCCTTTCTGATCGCCGGCCGCCCGGAACCTGCCTGTCCCTGCGCGGGACAGCTGGATTATCTGTATACCGGATCCGACGTCACCGAACGGCAGCTTCTGATGCAGGTTTCCCGGATTTACCGGAAATATCACCGCTGGGATGAAGCCCTTCAGGAAGCTGTAGACCAGCGGAAACCGCTGCGCACCCTCGGCCTGCTGTCCGAGCCTGTGTTTTCCAACCCGCTGTTCCTTCTGGACGCCAGTTTTAAAGAAATCTTTTCCATCATTAACAAAAAAAGATATCCTGTATCCTCAGAATATCTCAATACCTATGTCCGGGATGACTACCATTATCTGGATACCGACCATATCGCCAGCCTGCGGAGCAATGAAACCTTCCGCGAGGCCTTTCTGGAGAAAGAGCCGGTTCTGGTTTCTTCCGGCCATCCGCCTATGAATTCCATTCATTACAATATCCGCATGGGCGAAATGCCCATCGCCTGGCTGTGTGTGGATGAGCTGGGACGCAGGCTGTGTCCGGGCGATTTCGCCCGAATCGTCCACCTGGGAAAATATATCAGAAAAGCCATCGCCAGCCATCACATGGAAGATTTCAACTGTCCGGAAAGCCTGAAAGCAGCCGTGACGGAAATTCTGGACGGCGGATCACCCTCCGGTGTCAATCTCCAGCTTGCGCTGGCCCAGTTCGGCTGGTCGGAAGAGGACAGTTATTTCTGTCTCGCCGCCATGCCCGCCCTGCCTCAGTCCGGACCGGAAGCTCTGATGGCGCTGGCAGTCCAGGCCGCGGATATCTCTGCCGGCGACTTCTTCCTGCCCTACAATGGGATGGCCGTATTCCTTTTCAACCTGACCAAACGGCAGCTTTCCCGCCAGGAACTGATCGCGGCCGCAGAACCCGTACTCATCAAAAGCGGTTTCCTGGCGGGCGTCAGCCTGCCCTTCTCCGGCATCAGGGAACTTTCCCTGGCATACCGGCAGTGCCTGACCCTTCTGGAAACCACAGACGGCAGCGCCGCAGAGGGCGGATGCGGATGCCTCCTCTTTGAAGACCACGCTCTCTCCTACGCTGTCAATATTATCCGCAATGATCCCCTGTCCGGGATGCTGGTTCCCGCCGGCCTCCGGAATCTTCTCTCCTACGACCGGGATCACGGAACCGAATATACCAGATGTCTGCGGGTTTTTCTGGAAAACTCCATGAATATCGCCAGAACAGTAGCTGACCTTTACATCCACCGGAATACCTTTCTCTACCGGCTGGAGCGGATTAAGAAACTGCTGGACATGGATCTGGATGATCCGGATGTGCGGCTTCTGCTGCTGCTCTCCTACAGAATCCTGGATGGCACAGGCTAATGCGAATAAAAATCCCCTAAAAAGCGCCTATGCCGTGTTTTCGTTTGGAAAGTTTTGACATCATGGGCGCTGCAAGACACGATAATAAGGCGTTACTGTCTTCTGCAAGGCATGAAAGCATAATGTTGCTACTCGACCATACAGATCAATATAGAAAAAGGCAATTTTAAGCTGTAAAAATAAACAGGATATTACAGTTAAAAATGATGAATTCTCTACTTAGTCTGTATAAATATGGATATGAATACGGACTAAATGGGAATTTTGTTGTTTATAACCGTACAAATACCTTTACAAATACAGCTGAAATCTTATTTTTTCATCTTTAGTCTGTATACATATTGGAATTTGTACAGACTAAAATAGAAAGATACTGATTTAAACTGTACCGATACCCATATTCGTACAGTTAAATACGAAAAAAGTTAAATTTCGTCGGTTTGTTTCAATTTGCATCATATTTTGTTTCGTTTCTTCCTTCATCCAGCCAATTATCCCGCATTTTCACACAGCCAGTCAACAGGAAAAGGCAATCGCATAACGGCTCCGGGAACTGTCGGCCAGCATGGGTCTGTACAGGGACGGGGATGGGGACGGACATGTGGAGACCTGAACAAAGTCCGTCCC
>CAJFOT010000082.1 GCA_904397815.1 Candidatus Paralachnospira sangeri
AATAGAAATATCTGGACAAGCCAATCCTCTTTCCCATTTTGAAACAGCTTTATCGGTAAGCTGTAGTTTGTCTGCGAGTTCTTGCTGGGTCATGCCTTTTTCTTTCCGAAGTTTGAAAATTAAAGTACCAACATTTTCTGTATTCAATGTGATCCCTCCTTTTGGCATCAGCATAGCAAATCTACGGGTTTAGTCCAATGAACAGTTGGGGGAATTTGCTAAACCAATGGTTTACCCGGCTACTGAATATAATTTTATTATATCTCAAACACAAAGTCAAATGACAGCATTTCAGCTGGCTCTTTGTTTTCGTTCAGCGGCCAGTATCCAGAACCGTCGGACGAAAATAAAATCCATACATTTCATCAGGCCGGTCAGCAACCTTATGTTTTTGTTCTTTACGTAGCCAGTATGCAGGCATCAAGAGGCGCAGCAGAACGCCGGGTTCGGACCGCCCTGTCCCTTAACGTCCATGTGGAGGCCTGTTTATAAATTCTTAGCGGGCAGACAGCCCCTTTTCCAGGCGAATGCAGGCGATCAACGCCTGCATGAGAGATTTTCGTGAGGAAAAAGTATCAGACTTTTTCCGAACATAAAATCGGTCCTGGAAAAGGGCCTGCCTGGCTGCTTAGAATTTATTCAGGCCGGGAACAAAGGCGTTAAGGGGCAGGGCTGTCCGAATCCGGCGTTCTGCTGCGGTTCCTGATGCCGTCCGGGCTGCGTAAACCCTCCGAACGAAAATATTGCTTTTTATGTCAGCGGCAGATAAACGGAAAAGAGTGAGCCTTTCCCTTTTTCGGAGGATACTGTGATATATCCCTTCTGGGCCTGGAGGATTTCCCGGGCCAGGTAGAGGCCGATGCCGACGCCGGGCAGGGAGGCGGTCTGGGGGCTCCGGTAGAAGCGGCTGAAGATCTGGCTGATATCTTCTCTGGCGATTCCGATGCCGGTGTCGGCCACATCGATCCGCAGATAGAAGGAGTAGGCCTCTGCATGAAGGGAGACGGTGCCTCCCGGCTCTGTATATTTGATGCTGTTGTCGACGATATTGCCCAGGGCTTCGGAGGTCCATTTCAGATCAAAACAGGCGGACAGCTCTGTGTCGGGGATCAGCAGGCGGATTTCTTTTTCCTCACTTTTTTTCCCATATTCCTGCCATACAGCCTGAAACAGCAGGGAGACAGGGGTGGGGCGGGGCGTGACGGAGATGATTCCGCTCTCCATCCGTGACAGTTTTACCAGGGACTGAATCAGAAAATCCAGCTTTTCGGTCTGTTCCTTTATGGTCTGGATTTCTTCCCGGCAGCTGCCGCTGTTTTCCTCCAGCAGTTCAGCGTACAGCTTCAGGTTTGAGACAGGAGTCAGGGTCTGATGGGCGATATCAGAGATCAGCCGCTGGATGGCGGATTTCTGGCTTTTATGGTCAGATTCGGACAGCAGGCTGTCCTCCAGGCAGCGTTTCAGGCTGTTTTCCAGGGCTGAAAAACGGCTCTCGGATATTTCCTGCCGTTCCAGACAGCCACGGGATGCCTGATCCACCATTTTCTGCAGACGGTTCAGCAGCAGTTTTTCCCGGCGCCGGAACCACAGGAACCAGAACAGGCCGGCGGCGAGAATGGAAAAAAGGAGCCATAACAGGGGATAGGAGGGCATGGCCGGGTCACCATCCTTCCTGCCGCAGGCGCCAGCTGTAGCCGATGCTGTATATGGTTTTGATATAGACGGGAGCGGAGGGGTCATCCTCCAGCTTATTCCGCAGCCGCTTTACTGCCACAGTCAGGGCATGTTCATCCACATATTGGGTTTCCTCCTGCCAGACCAGATCGATCAGGCGGCTTCTGGAAACGGTGGCGCCCTGATTGTCGCATAATACCTGCAGCAGCTTTTGCTCGGTTTTGCTCAGTTCGATCGGGTGGCCGTCTTTATAAAAGCGCATGTGATGAAAATCAAACTGAAAGGGGCCGGCGCAGTAGGCAGAGCCGGGGGTCTGGCTCCGGTCCCGCAGCTGGACAGCTACTCTGGCCCGCAGCACCATCAGGCTGAAAGGCTTGGTGATGTAGTCATTGGCGCCTGCCCCCAGACCTGCTACTACGTCCAGTTCCATGCTGTTTACGGTAATCAGGATGATGGGTGTCTGGTTCTGATCCCGGCGCAGCTCCCGCACCAGGTCGATGCCGCTGCCGTCAGGCAGGTTGACATCCAGAAGGATCAGAGACAGCTGCTGCTGCCGGATCACCTGCCGGGCCTCCGCGAGGGTCCGGCACTGGAAAAAGAAATAATCCTCTCCCTTCAGGGCCAGGCGGATGCCGTGATTCAGTTTTTCATCATCTTCTGTAATTAAAATCTGATATTTCATACAATACAGTATACCCTATAGCGGGATTTTCGGAAAGAGGTTTCTCGTACATTGACAGATATATTTTTATGTGGTATATTTATCACAAAATATGAGAAATACATCACAAAAAGGAGGATGTGTATGGAACGGAATAAGAAACGAATTAATTATCTGGGCTTTTTGTCCCTTCTGTCGCTGATTGCAGTGCTGGGTATCCGGCATCCTGGTTCCGGACTGTTTGGCTTTTTTGGTTTTTTCTATTATGTCCGTTATTTCTGGGTTGTGCCTGATGAACTTTTTCTGCTGAATGTCAGGAAGTCTGCGTCCGCTGCTTTTATGGCAGAGATGGTTTTCCTGGTGCCTTTTATGTTTATCTGTGCGGCCATATACGGTGTTCCGGCGGCGGTTCCTATGGCGTTTGGTCTGAGCTTCTGCGTGTGTATCCTGTCCTTTACGGTGTCATTGACGGTATGGGAATGGAGAGAACGGAGAGGAGCATCGGAATGATTCGGAACCGGATCAGGGAATACCGGGCCCGGTACGGGATGAGTCAGGAAGATCTGGCAAAGTTGGCAGGCGTCCGCCGGGAAACCATCGGAAATCTGGAAAAAGGAAAGTACAATCCTTCCCTGGTTCTGGCCTGGAATATCGCGAAAGTGTTTCAGGTGCCCATTGAGGAGATCTTCACAGTGGAGGACTAGCGCACTGTCAGTCTGGCATGTGCCCGGTTGCATCATATTGCGCAGGCTCTGGTTTTGTGCTACACTTATTTGTAAATTTTGTTAATATCGGAAAGAACTCAGAAAGAGAGAATCTGCTGATACGACATATAGAAGGGAATGAGATGCATGGACGTGAAAAAGTTGCTGACACAGGTGCAGAATCATGAGATTTCGCTGGATGAGGCGGAGGAGCAGTTAAAGACCCTCCCCTATGAGGATCTGGGCTTTGCGAAGCTGGATCATCACCGCCAGCTGCGGTCAGGCTTTGGGGAAGTGGTATTCTGCAGCGGAAAGGCAGACGACCATCTGGTGAAGATTTATCAGACCTTTGCGGATAAGAACATTGATGTGATGGGAACCAGGGCGACCCAGCGGCAGTATGAGCTGGTGAAGGAACAGGTGCCGGACGCGGTGTATGATCCGCTGTCCCGGATTCTGAAAGTGGAGCGTCAGAAAAAAGAAAGAATCGGCTGCGTGGCGGTGTGCACCGGCGGGACGGCGGATGTCCCGGTGGCGGAGGAAGCGGCTCAGACAGCGGAGTTTTTCGGCAGCAATGTGATGCGGATTTATGATGTGGGTGTGGCCGGCATTCACCGTCTTCTGGCGAATGTGGACCGGATCTGGAAGGCAAACTGTGTGATCGCGGTGGCCGGCATGGAGGGGGCCCTGGGCAGCGTGATGGCCGGGCTGGCGGAGGCGCCGGTGATTGCGGTGCCCACCTCTGTGGGGTACGGCGCCAATTTCGGCGGAGTATCCGCCCTGCTGTCCATGCTGAATTCCTGTGCCAACGGGATTTCCGTGGTCAATATTGACAATGGCTATGGGGCCGGCTATATCGCGACCCAGATTAACCGTCTGGCGGTTCATGGAAACACAAAGGATGAAAGCCATGAGCAGCCGTGAGAAAGAGCGGTCAGGGATGTCCGGCCTGCCAGGTCAGAATCCGGAGCAGAGTGTTGATCAGGAAATGAATGTGGAAGTGCGCTACACAGCCGGAGGCTCCGCAGACGGATACGGGACGGCAGAAGGCCGGGACAGCGGCAGCCCGGAGACGGACAGTGTCTGGATGCTGGAGTGCAATGTGGACGACTGCGGCGGCGAGGCGCTGGGATATGTGATGGAGCTGCTGTTTGACCAGGGAGCCAGGGATGTCTGGTTTTCCCCTATTTTTATGAAGAAGAACCGGCCGGCTTATACCCTTCATGTGATATGTAAAGAGGCAGAGCGGGAGGAGCTGGAGAATATTATTTTCTCCGGCACAACCACCATCGGCATCCGCAGGGTTCTCATGGAACGGACGGTACTGAAGCGGTTTTTCCTGGAAGCGGATACCTGTCTGGGCCGGGGAACTGTGAAGATGTGCCGGCACCAGGGCAGGGTCTATGCTTACCCGGAATATGAGAGTGTCAAAAAGCTGGCGTCAGAAAACGGAACAGACTACCAGACCGTCTATCATCTGCTGAAGGAAGCGGCTGTCAGACAGCTGGAAGAGAAAGAGAAAAGAGAGGAAACCAATGGTTGACTGGAATCAGATAAAAGAAGAAATCCGGCGGATTGCCAGGCAGGATGTGTGCCTGGCTTTTTCCGGGGGTGTGGACAGCAGTATTCTGCTGAAACTCCTCTGCGACGCGGCCGGTCAGGAGGGCAGCCGGGTTTATGCGGTGACCTTCCAGACCAGGCTTCATTCCCCTGTGGATCTGGAGACTGCCAGAAAGGTGGCAGAGGAAACCGGCGCCGTTCACTGCGTGCTGGAGGTGGACGAGTCGGAAAATGAGGCAATCCTGTATAATCCGGTGGACCGGTGCTATCTGTGCAAAAAATATCTGTTCTCCCGGCTGATTCAGTTCGGGAAGGAACATGGCGTACAGGTATTTCTGGACGGCACCAATGCGGATGACCTGCATGTATACCGGCCCGGTATCCGGGCATTGCGGGAGCTGGGCATCAGAAGCCCGCTGGCAGAGCTGGGCATTACAAAGGAGCAGGTGCGGGAGATGGCGGCTGCTCTGGGACTGTCTGTGGCCTCCCGGCCTTCCGCCCCCTGTCTGGCTACCCGGATTCCCTATGGGACGCGGCTGGATTTCCAGCTGTTTGAGCGGATCGACCAGGGGGAAACGTTCCTGAAAGAACTGGGCTTTCCGACGGTCAGGCTGCGGGTTCATCAGGATATTGTCAGGATTGAGGTGCCGGCGGAACAGATCGGCCTGCTGGCGGCGAAAAAGGACGCGGTGGTCAGCCGCCTGAAGGAACTGGGCTTTGTATATATCACGGTTGACCTGGAGGGCTTCCGGTCGGGAAGTATGGATATTTATGTCAATCGGGATGAAAGTGCTCTTTAAAAAAATATATCAGTTCCATTGCTGAACTGTTACAAAAAAGGAAAAGGAAATCAGACAAATGCAGAAAGGGTATTTTGGAACCTTTGGCGGCCGTTATGTGCCGGAGGCAGTGATGAGCCAGCTGTTTGCGCTGGAATGTGAGTGGGAGCTGATTCAGAGTGATCAGTGTTTCTGGGATGCTTTTAATCATTACCGGGCAGACTATATGGGCGGTGAGAGCCCTCTCTGGCTGGCGGACAATCTGTCAGAAGAGGCAGGCGGGAAAATTTATCTGAAACGGGGCGATGGAAACGAGACAGCTATGATGGGGCCTGCCTTGGGTCAGATTCTGATGTGGAAACGGATCGGCTATCATAAGATTGTGGCGGAGACAGGCCGGGGCTGCTGGGGTGAGGCGGTGGCCCGGGCGGCTGCAGTCATGAATATGGAGTGCATTTTGTATACATCCTGCCCCGAACAGCAGGAAAAGGTGCTGGAACGGCTGGGCGCCCGGGTAATGGCTGCGAAGGCAGGAGTTTTTCAGGAAACGCTGGCATACTGGGCAGCCCATTCCCAGGACACGGCAATGGTGATGACCGGGGACTGGGGGCCTTATCCTTATACAGAGGCGGTTTCCGCTTTCCAGAAGGTGACCGGGGAGGAACTGAAAGGGCAGCTGCTCCGGAAGGAAAACCATCTGCCGAAGGTGCTGGCTGCCGGTGTGCGGACGGAAAATGTGCTGGCAGGGCTGTACGCTCCCTTTTTTGAGGAGCCGGATGTAAAACTGTACGGCGCTGAGTATAGCCCGGAAGGCGAAGTGCAGGACAGCCGCCGGGCAGGAATCGGAGGCGGTATGAAAACTCTGGGTGTCTGTGATGGATGGCAGGGATTCCGGTTTGACCGTATCCCCGGGGAAAATGAGCCGGTACTGGGCCCTGAACTGGCGTATCAGTCTGCGCAGGGGCGTATCAGTCTGGCGCAGGTGAGCCGGGAGGCGGCAGAACGGGCAGAAAAACTGGCGGCCAGAACAGAAGGGCTGACAGTGTCCGGGGCGGATGCCTGCGGTCTGGCCCTGGCGCTGGAACAGGCCGGAAATCTGGATGGCGAGGAATATATTACGGTGTTTTTGAACCAGAGGGAGGTACTGCTGTGAACAGGATTGAACAGGTTTTCCGGAAAAGTGAGAATCAGAAAAAACCGGTGACAGTACACTGTGTGACAGCCGGGCTTCACACACCGCCTGCAGGACTGGCCAGGCGGATGGAGGCGGCAGGCGGAATCTGGGAACTGAGGGGAAGGATGGACGCAGAGGCGCTGTGCCGTCTTGCCGGCAGTCTGCGAAGGCAAATGCAAGATGAGGTTCCGCTGATACTGTCTCTTTCCTTTCATCAGATTTTCATCTGCGGACTGGAACATTTCACAGATCTTTGCACTGAGGCCGGAGTGGACGGTGTCCGGGTGCCTGATCTGCCAATGGAAGAGCAGCCTCAGCTGAAGGTATATCTGCTGAAGAAAGGAGCGCCGAAACTGATTCAGGAGATCTGCCCCCAGTCAGGGGACAGAATACCGGACATCACAGCCTATGCACAGGGGTATGTATATTGTACCGCAGACCCGGCGCTGTGGACCAGCCGGGAGGAATACGGAAATCCGCTTTTATTCTTTCTGTACGCTGCAGAGGCTGTCTGTCCTGTGCCGCTGATCCTGGACTTTCCAAAAGGTGAAGAAAAATGGCTGTCTGCCTGCCTAAAGACAGCTGCCGGCATGACGGTAAAGGAAGATATTGCGGTTCCCGCTTTATTCTGCTAAAATATTATGCAGAAATAACAATGGAGGAAAACGTCATGATTTGGGCGAAAGAAGAAACCCTTCCACGGGAACAGCTGGAGGAAATCCAGCTTGCGCGGCTGAAGGAAACAGCCAGATACATATATGAAAAGGTCAGACCCTACCGGGAGAAGATGGATGAGGCTCATGTCCGGCCTGAGGATGTCAGAACGCTGGAGGATCTGCGGAGATTTCCATTTACGACGAAATATGATTTCCAGAACAACTATCCCATGGGCCTGTTTGCGGTTCCCAGGGATCAGCTGGTACGGGTTCATGCCAGCTCCGGCACTACGGGGAAGCCCAAGATTGTGGGCTATACCCGCAATGATCTGAAAATGTGGACCAATAATGTATCCCGTATTGCCTGCATGGGCGGCGCCACCGGGCATGATATTGTGCAGCTTTGTTTCGGATACGGGATGTTTACGGGGGCTCTGGGCCTCCACTATGGTCTGGAAAATATCGGCGACCTGGTGATGCCCACATCATCGGGCAACACCAAACGGCAGATTATGTATATGCAGGATATGGGAACCACTCTTCTGGTGGCGACTCCCTCCTATGCCCTGTATCTGGCAGAGCAGGCCATCGGTATGGGGATCGATCCGAAAACGGACCTGCAGGTAAAGATCGGCCTGTTCGGCGGCGAGGGAATGACGGAGCCCATGAGAAAAGAAATGCACCGGCTGTGGGGCGATGATTTTATGGCTACCCAGAATTACGGCATGAGTGAGCTGTGCGGCCCCGGCGTGGCCGGCGAGTGTCAGGAACTGTGCGGCATGCACATCAATGAAGACTGGTTTATTCCCGAGATCATTGACTCAGAGACAGGAGAGGTGCTGCCTGCCGGTGAAAAGGGCGAGCTGGTGGTTACCTGTCTGGGGAAGGAGGCGCTGCCGCTGATCCGGTACCGCACCGGCGATATCACGCGTCTGATGTATGAGCCCTGTAAATGCGGGCGTACAACGGTCAGAATGGAAAATATCTCCGGACGGTCTGATGACATGCTGGTGGTTCGGGCGACCAATGTATTCCCCAGCCAGATCGAGGCAGTGCTGGGACAGGTGCCTGAGATTGGTCCTCATTATGAGATTATCGTGGATAAGAAGAACCATATGGATGTGATGGAGATCAAGGTAGAACTGATCGATGACCGTCTTCTGGACTCTTATGGAGCCCTGGAAGCGCTGGAGCGGCGGATCAGGACCCAGCTGCGTTCTGTGCTCAGTCTGGACGCGGTGGTGAAGCTGGTAGCGCCTAACAGCCTGAAACGGTTTGAGGGAAAAGCAAGAAGGGTGACAGATTTACGAAAGGACAGGGAATAAGTATGAGTGAAAAAATCTTAATGCTGGGTAATGAAGCCATTGCGAGAGGGGCATATGAGGCAGGCGTAAAAGTATCCGCCGCTTACCCCGGCACGCCCAGCACAGAAATCAGCGAGAGCCTGGTGAAATATGACGGAGTGTACGCGGAGTGGTCCCCCAATGAGAAGGTAGCGATGGAGGTGGCCATCGGCGCTTCTATCAGCGGCGTGCGTGCCATGGCTTCCATGAAGCATGTGGGCGTGAATGTGGCGGCAGACCCCTTATACAGTGTATCCTATGCCGGCGTTACCGGCGGACTGGTGCTGGTGGCTGCTGATGATCCCGGCCTGTACAGTTCTCAGAATGAGCAGGATACCAGGGCAGTGGCCAGAGCGGCCCAGCTGCCGGTGCTGGAGCCTTCTGACAGCCAGGAGGCCAAGGATTTTATGAAATTTGCCTTTGATATGAGTGAAAAATATGACACACCGGTGATCGTGCGCACCACCACCAGACTGTCCCATTCTCAGGGCCTGGTAGAACTGGGTGAGCGGGTGGAGAGAGAGCCGGTTCCCTATGAGCGCAAGGCGGGCAAATATGTGATGATGCCGGGCAACGCAAAGGTGCGTCACGGTGTGGTGGTAGAGCGGACGAAAAAAATGATCGAGGACGGATGTTCTTTCCCGATCAATAAGGTGGAGTACAATGACAGATCCATCGGCTTTATCACCAGCGGCATTCCTTATCAGTATGTGAAGGAAGCTCTGCCCAACGCTTCTGTGCTGAAGCTGGGCATGGTAAACCCGCTTCCGAGAAAGCTGATCGAGGAGTTTGCCTCCCAGGTGGATAAGCTGTATGTGGTGGAGGAACTGGACCCCATCATCGAGGAACAGGTGAAATCCTGGGGCATTCCGGTGATCGGAAAGGAAATCTTTACCCTGGAGGGTGAATACAGCGCCAATCTGCTGCGTGAAGCGGTGCTGGGCCAGGATCTGGATCTGGACGAGGAGGCGAAGGTGCCTGCCAGACCGCCGATCTTCTGTCCGGGATGTCCCCACAGAAGTGTATACTATGTGATGAACAAGCTGAAAATCCATGCTGCCGGCGACATCGGCTGCTATACCCTGGGCTCCCTGGCGCCTCTGAGCGTGGTGGACACCACCATCTGCATGGGCTCCGGCATCAGCTCCCTTCACGGCATGGAAAAGGCCAGAGGAAAGGAATTTATCAAAAACTGGGTGGCGGTTATCGGTGATTCCACCTTCCTGCACACGGGCATTAACTCCCTGATGAATATGGTATACAATCAGGCCACCGGAACAGTGGTGATCCTGGATAATTCCACCACCGGCATGACCGGCCATCAGGATCACGCGGCTACCGGAAAGACCCTGAAGGGAGAGCCTACCTATGCCATCAATATCGCGGCCCTGTGCCGTTCCATCGGCATCGAGCATGTGGTGGAGGTCAATGCCTTCGACCTGAAGGAAGTGGAGCGGGTGCTGAAGGAGGAAGTGGCCAGAGACGCTATCTCCGTGGTCATCACAAAATCTCCCTGCGTGCTGCTGACCAAGCCGGCTGTGAAGAAATACTGTGTGGCAGAGCCGGAGAAGTGCAAGAAATGCGGCTTATGTCTGAAACCGGGATGTCCTGCCATGGCGAAGAATGAGGACGGAACCATTTCCATCGATGATACCATGTGCAACGGATGCGGTCTGTGCGTCAGCCTCTGCCGGCATGACGCGATAAAGGAGGTGCAGGAGTGATGAAAACAAAAAATATTATGATCGTAGGCGTCGGCGGCCAGGGAACCCTGCTGACCAGCAGAATTCTGGGCGGCGTTATGCTTCATGCGGGATATGACGTAAAACTGTCCGAGGTACACGGGATGGCTCAGAGAGGCGGAAGCGTGGTGACCTATGTGCGCTACGGCGACTCTGTGGCAGAGCCGATTGTGGAGGAGGGACAGGCCGATGTGCTGATTGCCTTCGAGCGGCTGGAGGCCCTGCGGTATGTCCATTTCCTGAAAAAGGACGGTGTCCTGATCGTCAATGACCAGCGGATCAACCCGATCACCGTTCTCACCGGCGCCGCGGAATACCCGGAGAATATCATCGAGGGGCTGTCAGCCCGCCGTCAGGTAATCACAGTTGACGCTATGGCAGAGGCAAAAAAACTGGGCAATTCCAAGGTATTCAACACCATCGTCCTGGGCATCGCGGCCCGGCACATGGATTTCCAGAAAGAGGATTGGTACGCGGTAATCGAAAAGACTGTACCGGCCAAAACTGTGGAGGTCAATAAAAAGGCTTTCGACACAGGCTACGGCATCAATGAGAAGTAAAATAAATGATAGAAACAGGACTGATAACAGGAGGAAGATGCAATGATTAGACAGCTTTCCATTTTTGTGGAAAATGAGGTAGGGAGTCTGGCGAGAATCACAACAGCGCTGAAAGATAACAATATCAATCTGAGGGCGATTTCGTCCTTTGATTCTCCTGAATATGGAATCATGAGGCTGATTGCCGACGATCCCGCCAAAACCAAGGAGGTGCTGAACCAGCTGGGCTTTGCCGTGAAGATCACAGAGGTGATCGCGGTGGAGCTGGAGGATGAGCCGGGAGCCCTGGACAACGTGCTTCATATCCTGGCTAACGCAGGCATTTCCGTCAACTATATTTATTCCTTTGTACTCCGGAAAAACAACGCGCCGCTGATGATCCTGAACATGGCAGACATGGAAGTGGCAGAGAGCATCCTGGTGCGCCATGGAGTGAAGGTAGTGGGGGAGGAAGAGCTCCACTGAATTGATTGATATTTGGTTTCGGGGCTTTTATCCTTCCGGACGGACAGGGAGCCGCCGGGACAGGCGTATGCGCGGACGGGCTGCCGTCTCTGGCTTAAAACAGCCCGGAACTGTCTGTGCGTATATCTGGCCCGGCGGCTTTTGCGTGCGGCTGTGTGATGAAAGCGCCGGGAGAGGAGTGTCGGAATGGAGAGAATTCTGTATGTGGAGGATGATCCCGGCTTGATTGACGGTCTGCAGTATACACTGGAGGCAGGGGGATATGAGGTGGACAATGCCGGGACGGTCAGGGAGGCGCTGGATTTGTTCAGGGAAAATGCCTATGATCTGCTGCTGCTGGATGTCACGTTGCCGGATGGCACCGGCTTTGATATCTGCAGGGAGGTGCGGAGGGGCTCCACAGTCCCCATCATCTTTCTGACTGCATCTGACCAGGAGATCAGTATTGTGAAGGGGCTGGATATGGGCGGCGATGATTACATTACAAAGCCCTTCCGGCTGAATGAGCTGCTCTCCAGAATCAAGGCGCTGCTGCGGCGTTCCGGGCAGTTTTCCAGGGCGGAGTCGGTCCTGGAGGCCAACGGCATACGCGTGGACACGGCGGAAAGACTTGTCTGGAAACATGGCGAGCAGATCGAATTGCCCCTGGCGGAGTACAGACTGCTGTGCCTGTTTATGAAAAATCCGAATCATCTTCTGACGCGGGAGCTGATTTTGGACCGGATGTGGGAGGGGAACGGGAATTATGTAGATGATAACACCCTCTCTGTCTATATCCGGCGGCTGCGGAATAAAATCGAGGATACGCCGAATGTTCCAAAATATCTGCTGACAGAACGGGGAATCGGATATAAGTGGGTTGTGGAATAAGGAAGGCTGGCTATGGAAAGATTGGGAAAAGAAACGAAGCTGCTGTTAACCGGGGTGACTGCCGTCTGCCTCATCTCCTTTTTATTGTCGGGGTGGATCTCTTTTTTACTGGCAAAAAACTTTCAGCGCGGGCTGCTGCATCACGACTATGGGGTGGCCGGCTACCAGCTGAACCATGAAGATCAGCTGCAGCTCTCGGCATTTACGGCAGATCCGGATGAACAGGATACCGAGCGGGGAAGAGAGGCTCTGGCAGCAATCGGGTACAGTGAGGCAGTATCTGTCCGGCTGCTGCCTGCGGTCCGGGCCTACTGGGGCCGGGCGGCGCTGTATCTGTTTGTTCTGCTACTCTTTTTGTCCGGCATGATTTATCTGATCCTGTTTCTTTATCTGCGCCGTCAGCATCAGGCCATCAGCGACGGAGAAAATAAGATCCGGCAGTTTCTGGACGGCGATACCATGTCCAGAATCGAATGTTCCCAGACCGGCGGCTGGTACAGCCTGTTTCACAGTGTCAATGAGATGGCAGCCATTCTCTCCGCCCAGGCGGAAAATCAGAAACGGAACAAAGAATTTCTGCAGGATATCATTTCAGATGTTTCCCATCAGATTAAAACACCCCTGTCCTCCCTGAAAATGTACCTTGAGATTATCGAAAGCCATAAGGATGACGCCGCCGTGGTGGGCAGCTTCGCCGGAAAATCCCAGAGAGAAATCAGACGGATGGAGGATGTGATCTATACGCTGCTGAAGCTGGCAAGGCTTGACGCGGGAATCATTCAGATGGAAAAGGCGCCGGAAAATCTGTCTGTCCTGATGGGGGATGTCCTGGAACGTTTTGAGATCCGGGCCGCACAGGAGCATAAGACGATCACTCTGTCAGGCCGGGATGATATCGTTTTATGCTGCGACGCGTTATGGATGTCGGAAGCGATTGGAAATATTGTGAAAAACGCCCTGGAGCATACAGAGGAGGGCGGCAGTGTCTCTGCGAAGTGGAGCCAGTCTCCGCTGATGACTCAGATCGTGATCGCCGACAACGGCAAGGGCATCCATCCGGAGGATATGTACAATATTTTCAAACGTTTTTACCGCAGCCGTTTTTCTTCCGACGTCCATGGAATCGGGCTGGGGCTGCCGCTGGCAAAGGCTGTCACGGAGGCCCATGGGGGGACGATATCTGTGGCCAGCACTCTGAATGTGGGAACCGCCTTTACCCTGAGCTTTTTTCATCTTACAAATGAGTAAGACAGAGGTCACCTGAAAGTAAGATGGAAGGAGTATGATGAGGAAGGTAGGGAGGTAACAGACTATGAACATTCTTGAAGTACAGGATCTGTGCAAAATTTATGGCAGAGGCGAAAACCGGGTTTACGCGCTGCGCCATGGGACATTTTCAGTCCGAAAAGGGGAATTTGTGGCTGTCATCGGCGAATCCGGCTCCGGAAAAAGTACCCTGTTAAATGTGGTGGGCGGGCTGGATCAGGCCACTTCCGGAAAAGTCTGGATCGACGGCCAGGATCTCTTCGCCATGCCGGAGCCGAAGCTGACTGTATTCCGGCGGCAGCATATCGGATTTATCTTCCAGTCCTTCAATCTGATCCCGGAGCTGAATGTGGAGCAGAATATGATCTTTCCCCTTCTGCTGGACTATAAGCGGCCGGATCAGAAATTCGTCAATGAGCTGCTGGATGTACTGGGGCTGGCCAACCGCCGCAGCCATCTGCCCAGTCAGCTCTCCGGCGGGCAGCAGCAGCGGGCGGCAATCGGCAGGGCTCTGGTCACCCGGCCTGCCCTGATTATGGCCGATGAGCCGACGGGGAATCTGGACAGTAAAAACAGCCAGGAGGTTCTGGCCTTGCTGCAGACCATGTCGGCCAGGTACCGGCAGACCATTCTGATGATCACCCACAACAAAAATCATGCCGCCATGGCAGACCGGGTTTTCCATATGTCTGACGGTGTGCTGAAGGAATTGGGGGCGGGGCAGAAATGAAACATTATCTTGATCTGGTTTCGATTTCTGCCGGCGTTCACCGCAGACAGAGCCGCATGACCCGCATCTGCATTGTGCTGGCTGTTTTTCTGGTTGCTGTCATGTTCGGGCTGGCGGATATGTATCTGCGGAGCATGACAGAGGAAACCCGGCGTCAGACTGGCGACTGGCACTGTAAGATTGCTTCCGTTGATGAGGAGACAGCCGGATACATCGCCGCCCGCCCTGAAACAGAGCTGTCCGGATGGCAGGGGAATATTCCGGCGGAAACCGGCTGCACCCTGGAGGGACAGGCGGTTTCTGCCGCAGGGATGGATGCGGCCATATTTTCTCAGGTTTATTTCGGTTCTTTTCTTTCCGGGGAATTTCCGGCAGCTGACGGGGAGGCGGCTGTTTCTTCCGGGCTGGCGCAGGCGGCAGGCTGTTCGGCAGGAGATACTGTTTCATTGAATTTTCCCGACGGGAGTGCCATGGAGCTGACCATTGCAGGCGTTTTTGATGATGATTCTGCCAGACTGATCACAGGAAGTGCCATGGCCCTTCTGCTGATGCCTGAAGGTCTGGCCTCCGCCCAAACCGCGGATATCAGGGCTGACTGGCAGTATGTGGTGCGGTTTTCCCTTCTTGCCAGTGTTTCTTCCAATATTGCCGATATCATGCAGCAAAATGGCGTATCTGACGGGCAGATTACCCGGAATACAGAACTGCTCAGTATGCTGGGACAGCTGCCGGGCTCCAATATGTCGGAAATGTACACGATGGCATTTCTCCTGTCTCTGGTGGTGATGGGCACCTGCATCATGATGATCTCCAGCAGCCTGAACAGCAATGTCAGCCAGCGCATGGAATTTTTCGGCCTGATGCGCTGTCTCGGCGCTGACCGCCGCCAGATTCGCAGATTTGTGCGCCGTGAGGCACTGGGGTGGTGTGTCACCGCGATCCCTATCGGCGTTGGGCTGAGTATTGTCGTGGTCTGGGGCCTGTGCGCCGTCATGCGGCAGCTCAGCACTGTATGGTTCGGGTACATGCCCCGTTTCGGCATCAGCTGGCTGAGTATCGGGATCAGCATGGTACTGGGACTGGCCACAGTTTTCCTGGCGGCCCGGTCACCTGCCAGGATGGCCGCAAAGGTTTCTCCGCTGGAGGCTGTAACCGGGAATACCCGGCAGGAGGCCTCATTCCGCCATGGGGCCAATACCCGCCGCTGGCCTGTGGATGTGGCGCTGGGCATCCATCACGCCAGGGCCAGACGGCGCAGCTGGCTTCTGATGACAGGGGCATTTGCGGTCTGCATTACCCTGTTTCTGGGATTCTGCACCCTGGTGCCCTTTATGAAAAACGCCTTTATGCCGAAGGCGTGGGCATCGGAGCTTTCCATTGCCAGTGAAACAAATACCTGCTCCATTACGGCGGCCCAGAGAGATGCTGTGGCGGAGAATGCCGCTGTCAGGCGGGTGTTCGGCAGAATGTTTGCCTATCATGTCCCTGTTGAAATCATCGGGACTGTTTATGACAGCAATCTGATTTCCTATGAGAAAAATCAGTTCCGCTGGGCCCGGGATCAGCTGGCGGCCGGCTCTGTGGACAGGGTGATGGACACGCCTGGGCAGGTTCTGTTTGTGGCAAACACCGGGACAGAAGTGCAGGCAGGTGATGTGCTGACGCTGACTGTCAGCGGAAAGGAACAGAAGGTCACCGTAGGCGGCATTCTTTCTGACAATCCCATGGCCCGAATTGAGGGAACAGAGACGCTGATCTGCTCCGAGGAAACATTTACGCAGCTGACAGGCGAGACCGGATATACCATTCTGGATGTACAGTTCCGCTTCGGCGCTGACGAAGGGGATGTGGCGGCGGTGGAAGCGCTGTTTGACGGCGGCGTGATCTTTACCGACAGCCTGAGCCGGACACAGCAGCAGCGGGGCCTTTATTACGCCTTTGCCGTCCTGATATACGGCTTTTTGTCCATCATTGTGGCGATTACGGTATTCCATATTTTAAACACTATCAGTATGGGCGTCTCCGCCCGGACCCGCCAGTACGGAATGATGCGGGCGGTGGGCATGAGCAATCAGCAGCTGACACGCATGATTTTCGCAGAGGCAGCCTCCTATGCCGTGATCGGCTCGGCGCTGGGATGCATTCTGGGATTGTGGCTCCACTGGTTCCTGTACTCCAGCCTGATCACACGCACATTCGGCATCCCCTGGAGCGTTCCATGGCCGGAAATCATCCTGATTACAGGCGTCATTCTGGGAACTACAGCGCTGTCAGTGCGGGGGCCGGCCAGGCAGCTCCATGCCATGTCCATTGTGGAAGCGATTAATTTTCAGTGAATGCATTACGGTGCAGGCGGGAGGTACGAACCGCCGGACGGGGAGACTGCGCTTTGGGGCACAGCGTCATATGGGCGGGACATTCTGCCGCTTGATTCCCGGCCCGAACAGGTACTAAGCAGCTGACGGAGTGATTTTTCAGGACCGGACTTATCTTCGGGAAAAGCCTGATGCTTTTCCCTCAGCAAGCTCCTCGGAAATCGGTTCTGTAAACCGATTTCCGCCTGAAAAATCACGCCGTCATCTGCAAAGTACCTGTAAATCGGGCCTTCATATGCGGCAGAATGTCCCTCCCATATGACGCTGTGCCCCAAAGCGCAGTCTCCCCGTCCGGCGGTTCTGAATACTGGCCGTTGAACGAAAACAAAAGGCTGGTAGAGATGCTGTTATTTCATCAGGCATCAGGCTGGTCAGCCACACTGTGTTTGCGTTCTTTGTAGCAGCCAGTATCCAGATGCATTGCGGTGTACAGGCTGTGCAAATCCCATGAGCGTTAACACATACTACAACCTGCCTTCAATAGCGCTGATCACAGATTCTATCACTTTGATCCTGGCATAGTACTTGGAATTTCCCTCCACGATAATCCAGGGCGCGTAGCTGGTGGAGGTGCGGGCGATCATTTCGTTGACGGCTGTTTCGTACTGATCCCATTTTTCCCGGTTGCGCCAGTCCTCGTCAGTGATTTTCCACTGCTTTTCGGGATCGTTCTGCCGTTCATGGAAGCGGGTCAGCTGTTCATCCCGGTCAATGTGCATCCAGAATTTGAGGATGACGCACCCCTGATCTGTCAGAATCTTTTCCATATCATTGATTTCTCCGTAGGCCCGTTTCCATTCGTCCGGCTTGCAGAAGCCCTCGATCCGCTCCACCATCACCCGGCCGTACCAGGAACGGTCAAATATGGAGATGTGGCCGCTCTTGGGCATATTGATCCAGAAGCGGTGGAGATAATGATAGCTTTTTTCTGCGGCAGTGGGGGCGGAAACAGGGTGAACCTGATAGCCTCTGGGGTCCAGACACTGGGTCAGCCGTTTGATGGCTCCGCCTTTGCCGCCTGCGTCCCAGCCTTCGAAAACCAGAACAACAGGGATACGTTTTTGATAGATTTCATTATGGAGCCGAGACAGACGCTGCTGAAGGGGTTTCAGATGTTCCTTGTATGTTTCCTGATCCAGAGAAAGGGAGAGGTCAGCTTGGCTAAGCGGTGTTGATCTGACTCGTTTCAGTATCACACTGCTTTTGGGCCTGCCGGGTTTTCCTTTTTTCTTTCCCTGTTTTTGCAGAAGCGCCTGTTCCATTGCCGCAGTCACCCGGAGAGCGATCTGTGCAAAAGCATAGTAGAAATCAGTGGAAGGAACAACAGTCCAGGAACAGTGAGGTGATTCCGTTTGTTCCAGCATTTCCTCACTGATTTTCAGAAATCTGTCGTACTTTTTATTCCGTTTCCAATCCCTGGCTGTGACTCTCCACCGGGTTTCTTTCGATTCCTCCAGTTTGAGAAAACGTTTCCGCTGTTCTTCTTTATCTATGATCAGGAAAAATTTAATGATGACATATCCGGCATCGGTCAGCTGCTTTTCCAGCGTGTTGATTTCAAAATAAGCATTTTGGGTTTCTTCAGTATTCAGCTTTTTGTGAAACCGGCTGAGTTGTACTTTTGTGTACCAGCCTCGGTCAAAGATGGCGATTTTTCCATCGGACGGAAGATGATTGTAAAAGCGCCATAGGTAGGGGTGACACTTTTCCTCATCTGTTGCTTTTTCAAAGCCGGCCACCTGAAAGCCTCTGGGATCCAGAGATTGGATCAGCTGATTGATCAAGTGTCCTTTTCCTGCTCCGTCCAGTCCTTCGAAAAGGATCATAACAGGAATTCCTGCTTCTGTGCAGGCTCTCTGCAGGCGGGAAAGCTTAGGCTCCAGTGTGTCCATTAATTCTTTGTAGTCCTTTTTCTCCATTTGCAGTTGAAAATTTAAATGCTCAAACATAAATCACCTCTCATCGCGAATCGACTCTGACCGCAAAAATAATATATATGAATACTATTATCATAACACATAATATTTCCGAAAACAATGCAATATAAGCGGAAACTGTGTTGAAATAATATAGTTTTTCTGATAAAATCTGATCTGTAAAGCGAATCTGATGAATAAGAGAGGGGGATGTCTGTGAATAAAGAGATATTTTATATTCCGTCCAGTGATGAAATCAATCGGATTCACGGAGTACACTGGAAACCGGATGTACCGGTCAGGGGCGTGCTGCAAGTGACACATGGAATGGTGGAATATATTGAAAGGTATGAGCCGCTGGCGGAATATCTGACAGCAGATGGAATTGCCGTGATCGGACATGATCATCTTGGGCATGGGAAAAGTGCGGCCAGCGAGGCAGAACTGGGCTTTTTCGGGGAAAAAAATGGGGACAGGACGCTGGTGAAAGATATTCACAGGATTACAGTGGCGGCTAAGAGAATGTATCCGGGACTTCCCTGTTTTCTGATGGGGCATAGTATGGGGTCTTTTTACGCCCGGAGGTATATGACCATTTACGGCGGCGAGGTGGATGGTGTGATTTTGATGGGGACCGGCTGGGTGCCCCTGACGCTGGCAAATCTGGGCTGGGTGCTGTCAGGGGCAGTTTGTATTTTGCGGGGAAAACGTTACCGCAGCCGCCTTCTGGTGGAACTGACACTTGGCAGTTATAACAGAGCTTTTCGGAAAGAGGGGCTGCCCAATGCCTGGCTGTCCCGGGAGCGGAAATCGGTGGAACGCTATAATCAGGATCCGCTGTGCAATTTCTGGTTTACCGCATCGGCATATCATTGTTTCTTTGCAGTTTTGCGGGATCTGGCTCATGAGAAACAGTTTGGGAGGATTCCGAAGGGGCTGCCGGTTTTATTTCTTTCGGGGGATCAGGATCCGGTAGGCGGTTTTGGCGATGGCGTGGAAAAGGCTTATCAGAGTATGAAACATCTCGGTATCCAGGATATACATATGAAGCTGTATCCGGATGACCGGCATGAGCTGGTGAATGAAATGGACAGGTATCAGGTGTATCAGGATATCCTGCAGTGGCTGAACATGCATATAGAGGAAATGGCAGAAAACGAAGAATAACTGGCACAATTTTGAACATAACTGGCAGGCAGGCGGCATGGGTTGTGAATTGAACTCCCGCCTGCTTTTGCGTATAATAGAACTATGAAAAACGTAAGCTGCCTGTTCGGCGGAATAATTGTGAGTGTGTTTTGAATGGACAGGAGGAAGAGATGTTCGGTAAGGTATATGGAGCGGCAATCTATGGTGTAGACAGTGTGCCGGTCACAGTAGAGGCTGATGTCAGTGACGGCCTTCCTTCATTTGATATGGTGGGTGTTTTGTCCTCTGAAGTAAAGGAGGCCAGGGAGCGGGTTCGCACTGCGTTGAAGAATTCCGGATTTCGGATTCCTCCAAAGCGGATTACCATTAATCTGTCCCCGGCAGATATGAGAAAGTCAGGTGCAGGATTTGACTTTCCTATCGCCGCAGCCGTTCTCGGCGCTCTGGGACTGGTGCCGAATGACCTCCTTGTTCACTGCATGTTCTGTGGGGAACTGGGACTGGATGGCAGGTTATATAGTGTGCCCGGTGTTCTTCCCGCAGCATTTACAGCCAGGAAAAAAGGACTGCGGTGGATTGTTGTTCCGCAAGGAAATCTGGAAGAGGCCCAGCTGGTGGAAGGAATTCAGGCAGCGGGACTGCGGTCATTGGAAGAAGCGGCAGACTGGCTGCGTCATCCCGGGCCCATGGCTGGAACTGTCGGATTCCATGCCTGCCGTGAACCTGAAGCGGAATGGGACTTCTGCGATGTGAATGGACAGCAGACGGTGAAACGTGCGGCAGAGATCTCCGCTGCCGGTATGCACCACCTGCTGTGTGTCGGCCCGCCGGGAGCGGGAAAAACCATGATTGCCAGACGGCTTCCAGGAATTCTTCCGCCTATGGATGAGGAAGAGAAGCTGGAGGTGACCAGAATCTACAGTGTGTGCGGCCTGCTGAAGGATCATGGCAGGCTGATTCAGAACAGGCCCTTTCGCGCACCCCACCATACCATTTCTGCAGCCGCCCTCATCGGAGGCGGTTCCATTCCCAGACCGGGAGAGATTACACTGGCCCACAGAGGTGTCCTCTTTCTGGATGAACTTCCTGAATTTTCCCGCTCATCGCTGGAGAGTCTCCGGCAGCCGCTGGAGGAAAAAGAGATCGTTGTCTCAAGACTGCAGAAAACCTGCCGCTTTCCTGCTGATTTTCTCCTGTGCGCAGCTATGAACCCGTGTAAATGCGGTTATTATCCGGACCGGAACCAGTGTGCCTGCACCTTCCATTCGGTCAGGCAGTACCGGGACAAAGTCAGCAGGCCGCTGCTGGACCGGCTGGATCTGATCGTGGAGGTGGCCTGCCTGGATTACGATGACTGGAGGGCAGATCAGGAGGCGGAGTCCTCAGCCGCTATCCGGAAGCGGGTGGAAGCGGCCCACAGGATTCAGTCCCGCAGGTTTCAGGGACTTTCCATCCGGTTTAACGGCCAGATGTCCGGCAGCCAGGTGAAACAGTTCTGTGCACTGGGAAGGGAGGAGGAAGATTTCCTGAAGGATGTGTGCCGGAAAATGCGGCTGACGCCCCGGTCCTGGAACCGGATATTGAAGGTGGCCCGGACAGTGGCAGACCTGGACGGCGGGGAACGTATTCAGGCGGCTCATTTAAGTGAGGCAGTTTTTTATCGGAGCGCTGTGGAAAAATATTGGGGAGTGGAGGAGCGATACTGATGGCAGAGGATAGACTGTGGTACTGGCACTGGCTGTGCGGTGTGGAGAAACTGCCGCCGGAGAAAAAAATCAGGCTGCTCAGGTTCATGCCGGATCCTGAGCGGCTATATAATATAGAAGAAAAAGAACTGACAGGGCAGAATCTGTTGACGCCGAGGGAACTGGCGCTGTTTTTGGATAGCAGGAGGGAGACAGACAGTATCTGGAAGGGCTATGAGCGGATGAAGGAAAAGGACATCCGGCTGATTACGCTGGAGGATGCGGAATACCCCCGGAGACTGCTCCATATCTACGGGCCGCCCTGCGGGCTGTATGTAAAAGGGCGGCTCCCGTCGGCCCATGAAAAGGGCGCTGCCATCGTGGGCGCCAGAAGATGCAGCCATTATGGGAGAGAGATGGCCAGGCGCACCGGCAGGTTTCTGGCCGCCGCCGATATCCAGGTAATCAGCGGGATGGCTGCGGGAATCGACAGGGCCGGCCATGAGGGAGCCATGGAGACCGGGGCGACCTTTGCGGTATTGGGCTGCGGGACGGACCAGTGCTATCCTATAGAAAATTATGACATTTACAGCCAGATCCCGGTTAAGGGCGGCCTGATCTCGGAGTTTCCGCCGGGTTCCCGGCCGGAGGGATGGCATTTTCCGCAGCGCAACCGGCTGATCAGCGGACTTTCAGATTTGGTGGCGGTGATTGAGGCAAGAAAAAGAAGCGGATCGCTGATTACTGCGGAATATGCCCTGGATCAGGGAAAGGAGGTATTCGCTCTTCCGGGGATGGTGACAGATCCTCTGTCGGAGGGATGTCATCAGCTGATTCAGAGTGGAGCAGGACTGCTGGCTTCCCCGGAAAACATTCTGGAAATTTTGGCGCCTGATCGTAAAATTGAATTAAAATCTTCTAAAGAAATTGAAATGGGACTTGTTTTCGTCGAAAAAAAGGTGTATAGTGGTCTCGATTTACGTCCGAGAAGCCTGGAGGAGATCGCGCGGCGATCAGGCCTGTCTGTCCGGGAAACGGCGCAGGCACTGGTACAGCTTGAGATCAGAGGGCTGATTAAACGTACGGAATGGAATTATTATGCAGTAATAACATAGTAGGAGAATGATATGGCGAAATATCTGGTAATTGTAGAGTCACCGGCAAAAGTAAAAACGATTAAAAAATTTTTGGGGGCCAACTATGATGTGGAAGCGTCGAACGGCCATGTAAGGGATTTGCCGAAGAGTCAGCTGGGTATTGACATTGAACATGATTATGAACCAAAATATATTACCATCAGAGGCAAAGGAGATCTGCTGGCAAACCTGCGCAAAAAGGTAAAAAAAGCAGATAAAATATATTTGGCAACCGACCCTGACCGGGAAGGAGAGGCGATCAGCTGGCATCTTTATCACGCACTGAAGCTGGAGGATAAAAAAGTTCAGCGAATTACATTTAACGAAATCACAAAAAATGCTGTCAAGGCTTCTCTGAAACAGCCAAGAGAGATTGATATGGATCTGGTGGATGCCCAGCAGGCCCGAAGGATGCTGGACAGAATGGTGGGATATACCATCAGCCCGCTGCTGTGGGCGAAAATTAAAAGGGGCCTGAGTGCCGGACGGGTACAGTCTGCGGCTTTGCGGCTGATCTGTGATCGGGAAGAGCAGGTTAATGCATTTATTCCGGAAGAATATTGGACTTTGGACGCCTGTCTGACGGAGGAAAAGTCGAAAAAAGAAATTGTTGTAAAATATAAAGATACCATCAGCAATAAAGAACAGCTGGATCAGATCATGAAAGATCTGGAGAAAGCGGAATTTCAGATTGTTTCGATTAAAAATGGAGAGAGGGCGAAAAAAGCGCCGCTCCCTTTTACTACAAGTACACTGCAGCAGGAGGCATCCAAGGTTTTGAATTTTTCCACATCCAAGACCATGCGTCTGGCACAGCAGTTATATGAGGGAATTGATATAAAGGGGAACGGAACAGTCGGCGTTATCACCTATCTGCGTACCGATTCTGTTCGTGTGTCAGAAGAAGCGGCAGCGGCTGCGAAAGCATATATTGAAGAAACATACGGAGCACAGTATGTAGGAAGTCCTGTTCAGTCGGCGAAAAAGAATGGAAAAGTGCAGGATGCTCATGAGGCGATCCGGCCGACAGATATTCGTCTGACGCCGGCAGCGCTGAAAGAGTCCCTTTCCAGAGACCAGTTCCGTTTGTACCAGCTGATATGGAAACGTTTTACTGCCAGCCGTATGGCCGGCGCTGTTTATGAGACAGTAAATGTGCGGATTGACGCGGCAGGTTATCCCTTTTCGGCGTCAGCTTCCCGGCTGAAATTTGACGGTTTCTTATCGGTTTATACAGACGATGAAGAGAAAACTGAAAATAATAAGGCGGTGGCGGCGCTGACCATGGACAGCCGGCTGATGCTGAAAGAATATGATCCAAAACAGCATTTTACTCAGCCGCCGGCTCATTATACAGAGGCATCTCTGGTAAAAGCCCTGGAAGAAGATGGTATCGGGCGCCCCAGTACCTATGCGCCGATTATCACGACTCTGCTGGCCAGACGGTATATCGTAAAGGAAAATAAAAATTTATATGTGACGGAACTGGGGGAAGCCGTAAATGATATGATGAAAAAGGCATTTCCCAGTATCGTAGATGTCAGTTTCACCGCTAATATGGAGTCTCTGCTGGATATGGTTGAAGAGGGAAAGGTTAACTGGAAAACAGTGGTCCGCAATTTTTATCCAGATCTGGAAGCGGCTGTCAAAGCAGCCGAGCAGGAACTGGAAAAGGTGAAAATCGAAGATGAGGTGTCAGACCAGGTATGTGAACTGTGTGGCCGCCGGATGGTCTTTAAGTATGGGCCCCACGGAAAATTTCTGGCCTGCTCCGGATTTCCGGAGTGTAAAAACACCAAGCCGTATTTTGAAAAAACCGGCGTAAAATGTCCGAAGTGCGGCGGCGAGATCCTGGTTAAAAAGACGAAAAAAGGCAGAAAATATTACGGATGTGAGAACAGCCCGGAGTGCGATTTTATGTCATGGCAGAAGCCTTCCAATGAAAAATGTCCCCGCTGCGGCGGCTATATGGTGGAGAAAGGAAATAAACTGACATGTGCAGATCAAACCTGTGGTTATGCAACAAATAAACCAAAAGTATAAACAATTTAAACAAAACACACATAAACACTTGCTTTTCGGAAAATTCTATGTTAGTATGAACGTAGTACGGGCAACTTGGAATTTTCTAAAGAGGAGGATTGTAATGAGTGTACAATTACTGGACAAGACAAGAAAAATTAACAAGCTGCTGCACAATAATAATTCATCCAAAGTTGTTTTCAATGATATTTGCGAGGTGCTCAGCGATATTTTAAATTCAAACATACTGGTAATCAGTAAGAAGGGAAAAGTTCTGGGTGTTGGTTTGTGCAAAGGCGTGGAAGAGATTGAGGAGCTGATTGCGGATCAGGTAGGCGGTCATATCGATGAACTGTTGAATGAGCGGCTGCTCAGTGTCCTGTCCACCAAGGAAAATGTGAATCTGGCTACACTGGGATTTACAGAAAATATCAAGAAATATCAGGCAATTATCACGCCGATCGATATCGCCGGAGAGCGTCTGGGCACTCTCTTTATCTATAAATGCGACGATCAGTATGACATTGATGATATTATTCTCAGCGAGTACGGCACAACGGTAGTCGGACTGGAAATGATGCGTTCTGTAAATGAAGAAAGCGCGGAGGAGATGAGGAAGGTCAATATTGTAAAATCTGCTATTAGTACGCTGTCTTTCTCAGAACTGGAAGCAATCCAGCACATCTTTGATGAACTGGAGGGCAACGAGGGAATTCTGGTAGCCAGCAAGATTGCAGACCGGGTCGGCATAACCCGTTCCGTGATTGTGAATGCACTGCGGAAATTTGAAAGCGCAGGTGTCATTGAATCCCGTTCTTCCGGTATGAAGGGTACCTATATCAAAGTAATCAACGATGTGGTTTTCGATGAACTGAAGAAACTGCGGAAATAATAAAACATTCAGGGAAAAAAGATCAGCGGGGATATCTGCGGACGCAGGAAAGACCGCTGGTCTTTTTGCCTCTGGCGCTTTGGACCATTTTGCCCTCTTTGCAGCCAAAAACCCCTTGCACAACTGTTTCGGGTGTGCTATACTGATAAGGCTGAAAAAACACCTGCGTCTATTTTTGAAAGGGTGCTGCCGGAAGACAGTCTTTGAAAAAGCCGGAGCCCAGTGTATTTGCTCAGCTGGATTCCATGACACGCAGGGAAGAATAACCAAATGGAGGTAAGAAAATGAGCGTAATTTCAATGAAGCAGCTGCTGGAAGCTGGTGTACATTTCGGACATCAGACAAGAAGATGGAACCCTAAGATGGCTCCTTACATTTATACCGAAAGAAATGGTATCTATATCATTGACTTACAGAAATCTGTAGGAAAAGTAGATGAAGCCTATAATGCGGTAGCAGATGTAGTGGCAAACGGCGGCACAATTCTGTTTGTGGGAACAAAGAAGCAGGCACAGGACGCAATTCAGACAGAGGCAGAACGCTGCGGTATGTTCTATGTAAACCAGAGATGGCTGGGCGGTATGCTGACCAACTTCAAGACCATTCAGAGCAGAATCGTAAGACTGAAAAAGATTGAGGCAATGCAGGAGGACGGTACATTCGATGTACTGCCTAAAAAGGAAGTTATCGCGTTAAAGAAGGAACTGGAGAAATTGCAGAAGAACCTGGGCGGCATCAAAGAAATGAAGAAACTGCCTGACGCGATTTTCGTAGTAGATCCCAAAAAGGAAAGAATCTGTGTACAGGAAGCGCATACACTTGGTATTCCGTTAATCGGCATCGCTGATACGAACTGTGATCCGGAGGAACTGGATTATGTAATTCCGGGCAATGATGACGCAATCAGAGCTGTAAAATTAATCGTGTCCAAGATGGCAGACGCTGTGGTTGAGGCGAGCCAGGGTGAAGCTTACGGCGAAGAAGCTGTGGCAGAAGATGAAGCAGTAATGGAAGAAGCGCAGGAAGAAGTACAGGAGGAAGCATAATTATGGCAGCAGTTACCGCAGCAATGGTAAAAGAGTTAAGAGAGATGACAGGCGCCGGCATGATGGACTGCAAGAAAGCTCTTGCGGCTACAGACGGCGATATGGATAAAGCGGTTGATTTTCTGAGAGAAAAAGGACTGGCTACCGCACAGAAGAAGGCTGGCAGAATCGCTGCTGAAGGTCTGGTTACAACCTGTGTGTCTGAGGACGGCAAGAATGCAGTCGCTGTAGAAGTAAACGCAGAAACGGACTTTGTGGCAAAGAATGAGAAGTTCAGAAACTATGTGGCACAGGTTGCGGCGCAGGCATTAAAGACTTCTGCGGCAGATATCGACGGATTCATGGCTGAGCCTTGGGAAGCGGATCCTTCCATGACAGTGAAGGAAGCTTTGGCTGCTCAGATCGCGGTAATCGGCGAGAACATGAATATCAGAAGATTTAAGCAGATTAAAGAAGAAAATGGTTTTGTCGCTTCTTATATCCATGCCGGCGGAAAGATCGGCGTGCTGGTAGATGTGGAGACAGATGTGATCAATCCTGCTGTGGAAGAGATGGCGAAAAACGTGGCAATGCAGGCCGCGGCTCTGAAGCCTCTCTACACAAACAGAGATGAAGTAGACGCAGACTACATTGAGAGAGAAAAAGAAATTCTGACTGTGGCCGCAAAAAATGAGAAGCCGGATGCGAACGATAAAATTATCAACGGCATGGTAATGGGACGTATCAACAAAGAGCTGAAGGAAATCTGTCTGATGGATCAGGTTTATGTGAAGGCAGAGGACGGAAAGCAGATCGTTTCCAAATATGTAGAAGAAGTAGCGAAGGCAAACAACGCAAAGATCAAGATCAAAGGCTTTGTTCGTTTCGAGACAGGAGAAGGCCTGGAGAAGAAGAGCGAAAACTTTGCGGAGGAAGTAGCCGCACAGATGGCTGGAAAGTAATTTCCGGTTATTGTCTGAAAAAGCAGAATTAATAATTTGAGTAACACAAGGCCCCGGAAGCCTTATAATTACGGATTTTTCGCAGTTATAAAGTTTCCGGGGCTTCTTTTGTCTACAATTCATGACGAAGCTGTTCCAGAATGGCGGCCCGGCTGGCCCGCCTGACGGTAAACTGCCGGATCGCCGCACTCATATCCTGGGCCTGAGATGGGTCGGTATCTGCCGGGTTTTGATTTTCTGCAAACGTTATCGGAATATTTTTAATGGCCTGTCCCTGGGCTGTGACACGGTTGTAGTATTCGGCGTAATCTCCGTTTTTCATCACATTCCGAATATAGCGTCTGGAGAAGGTTGGGATGCTGTCCCAGGTGCCGTACAGGTTTTTGGCGGCAACGCGGATCATCTCCATAGTAACCGGTTTTCCCAGTTTTTGCTGCTCTGCCAGTATGCC
The DNA here is from genome assembly GCA_904397815.1 of Candidatus Paralachnospira sangeri. Classification (GTDB taxonomy): domain Bacteria; phylum Bacillota; class Clostridia; order Lachnospirales; family Lachnospiraceae; genus Paralachnospira_A; species Paralachnospira_A sangeri. The sequence goes on from CAJFOT010000082.1 coordinate 27,798, forward strand.
GATGACATCCAGAAAATCGATGGTGTACTTCCGGCAGGCGCGGAGGTACATGGCAATCAGGTATTCGGCGCGGATGGTCCGGACGATCAGAACATCGGAATATGTACGGTAGTAGGCAGCATACCGGGCCAGATGGGGAGACCAGGAAGGGGAGGCGGCGGAAGCGCCTTGATTCAGCCATCCCTCCGGCAGATGATGGCGGCCGCCGACCTGGCGGATGGCCTCCTCCATGGCAGGAGGAGCGTATATAATGGCATCAAGGTAGAAATCCGTGTCCCGAAAACCGTAATTAATCAGAATGGAGGCGCCGCCAGTCAGAATGATTTCCGCGGGGGCGTCTTTTTTTACCTGCTTCCGGTATTCTCTTGACAGGTCGTTTAATAAAAGGTCCAGATCTTCACGGGTAATGACATTCATTGCGTCAAATGACATTTCGCACCTCCCTTTCTCCGAAGTTGTAATGCTTAAATTCTGACACGGCGGTTTTGGCCGCGTGCACCAGAGGATACGGGCTGCCGGATGCGGCAGCTACGCTGAGAATGCCGGCCGGATAAACGGTTTCCGCCAGTCTGCATCGGCGCAGATCATCATATTCCTCACACAGAGGAATGTGGTTCAGCCTGCTGATATAGTCCACCACAGCCAGAAGATAGAGGGCTTCAGGATACCATTTCAGATGGTAGTAGCGGCTGATGTCATCCTGCTTCAGTGCCTCAGCCAGAAACGGGAGATCACCCAGCTCCATGAGCCGCCGGCGCACATTCCTTCTGTACAGTTCGAAGCTGACCCGGCTGTTCAGACAGGACTCCAGCAGTGACTCCATGGAGACGCCCAGCCCTTTGGCCAGCCGGTATACGGTTTCGGCGCTGCACCGTCCCAGATGTGCTCTGCCATTGCAGATGTCGTTCACAGTAGTGTAGGGAATACCGGTGGTTTTGGCTAACCGGTATATGGATATGTTTTTCTGCTGCATAATTTCCTGGATCATAATCGTTCACCCCTTTTTTTCATTGTATCGGTTTACCGTGATATTGTCAATTATTACCTGCGGATTTGTATTTATTTTGCTGCCGGCCTTTCCGCCTGCCCGTTCTACCCAAAAAGAAATAACTATGATATAATTGAAGGAATTCAGCAGAGGAAAAACAGGTAATTTGATATGGAATTTTATTATTATGAACACATGAATAAAATGCAGCAGAATGCCTGCCATGCTATGAAAACGGGCATTCTGTCTCTTGCGGATTCTTTTCTGGTGCCTCGCATGATGCCTGGAGAACTGGCAGACATTTTTTTTCAGCTTCGTCTGGATTGTCCGGAGATTTTCTGGGCGACAGGCTTTCGATATCGGGATTATCCTGATTCCGGCAATCTGCAGGTACTGCCGGAGTATCTTTTCGAAAAGTCAAAGATCAAAGAACATCAGAAAAATATGAGAGCCAGAGTGGAAAAGCTGGCCCGCCAGGCAAGGGGACTGGGTGAATGGGAAAAGGAAAAGTATATTCATGATTTTATCTGCGAAAATGTGCGCTATGATAAACTGAAAAAGGCTTATTCCCATGAAATTATCGGACCTCTGGGCCATGGCGTAGGGGTGTGCGAAGGCATCGCCAAGGCAGTGAAAGTATTGTGTGATGCCCTGGGGATCTGGTGCATCATCGGAATTTCAGAGGCTAATCCAGACAGGGGAATCCGCTACCGCCATGCCTGGAATGTGGTTCGGATTGAGGGGAAATACTATCATCTGGACGCAACCTTTGATCTTTCCGTCAGCGGACAGGAGATTCGATATGATTATTTTAATCTGGATGACAGAAAAGTATTTCGGGACCATGAACCTGCCCTGATGCCTCTGCCGCCTTGTACAGATGGCAGCCGTTTCTATTATCTGGAGAAAAAACTGTCCTTTACCAAATACGAAGATATTGAAAACCGGGCCTGTCAGGCAGTGAAAAAAAACCGGGCATTTACATTTCATTGGAGAGGCAGCTATCTGACGAGAGAAGTATTAGGGGAACTTATGAAAATCCTGGAGGGCTGCGCCGCGAAAAAGGGACGCCATGTCAGCGTGTCTCTGAACTGGCCGCAGGCGGTGCTGCGGGCCACTTTCCCGGAAGGAGAATCGACGGAGGCCTCGCTGGTATTTGAGGAGGCCAATGAAGGGGAACAGGACGGATAAGAGTTACAATAGTAAATAGCAGGTGAATTTCCCGGAAAAGCAAAAAATAATTCACAGTTCAAGGACTTTTCACGACATTTCCACAAAATGGACACAAAATTCCTGTAGTTTAAAATAAAGATGCGTGATGAATCTATCATTTTTATTTATTGTATTCGGTGCAAATCCGATCATTTGCGGAACGCCGGGCATTAGGATTTTCCCGGCCTGCTGGTGCGCAAAGACAGGAGGTGAGATAGCGGATACAGCCGGATCAGCAAAGACAGGAGGATATATGCGTAAAAAGGTCAGAAAACTGTGGCAGTCATTTCGTGCGGCGATGCCTTCGAAGAAGAAAAAAGTTCGGACAGTTATAACATCCGGAACTGGAGAACTTCGGCCGGCATCGCCGTCAGGTTTTAAAAGGATCCGGGATAAGGTAAGGCATTTTTACCGGAAAAAATATCGGATCGTGGTAAGCGCTGTACTGATTGTTGTAATTGTAGGGGGTACGGCGCTGTATTCTGCCAGGCCGAATCCTGACGCCGGCATCAGCATGGCGGCAGAGCAGACGGCTGCGGTGGAGCGTCAGACCATTATGAATTCCATCAGCGCAGTGGGCACTGTGGAGAGTTCTGACAGCCGCTCGATTACGTCATCGGTCAGCAATGTTAAAGTGACGGAGGTTCTTGTATCAGAGGGGGACGAGGTAAAGGAAGGAGATATTCTCTGTGTCTTTGACTCTGAGGATGTGGAGGAGCAGATCGCTCAGGCCCAGGAAAGCCAGGAGATCACTGACGCCCAGAACAGTCTGACTCTTTCATCGGCCCAGCGCAGCCTGGCGTCAGCTCAGGAAAATCAGCAGACAGAGAACGAAAAGGCTGCGGAAAATGTGGCCAGTGCCCAGGAAAGTCTGACGGAGGCGCAGACAGAGCTGGAGGAAAAGCAGGCCGAGCTGGCGGAAAAGCAGGCCGAGCTGGCGGAAAAGCAGGAGGAAGAGAACAGTCTATATGAAACCTATGAATCGGTTAAGTCCTCTTATGAATCGGTAAAGGCGGCCTATGATGAGCGGAACCGGGCGCTGAGCGACGCTCAGGCAGAGCTGGAATCGGCTGAGGCGGCGTGGCGGCTGGCAGGCGGAACGGATTCCGCTTCCACCTTATCATCAAATGAAGCGCAGATGACAGCTGCAGAAACGTTGTCAGCGGAGGAACAGGAAGCGCTGGATGAAGCGGAGGAGGAGATGAATGACGCCCAGGACGCGGTTTATGAGGCGACGATTTCTCTGAATGAGGTGAAGGTGGAATATGAATCCCTGAGCCAGAGCTATACGGAAGCTGAGACCAATTATAATACGGCGGTGCAGGAACGGGAACAGCTGGAGACAGAGGTGGAGCAGCTGCAGGAGACCCTGGAGAACAGTGAGACGGCCTATGAGGACGCTGTCTCATCCCAGTCCTCCACAGCCAGCAGCCAGAGCGCCAGCGTACAGGACTCTCAGGATAATCTGAGCAAGACACAGCTGGATATCCAGAGCAGCAATCAGCAGTCGGAAAACGAGATGGAGGAATATGAGGCCCAGCTGGAGGAGTATTCTCTGGTGGCGCCCTGTGACGGTACGGTTACCTCTGTCAATGTGACGGCAGGAAGCGCCTTTGAGGGCGGTTCAGCCTTTGTGCTGGAGGATTGTGAGACCTTTATCATCACGGCGCATATTGATGAATATGATATTGCCGATATTGAGGAAGGCATGGAGATTGTATTCAAGACAGATGCCACCAGAGATGAGGAGCTGACCGGAACCATCACATATGTGGCGGTGACGCCGGAGGACTCTGAAAGCGGGAGTGCCGTGTACCGGATGGAGGCGTCTATTGACCAGGACAACGACAGGCTCCGCATCGGCATGACGGCGCAGATGAATATTGTGCTGGAAGCCAGCGAGGATGTGCTGGCTGTTCCCTATGACGCGATTCAGACGGATGAGGAAGGAAACAGCTTTGTCTATGTGCAGACTGAGGCAGGCGACAGTGAGTCAGAAAGCGGGCGGAAAAAAGTAGAGGTTACTGTGGGCATGGAAGGAGATTATTATGTGGAGGTTTCCAGTGATGAACTGGAAGAAGGCATGCGGGTGATCCTGTCCGGCTCAGGAACTGCTTCCGGGAGCACTGACAGCAGCGGCCAGTCAGAAGCAGAGAGTGGCCATCGCCAGAGCTATGGCAAATGACCCTTCGATTCTGCTGGCAGATGAGCCTACCGGCGCCCTGGACTCAAAAACAGGCCGGATGATCATGGACATTTTCCATAAACTGAACCGGGAGCATGGCAAGACCATTATCCTGATCACTCACTCCGGGGAACTGGCAGAGGAGACAGAACGGATTATCACGATGCGGGACGGCGTTTTTATCGGAGAGAGAAAGGGCGGGATGCTATGATATGGGAAAATATTAAAATGGCCTGCAGCAGCCTGCGGAGCAATAAAATGCGGGCGCTGCTGACCATGCTGGGAATCATCATCGGCATCGGCTCTGTGATCGCCATCGTCACAGTAGGAAATTCACTGTCATCCTCCATATCTACTTCCATGCAGTCTATGGGGGTCAACAATATCACGGTGGGGCTGACGCAGAAGACCCAGACAGAATCGGGCAGCGACGGGATGACCTTTGATATGAGCCGGGGCAGAACCACATATTCTTCTGGGGATTACATGACAGATGATATGCTGGAAGATCTGAAGGAAAATTTCAGCGACAGCATCACAGCCATTTCCCTGGAGGAATCTGTGGGAAGCGGCAGTGTGTCGGACAGCGGAAATACGGCCTCTGTATCCATTTCCGGCGTCAATGCAGACTATTTTACCGCCAATGAGCTGACCCTGCTGGCAGGACGGAGCTTCCTCGACCAGGATTATGAGGAAGAGAAAAAGGTGGCGATGGTTTCTGACCTGCTGGTGGAAAATCTTTTTGCTTCTGCCCCCTCCGCGGCTCTGGGGAGCACCATAAGCGTTACTGTGAACAATCAGTATGAAACGTATACGATTGTAGGCGTTTATGAATATGAGGAAAGCGGTGTGTCTGTTTCTTCTGAATCAGACGTGACCACAACCCTTTATATTCCGCTGGAGACGGCCAAAGCCCAGAATCATTCTGATGACGGCTATACCAGCCTGACTATTGTGACCGGGGCAGGGAGTGATTCCACTACTCTGTCAGATGAGATCGAGACTTTTTTAAATCGTTATTATTATAATAATGAAAATTATGAAGTGTCCGCATACAGTATGGAATCTATGGTTTCTACCATGATGGAGACGCTGGATACGGTAGAACTGGCGATTGCGGCAGTGGCCGGCATCTCCCTGCTGGTAGGAGGGATCGGTGTGATGAATATCATGATGGTTTCCATCAGTGAGCGCACCAGGGAGATCGGAACCCGGAAAGCTCTGGGGGCCTCCAATGGTTCAATCCGCGTTCAGTTTATCATTGAAGCGGTGATTATCTGCCTGATCGGCGGATTTTTGGGGGTTTGCGTGGGAGTCGGCCTGGGCAGCGCCGGCGCGTCCCTGCTGGGATACGCGGCCAGCCCGACAGCCGCCAGCATTCTTTTCAGCCTGCTGTTTTCCATGGCCATCGGCATTTTCTTCGGCTATTATCCAGCCAACAAGGCGGCGAAAATGAATCCGATTGATGCGCTGCGGTATGAGTAAAGCAGAAGAAAGCCGGAAGAACATGTTTGATTTCTTCCGGCTTTCCATGTCTGTCTGTGGTTTGAGATTATTTACCAGACATCTGCTTCTCCTGAGCTTCGATCATTTTCTTGACCATATAACCGCCGACAGAACCGTTCTGGTAAGAAGTCAGATTACCGTTATAACCGTTGGATAACGGCACACCCAGTTCGTCCGCAACTTCCATTTTGAATTTGTCCATAGCTTCTTTTGCTTCAGGTACTTCAATTCTGTTTTTTGTTGAATTAGACATTATGAAACGCCTCCTTCTCTTTTTGTTTTTTGTAACAGTTATCTTGTTACACCCATAGTATGTGCGTTCCGGAAGGGAATACTCTAGCATGTTCTGGCGGAGATGACAGATTATGGATAGATGATATAAAATCGTTTTTAAACTTTTTTGAACTACCGGATCAGGAAAAACAAAAGTCCCAGTGAGATCAGTACATGGATCAGACGGACGCAGATGTAATAGTTCATGGACAGGCCGGTGTCCTCGGTGACGCTTTTGGTCTGGGACAGGCCGGACAGTCCGCCGAAGGTGCAGAATACGGTGCAGAGGATGGCCTGGCGGCGCAGGGAGAAGCCCATGGATTTCGCAGTGCTGATCCCGATGGTCATCTCATTCAGCCCCAGCAGCAGGGTTCTGATAAAAGGGTCCAGGATGGTGATTTTCTGAATACATACAGATAGTATGGAGAAAATCATAATATAAATTCCTATTTTGATGATTAATTTAACCGACTGCTCCATGGCCTGTTCCAGCAGAAGCTGGAGGCTGGCAGGAGACGCTTGCGGCTCATGCGGCGGCCGGCTGTGAGACAGGGCAGGGAGGGACATAGATGAAAGGGAGGTGTCCGGAAAGAGGATCCCTTTCTCCTGTTTCGGGCGGAAAAAGAATACAGGCAGCAGGAGCAGGAGGGCGGGCAGATAGACCGCCAGAGTGACGGCCGGGATCCGGATGAATCCGGTGAGAAACATGGGGCTGGGCAGGTTGCAGCAGCACATCAGCCACTGCCCCTGTTCTCTGGTGACCGCGCCCTGCTTCACCAGGTCACCGGCAGCTTTGGCGCCCATGGGATAGCCGCAGAGGAATCCCAGCAGAATGGCGTACCATTTTCCGGCGGCCATACCCAGAGCGGCAAACAGGTTGGAGGCCAGGATAAAAGGAAAGAGGACAGGGATGACGGTGCGCGCCCAGAGGGTCAGGCCTGCCCAGGCTCCTTCCTTCGCGATCTGGGGGAAACAGAGGAGGAAAATGAAAACTAGGCCCAGCACGATATGTACACTTCTGATTTTCAAAAAACATCACCCCGAAGAAAAATAGAGTTATTTTACTGTATTCAGTTGATTTTTTGAATAGAATCTGTAAAATAAGGATTGAATATGCCAATAGCAGGAGGTATTTGTATGGATTACAGATTAGCCGGGCTGGAGCCCGCCAGAGTGTTTCATTTTTTTGAGGAAATATGCAGAATTCCCCATGGCTCCGGAAACACAAAAGGTGTCAGCGATTACTGCAGAGAGCAGGCTGAGCGGATGGGACTGGAGTGTGTGCAGGATGAGTGGAATAATATTATTATTAAAAAACCGGCGTCCCCGGGATATGAGAACGGGCCGACAGTGATGCTCCAGGGACATCTGGATATGGTAGCGGAGAAGCTGGGCACATCTTCCCATGATTTTCTGAAAGATCCCCTGGATCTGTTTGTGGAGGACGGATGGATCGGCGCCAGGGATACCACTCTGGGCGGAGATGACGGAATCGCTGTGGCGATGGCGCTGGCGATTCTGGAGGATGATACCCTGGCTCATCCGGCGCTGGAATGTGTCTTTACTACAGAAGAGGAAGTGGGTATGGACGGCGCCAGAGGTCTGGATATGTCTGGCTGCCGCAGCCGTTATCTGATCAACCTGGACTCTGAGGAAGAAGGCTTTCTGCTGGCCAGCTGTGCCGGCGGACTGCGGGCTGACCTGACGCTGCCGGTAAGGCGGACCGAGGTGACAGGACAGGCGTACCGCCTGGAGATCAGCGGATTGTTCGGCGGCCACTCAGGCGGTGATATTAATAAAGAGCGGGCCAGCGCCAATATTTTGATGGGGCGGCTGCTGTTTGCGCTGGACCAGAAACTGCCTTTTGCTGTCCGGGAGCTGGCAGGAGGCTCAAAGGATAACGCCATCACCAGAGAGGCTTTTGCAGTGATTTTTGCGGATGGTTCTCAGGGAGGAGATGTGAAGAAAACGGCAGAGGATGTTCTGGCGGTCTGGAAGGCGGAATATGCTAATACAGATCCGGGGGTCGAGCTGACAGTAACTGATCTGGGAGAACAGACCGGAACAGCAATATCCCCTGTGGATCAGCAGAAGATGATCTTTCTGCTGATGGAGGCGCCTTATGGAATACAGCATATGAGTACAGATATGGAAGGTCTGGTCGAAACTTCTCTGAATCTGGGCATTATGGAACTGAAAGAAGATGCTTTTACAGCCCGGTTTTCGATCCGCAGTAATGTGGCTACCAGAAAACAGCTGGTTTCTGACAAGCTGAAGTATCTGATTGAGTTTCTGGGAGGAAGCTACCATACCGAAGGGGATTATCCGGCATGGCAGTATCAGAAGCATTCCCGGCTGCGGGATCTGATCTGTCAGGTTTACCGGGACATTACCGGCAGGGAGATGGTAGTACAGGCTATTCACGCGGGTGTGGAATGTGGTCTGCTGATGGAAAAAATGCCCGGCCTGGACGCGGTTTCCATCGGACCGGATATGAAGGATGTCCATACACCTTCTGAGCGGCTGAATATTGCTTCCACTGCCAGAACATATGAATTGCTCAAGCAGGTGCTGGAAGCAGTGAATGGTTAAATAGGATCTGCCTTTCAGGAATAGCAGCCTCGTCAGCTGCATAAATATAGGGAGAATAATAGATCTGCTGTGAGAAAAATGGTTTGAAAAATCTGGTGAAAAAACTGGGCTTTCACTATCTGATTCCAATTGCAATACTGGGAATGATGATTTTGCTGCTCCATGATTTCTTTATGGTGAATTCTACCTATTATCAGCTGGCGTATGATACAGAAAAGTCAGGTGTGTTCCGGAAAATGAATTTTCCTGACGGCGGTCTGGCGCGGCTGTATGAGCTGGCCGATGAATGGAAGGAAGACCCTTATGATGTGATTACAGTGGCTATGATTAACAGCGGCTACTGTTTCGATGGGACGGCCGGCGGGCTGTCCCATCTTCAGTTTCAGCAGCTGTATGCAGGCATTCAGAACCAGAAGCCGGCAGAATACAGAAGACTGCGCAGTCATTATCAGGTTCTGCTGTCTGACCTGGCTTGTTTTCCGGTGCTGCTGGATCCGGACCGGGATGTCAGACGCCTGAACTATGAGAACGGATGGGGCGACAGCCGCAGCTACGGAGGAGAGCGCAGTCATGAGGGTACAGATCTGATGGATCGGGACAATGTGCGGGGGATGCTGCCGGTGGTCAGTATGACAGACGGAACGGTAACCCGGCTGGGCTGGCTGGAGCAGGGCGGTTACCGGGCAGGGGTCACCTCCCCTTCAGGCTGTTATTATTACTATGCTCATCTGGCTTCCTACGCTGAGGGACTGGCTGAGGGCGTATCTGTAAAAGCAGGCCAGCTGCTGGGTTATATGGGAGATACCGGTTACAGTGCTGTTGAGGGAACGACAGGAAATTTTGATGTTCATCTGCATGTGGGTATTTATCTGAATGCCGGCACCAGTGAAGAAATCAGCGTAAATCCATACTGGATTCTGCGATATTTGGAAGAAAAAGCTTTTTCATATCATTATCGCTCTGTCTATTAATACATCGGATAGGTTTGGTTATAGCTGGATACTTTTTCTGGAAATTTGCTAGAAAATTGTCAGCCTTTTGCGGGAAAGATGTGATATAATGAAAAACGGCAATGCAGGACGGAACGGATGTTTGCTGCAGAAGACAGAACGCGGAAGGGTGGATGCAATTGGAGATACAGCTTTGGAAAGAACAGCTGGTGCCTTACCAGCTGGCGGTAAAGGAACTTGTAGTGAAATTTGAAGATATGATTTCTCAGTATAAACAGGCGGGACTGTATTCCCCTATTGAGCAGGTAGAAGGACGGGTAAAGACGCTGTCCAGCATTCTGGAGAAGGCAAGAAAAAAGGGAATCCCCATTGAGGAAGCCACAGAAAGGCTGGAGGATATCGCCGGCATCCGGCTGATCTGCCAGTTCGTGGAGGATATCCCGGAAGTGGTGCGGGAGATTAAGGGACGAACAGATATGGAAGTGGACAGTGAGATCGATTATATCAGCCACACCAAGCCCAGCGGCTACCGCAGCTATCATCTGGTGGTCCGCTACACGGTGCAGACCATCTACGGCGTACAGACGATCCCGGTGGAGATTCAGATCCGCACGCTGGCGATGAATTTCTGGGCGGTGATCGAACATTCTCTCCAGTATAAATATAAGGGAAATATGCCAGAGCACATCAAGAAGAGACTGATTGCCTCTGCTCAGGCGACGGTGGATCTGGATTATGAAATGTCCCAGATCCGGGAGGAGGTGCGGGCGGCACAGCAGATGTTTAAGGAAAAGGCCAACCTGGTGGCGGATATCCTGGGAAATCTGCAGGCTCTGTACCGATCTGAAAATAAAGATGCCATTGCGAATATCCAGAGTGAGTTTTACTATCTCTATGAACATGGCACGATGGACGAACTGGAAGCTTTCTGCCGTCAGCTGGATGTGGTGGCGGCCAGAAGAAATGTACAGAAGATTCAGTGAAAGGAAGGACCGGGACGGCAGAAATGAAGATACAGGACAAAATGAAAGAAATGAAGGCAGTGCTGTTTGATCTGGACGGAACACTGGTGGATTCCATGTGGATCTGGGATCCGATTGATGTTGAATTTCTTGGGGAATACGGCTGGCAGGTGCCGGAAGATCTGCATGATGCCATTGAGGGGATGAGCTTCAGCGAGACAGCGGTTTATTTTAAGGAGCGCTTTTCGATCCCTTTGTCTTTGGATGAGATCAAGGAGAGATGGAATGAGATGGCCATGGACAAGTATCTTCATCATGTGCCGCTGAAAGAGGGTGCCCTGGAATTTCTGGAACAGCTGAGAACGGAAGGCATCCGGGCGGGAATCGCTACCAGCAATTCCCGGCAGCTGGTGGACAGTGTATTGAAGGCCAGGGGAATTGACCGGTATTTTTCCAGTGTGGTGACAGGATGTGAAGTGAAGGCGGGAAAGCCGGCACCTGATATTTATCTGCAGGCGGCCCGGAATCTGGGCGTTTCCCCCGAAGCCTGCATGGTATTTGAGGATGTGCCGGCAGGAATCCGGGCCGGGAAACGGGCCGGCATGACGGTGACTGCTGTGGCCGATGAGTTTTCTGCCGGCCTCTCTGATGAGAAAAGACGGCTGGCAGATTATTACATAGAGGATTACAGAGCGCTGTTATAAGAACACGGCTGTTATGGGAGGTCGGTGATGAAGAAAAAAACAGATGAGAAAAGACAGAGAACCGGCGTCTGGTACAGGCCGGATTATGACTGGGAGGCAGAGGCTGGCAGGATAGTGATTCCTTCTGATTATCTGGACAGCTGCCCGGATTTTCTGCCGGTCAGCCATGGGGAGATGGAGCAAAGGGGCTGGGACAGGCCGGATTTCGTATATATTACCGGGGATGCTTATGTGGATCACCCCTCTTTCGGTCCTGCGATTCTCAGCCGTCTGCTGGAGTCCCAGGGCTACCGGGTGGCTATGCTGCCCCAGCCGGACTGGCGGGATCCCGCTTCGGTGACAGAATTCGGCCGTCCCAGGCTGGGGTTTCTGATTTCAGCGGGAAATATGGATTCCATGGTAAATCATTATGCTGTGTCGAAGAAGCGCAGGAGCCGGGACGCTTACACGCCGGGCGGCGTGATGGGGAAACGGCCCGACTATGCCTGTACGGTATACAGCAGGCTGGTGCGTCAGGCTTATGGGGATGTCCCGGTGATTATCGGCGGGATTGAGGCCAGTCTGCGGCGCATGGCTCATTATGATTACTGGTCTGACCGCCTGAAGCCGTCGGTGCTGCTGGACGCTCAGGCGGATCTGCTGTGCTATGGCATGGGAGAGCGGGCTACTCTTCAGATCGCTGACGCTCTGAACAGCGGAATCGATGTGAAGGATATTACCTTTGTCCGGGGAACGGTATTTCGGACAGAGGATCCGGATCAAATCTCCACGATCAGAGAGGCAGTGCTGCTGCCTCCATTTGGTGAATTAAAGAAGGACAAGAAAAAATACGCGGCGAGTTTTTATATCCAGTATCAGAATACAGACTCGTTTTCAGGCAAAGTGCTGGCGGAGCCTTATGACGAGCAGGGCTGGGTGATCCAGAATCCGCCTTCCAGACCGCTGTCTCAGGAAGAAATGGATGGAATTTACGACATGCCTTATCGGAGGCGGTGGCATCCTTCTTATGACCAGGCAGGCGGCATTCCGGCTTTTGATGAGGTGAAGTTCAGCCTGGTCAGCAGCAGAGGGTGTTTTGGCGGATGCAGCTTTTGCGCTCTGACTTTTCATCAGGGCAGGGTGATTCAGTCCAGGAGCCATGCTTCCCTGCTGAGAGAGGCGGTGCTGCTGACGAAGGATCCGGATTTTAAGGGATATATTCATGATGTGGGCGGGCCTACAGCGGATTTCCGTTTCCCTGCCTGCGGCAAACAGCTGACAGAGGGTGTGTGCAGAAACCGTCAGTGTCTTTTCCCTTCCCCCTGCCGGAACCTGAAGGCAGACCATCAGGATTACATCAGTCTTCTGCGGAAGCTGCGCAGTCTGCCGGGGGTGAAGAAGGTGTTTATCCGCTCCGGCATTCGGTTCGATTATGTGATGGCCGACCGGAACACAGATTTTCTGGAAGAATTGTGCCGGTATCATGTCAGCGGCCAGCTGAAGGTGGCGCCGGAACATGTGGCGGGTCCGGTGCTCCGGCGAATGGGAAAGCCAGAGCATCAGGTTTATGAGGAGTTTGTCAGAGCCTATACCGGGGTAAACCGGAAACTGGGACTGAAACAGTACCTGGTGCCCTATCTGATGTCCTCCCATCCGGGGAGTACGATGAAGGAGGCGGTGGCTCTGGCGGAATATGTGCGGGATATTCATTTTACGCCCCAGCAGGTTCAGGATTTCTATCCTACGCCTTCTACCCTCTCTACCTGCATGTATTATACGGGGCTGGATCCCCGGGATATGAAACCGGTCTATGTGCCGGTGAGTCCCCATGAAAAAGCAGTCCAGCGGGCGCTGATCCAGTATCGTATGCCGGGCAACCGGGAACTGGTGCGGGAGGGGCTGCGGGCAGCCGGGCGGGAGGATCTGATCGGTTACGGGCCGGAGTGCCTGGTCAGGCCGGAGGCCGGGGCAGGCGCGCCGCCGCCCCGGGACGGACAGCGTCGGTCCGGAGAAGGAAAACCGGAGTCCAGGCCCCGTAAGCGGAAGACGATCCGGAATATTCATAAGAAAAAGGATCAGGCAAAGAAGAAAGGATAACAGTATGCGGGAAATCCACATCGGAGAGCAGGAGGCCGGCCAGAGACTGGATAAGTTTCTGGGAAAATATATGGGGCTGGCGCCCAGAGGCTTTCTGTATAAGATGCTGCGAAAAAAGAATATCACCCTGAACGGAAAAAAAGCTGACGGTTCTGAGAAGCTGTCTGCCGGAGATCAGATCAGGCTGTTTCTGTCCGATGAGACAGTGGAGAAATTTACAGAGTCACAGCCCCGGGCGGCGGCCGCGGGAAGGGAGGCAGAGCCCCCCTTTTCTGTTATTTATGAGGATCAGGACATTCTGCTGCTGAATAAGCCGTGGGGAATGCTGACTCAGAAGGCCAGGCCGGAGGATGTCTCTCTTAATGAATATATGGTGTCCTGGCTGCTGAATACCGGCAGGCTGACCAAGGAGGGGCTGCGCAGACAGAGACCGTCAGTGTGCAACCGGCTGGACCGGAATACCAGCGGTATCGTAACCGCCGGCATCACGCTGCGGGGACTTCAGGGACTGTCAGAGATCCTGAAGAACCGAAGTTGTCAGAAATGGTACTATGCTCTGGTCTGGGGAGAGGTCAGCCGGGAATATACGTTAAAGGGATATCTGCGGAAAGAGGCCGGGAATAAGGCAGAGATACTGGCCCGGCCGGAAAAAGATGCCAGATATATCGAGACGGCATGCCGTCCGCTGGACAAGGCAGAGGGCTGTACCCTGCTGGAAATTCATCTGATTACAGGGCGGAGCCACCAGATACGGGCGCATTTAAGCGCAGAAGGACATTTCATTATTGGGGATTCCAAATATGGCAGACAGGAAATTAATGAAAAATTTGAACGGCGGTTCGGCCTGAAAGGGCAGCTGCTTCATGCGGGGAAGTTTATTATGCCCCGGCAGGACTGTCCCTTTCCCGGATTAGAGGGACGATGCTTCCGGGCTCCTTTGGAAGAGCGTTTTCGCAGGGTGCTGACCGGTATAGGCATTTCCTGGCAGGAGGAAATATTCGATAAAGACGCCGGCGGAAGAGGGGAGGGCGGAATATGCCTACCTGGAAATCACGGGGATTAAGAGGCTCTTCTCTGGAAGAACTGATCAATTATACCAACGAGAAATACCGGAGACAAAAGCTGGCGCTGATTCAGAAGATTCCGACGCCAATCAAGCCGGTGAAGATTGATCAGGAGCATCGCCATATTACCCTGGCTTATTTTGATCAGAAAAGTACGGTGGACTATATCGGAGCGGTTCAGGGCATACCGGTATGCTTTGACGCAAAAGAGTGTCACAGTGATACCTTCCCTCTCCAGAATGTTCATACCCATCAGGTGGAATTTATGAAGGAATTCGAAGGACAGGGAGGAATTGCTTTTTTAATTATATATTATACGCACCGGGAACTGTTTTTATATCTCCCGTTTTCCCGGCTGTACAGTTTCTGGCGCCGAAAGGAGGAAGGCGGCAGGAAAAGCTTTTTGCTGACGGAGGTGGATCTGGGGTATGAGATTCATTTCAGAGAGGGAACGCTGCTCCATTATCTGGAACCTCTTCAGCTGGACTTGATGTACAGAGAGAATGAGCATAATGAGGAAAATGAGTAACAGTTCATCAAGATACAGGCGGTCTGCGGCCTGCATGGCGGAACTGTTGCGGAAATGAGAGGAGAGAAACGTATGGAACAATTGCTGCATACGCCGGAAGGCGTACGGGATATTTATAATGGTGAGTTTGCCAAGAAGCTGACCGTAGAAAAGAGAATACGGGATATGCTGAACCTGTACGGGTATCAGGACATTCAGACGCCCGGGTTTGAGTTTTTCGATATCTTTCGCAAAGAGCGGGGCAGTGTGGCCTCGAAGGATATGTTTAAATTTTTTGACCGGGAGGGAAATACGCTGGTGCTGCGTCCGGATATGACGCCTTCCATCGCCCGCTGTGCCGCAAAATATTACTCGGAGGAGACAGTGCCGGTACGGCTGTGCTATCTGGGAAATACATATATCAATAATTCCAGCTACCAGGGCAGGCTGAAGGAGTGTACCGATGCCGGCGGGGAACTGATCGGAGATGGAAGTGTTCAGGCTGACGCAGAGATTGTGGCTCTGGTAATCGAGTGTCTGCAAAAAACCGGACTTCAGGAATTTCAGATTGAGCTTGGCCATGCCGGTTTTTTCAACGGTCTGATGGATGAAGCGGCGATTCCGGAGGAAGAGCGGGAAGAACTGCGCAAACTGTTTGACAATAAAAACTATTTCGGTATCGAGACGAGAGTTTCACAGATGGATATTTCTGAGGAAAATCGGGAAATTTTTCAAAAGCTGCCTCAGATGTTTGGCTCCTGTGAGTCTCTGACTCTGGCAAAATCCATGGCCCGCAGTGAGCGCACGCTGGAGGCGGTTCGCCGTCTGGAACAGATTTATGAAATCCTGAAACTTTACGGGCTGGAGAAATATGTCTCTTTTGATTTGGGTATGATGGTGAATTATCGTTATTATACCGGCATGATTCTGAAAGGGTATACTTATGGAACAGGTGATACGATTGTATCCGGCGGCAGGTATGATACGCTGATGGCGCAGTTCGGAAAGGACAGGCCGTCAGTGGGATTTAAAATTTCGGTAGACGGGCTGCTGACAGCGATGGAACGGCAGAAAATAGTCATCGAGACAGAAACAGTGAATACCTTGATGGTTTATCCGGCGAGCCAGCTGGCGCTGGGCATTATGCTGGCAGAACAGCTGCGCCGGGACGGACTGCGTCTGGCCCTTCACAGCCTGGAGGAACACAGCCTGGAGGAATATATTGATTATGGGAAGCGAATGGGCATGGGGGGAATTCTCTGTATACAGAAGGACGGCAGATCTGTTGAGGTGATTGATCTGGCCGCCGGCAGCAGGCGGACCATGGATTTGACTACATTTTTAAAAGAGGGATGACAGGATCATGAGATATATCACATTTGCGCTGCCGAAAGGGCGGCTGGCGGAAAAGACCATGGAGCTTCTGGAGCAGACTGGCATCACTTGTCCGGAGATGAAAGAAAAAGGAACCAGAAAGCTGATTTTCGTCAATGAGGAACTGAAACTGAAATTTTTTCTGGCGAAAGCGACTGATGTGCCCACATATGTGGAATATGGAGCGGCAGATATCGGTGTGGTAGGTCGGGATACCATTATGGAGGCCGGCCGGAAGCTGTATGAGGTGCTGGATCTGGGAATGGGCAGGTGCAGGATGTGTGTCTGCGGCCCGAAGGAAGCAGGAGAATTGCTGAAGCACAGGGAGCTGATCCGTGTGGCGACCAAGTATCCTCATATCGCCAAGGATTATTTCTATAACCGGAAACATCAGACAGTGGAGATTATCAAGCTGAACGGCTCTATTGAACTGGCACCGATCGTGGGGCTGTCGGAAGTGATTGTAGATATCGTGGAGACTGGAACGACTCTGAGGGAGAACGGTCTGGAGGTGCTGGAGGAGATCTGTCAGCTGTCAGCCAGAGTCGTGGTAAACCAGGTCAGCATGAAAATGGAATATGAACGGATCAGCAGGATTCTGGGGGACTTGAGAAAGCTTCTGACAGAAGGACAATAAGATTGACATTAAAGTGAAGTTAAGATAAAGTTATTATAGGAAATAACAAATAAATTTGCCGTTTCCTATAGCCCTTTGAGGGATGAGCGCGATTTTTTGCAGGGAAAATTCTGCGCCTGTGCGCAGCAGAAATCGGCATGCGGAATGTCACGGAAAATCATCCATGATGTTCCATATGGCAGGAAAGTTGGAAAAAGAGGAATGCAGGGATGAAGGAAAATGGGTTGGAACATCTGAAGAGGAGTGCCAGGATCTGCCGCCGGACAAAAGAGACAGAGATCACACTGGCGATTAATCTGGACGGAAAAGGGAATGCTTCCGTCTGTACAGGGATCGGATTTTTCGATCATATGCTGGAAAGTTTTGCCCGCCACGGTTTTTTTGACCTGGAAGCTGAGGTGAAAGGGGATCTTCATGTGGACTCCCACCACACTGTTGAAGATACCGGAATTGTTTTGGGTACAGCGATCAAAGAGGCTCTGGGTGACAAGAAGGGGATACGCAGATACGGCTCTATGGCGCTGCCCATGGATGAGACGCTGGTGCTGTGTGCATTGGACTTGTCCGGGAGGCCCTATTTTGTTTATGACGTGAACTTTCACAGCGATCGCATCGGAGGCTTTGATACCCAGATGGTAAAAGAGTTTTTTTATGCGGTTTCTTATGGGTGCGGCATGAATCTCCATATCCGGGAACTGTCCGGAGAGAATGACCATCATATCGCGGAGGCGGTGTTTAAAGCCTTTGCCAAGGCACTGGATGAGGCGTCCGGGATGGACGGGCGGATCGATACCGTTCTGTCCACTAAGGGAAGCCTGGCATAATGGAAGGGAGGTCGGACTATGCAGATTTATCCTTCCGTGGAGATTGTGAACGGGCAGTGCAGAAAGTTCAGCAAGCGGAGCCGAAGAAACGCTGAGTTTCAGCCGCTGACAGCTGTACAGATGGCCCAGTACTGGATGGAACAGGGCGCCCAGGGCATCCATCTGGTGGATGTGGACGGGATTAAAACAGGTAAAATTATCAATACGGCAGCAATCAAAGAGATTGCCTATGCCATACCGGTGCCTCTGAATCTGTACGGCGGCATTCGCTCCCTGAATGATATTGAGTTTGCCATGAACTGCGGCATCCGCCGGGCCGTGATCGGGACCAAGGCTATGCTGAGTCCGGGATTTATCAAAGAGTCGGTGCGGCTGTTTGGTCCGGATAAACTGATCGTCAGCGTTCATGTCAGCCATGGCAGACTGATTGACGGGGACAGGGAGACCGGAGGATTTGAAATGCTGCTGAATTATTGTATGCAGATGCGCAGGATGCAGATCGGCAGAATGATTTTCCATGATGTGTCTCCAAGAGGCGTTATGTATGGCAACAGTCTGGAACTTCTGGCAGAGATTTCAGATATCACCGGCATTAAGGTCATTATATCGGGGAAAATCATGTCTCTGAAGGATCTGGAAAAGATTAATGAGACGGGTATATACGGCGTTGTGCTGGATGACGCATTATATGAAGAAAAATTTCGGCTGAAGGACGCGGTTTCCATGTTCCAGTAAGGGACATGCCCGCTGATATGGAGGAAGTTGTTATGACAGAATACAAGAGGATTATTCCTCACTTCACACTGAAGGAGGAAAAGGCGGTGCTGACAGGAGACATCGTCTGTGAGGATATGGTGGGGCTGTGCCGCGCTTACAGCGACAACGGCGCGGATGAAATTTTTATCTGGGAAGACTCGGAGAATGAGCAGCTGCACGAAAAGGCGGTGATTCTGCTGAAACGGGCGGCCTATGCGGTGGATATTCCCATTGCGGTGGGAGGTCATATCAGGGGCATGGATGATGTAAAAAAGTATTTGTATGCAGGGGCCAGGACGGTGGTGTTTGCTGACGGTGATTCGGTAGATTTGCTGAAAGAAGCAGTGGAACGGTTTGGAAAGGAAAAGATAGCGCTCTGCACAAAAGACATCTCGGATGGTTTTGACTATGCGGCGAACGGCGTGAGCCGGGTATTTTACATCGGGGAGTGTGAGGAAAAAGAGGACATCGACCATATCAAGGCTTTTCCGCTGCCTTTGATTCTGGACTGGCAGGATCAGCTGATTGACATTCCTACCGTTGCGGGAATGATGATGTCGGTTCCGCCGGAAGAGGCATCATCATTGATGGAGGAGAAGCTGATGTGGAAAAACATGGGGATTCCGGTCAATGTATATGAGCCGGTGTTCACATGGGAGGATTTGAAGAAAAACAGTGATGGTATGGTGCCGGTAATTGTCCAGGATTATATCACAGAGGAAGTTCTGATGCTGGCTTATATGAATCAGGAAGCCTATGAGTGCACTGCCCGTACCGGAAAGATGACCTATTTCAGCAGGAGCAGGAAAGAACTGTGGGAGAAAGGGGCTACGTCCGGCCATTACCAGTATGTGAAGGAACTGCGCCTGGACTGCGACAATGATACCATTCTGGCCAGGGTATCCCAGATTGGCGCGGCCTGCCATACAGGAAAACGCAGCTGCTTCTTCCAGGAGATATTGAAGAAAGATTATGAAGAGAAAAACCCGCTCAAAGTATTTGAGCAGGTTTATGATACCATACAGGACAGAAAGGTGCACCCGAGGGAGGGGTCATACACCAACTACCTCTTTGACAAGGGAATCGATAAGATTCTGAAAAAAGTAGGGGAGGAAGCCACAGAAATCGTTATCGCGGCCAAAAACCCTGAGACTGAAGAGGTGGTGTATGAGATCGCTGATTTTCTGTACCATCTTATGGTACTGATGGCGGATAAGGATATCAGCTGGGATGATATCATCAATGAATTGGCGAACCGGTGATTGCTCTTTGCGGCATTTTCGGATGGAAAAAGCATATGTTTTCGTTCAAGGGGCTTGTGCAGCCCGGACGATACACTGCGGTGTACAGACAGACAGAGAGTCGCTTGTTCCCAGACCGGAGAAGTACTAACAAAAATCTCAGACAGATTTACAGAACCAGTGCTATCTTCGACGAAAACCTGATGTTTTCGTCTCAGTAGCCCTTCAGAATCAGGCGTTGAACGCCTGATTCTGTCTGTAAATCCGCCTGAGATTTTTGCAAGTACTTCTAACCGGTCTTCCACATGCGACTCTCTGTCTGCCTGTACACCGCAGTGTATCTGGATACTGGCTGCATAAGGGACAAAAGCATAGGATTGGCAGCAATGCCATATTTTCCTTTTGCAGCCTGTCAAGATGAAAGCGTAAGCCATGCATTTCATCAGATAACAGCGCTGTGTTTTGTTCCTTCGCACATCCAGTCAACAGGAGAAGTCCATCGTATAACGGGCTCCGGGAACTGCCGGTCAGCACTGGTCTGTGCAGGGACGGGGAGGAGGGACAGACTTTGTTCCCGACCTGAGCAAATCCTAAGGAAATATCAGCCTGCCTTTACAGAACCGGTCTTACATGAAGAAAAATCCTGACGATTTTTCTTCATTAAGCCCTCAGAAATGAGCGTTGAGCGCTCATTTCTGTCTGTAAAAGC
>CAJFOT010000083.1 GCA_904397815.1 Candidatus Paralachnospira sangeri
AAAACCCTTAATAAAGGTGGCCGTTGTGCTCCGCCGAGTGGCCGCTGGCAAACGCACCAGTGGCCGCTGCTCGGCGCAAATTGCAGCTTTTATATATGCCTGATAAGGTGTGCCATTTGCGCTCAATGCGGCAGAAATAAGGACATTTGTATCAATCAGAACTC
Organism: Candidatus Paralachnospira sangeri; assembly: GCA_904397815.1. GTDB lineage: Bacteria > Bacillota > Clostridia > Lachnospirales > Lachnospiraceae > Paralachnospira_A > Paralachnospira_A sangeri. The sequence continues at coordinate 165 of CAJFOT010000083.1, forward strand.
TCATTTTTTTCGTCCTCATTTCTCAATTCTTTGACAAGCGCCATAACATCATCTTCCGAGGGCAGACTGGTGTGTTCTGCTTCTCCGGCCATTTCCTGCTGCAGCATCTGCATAGCGTAAACGGCAGAATTGACAATACGGACAGTGTTTCCCTCAACGATGAAAGTGACCCGGTCACCGCTTGACACACCAAGAACATCACGGACATCTTTTGGGATAGTGATTTGCCCTTTTGCCATAACTTTGGCATTGTCCACAAACGTATTTGATAACATGATTTTGCACCACCTTTCTGAAGTATGGAAAGCAAGGATTTCCCTACTTTTATTATAAAAGAAAGACACTGAAAAAACAATGGAGGAAAGAAAATTTTTCTTATGCGTTAAGAAGGGGCATTTGCAGATTTTTGCGAATTTGTTTAAAATTCAGTTCCGGACAAAAGGAAAATGATACATAAAAGTATGAGTAATTCTTGACGAAAATGAAACAAAATATTACAGTATATATGTTCCTGTATATATATGAGTAATCATTAAATGTAAAAATATATGCAATGGCTGGTGTGACATTCCCTGCATATGCGGAAGATTATGTGAAAATGCTCTGCCCGAAGGCATGGCAGTGACTGAACATAGAAAGGACTGATCGGATGAAAGAAAACCGGAATTTTGATTTTAACGGGGCATTTGAACAGATGATGGAGTCCCATAACCTGGATACTGTTATCATTCTCGGCCATATGAATCCGGACGGCGATGCTGCCGGTTCGGTGATGGGGCTGGCCCACTATATTCATGGGGTGTACCCCCAGTACCGGGTGATGCCCTATCTGGCAGAGACCCTGGATAAAGGCCCGAAGAAGCTGGTCATGTCTGATCAGGTATTCCATCCCTTTGTGAAGCCTGAAGAACAGCGCTGGGGCGTGATCGTCTGTGATACGGCCACTGTGGCGCGGATCATCGGGCGGGAACTGTATGAAAATGCGGTGTTTTCCATGGTGATCGACCATCATGCATCAGACGAAGGCTATGGCGACTTAAACTGGACACAGGTTTCGGAAGCCTGTGCGGAAAATATCTATTACATGCTGGACTGGAACAGGTGGAGGGCGGCTGCGGCGAAAAGCCAGAGCCCGGAGGCCCTCCATCCGAATGCGGCGGATTATATTTATCTGGGCATTGTACATGATACGGGCAGTTTTGCCCGGGCGGAGGCATCCACCTTTCAGGCGGCGATTAATCTGAGAGATATGGGGGCGGCGCACAGGGAGATTATGAAAACGATGCATGCCGAGACCTTTTCTGATATGATGAGGAGAGCGGAGCTGTTCCGGCTGGTGCGCCGGGAGATAGATGACAAGGTGGCATATGTGACCGTCAATCAGGAACAGATCAGGGAGATGGGCATCAGCTATGAGGATATCCATCCGGTAGGCAGTCTGCTCCGGGACTGTGAGGACATTGAACTGGGATTCACCATGTATGAGGAGGAACCGGGAGTCTGGCGGTGCTCCTTCCGCTCAGACGGAAAATGGGTGGATGTAAACGAACTGATGGCTCCGTTCGGCGGCGGCGGACATGTGGGCGCCGCGGGACTGCGGAAGAGGACGGATAACGTGGAGGAACTGAGAAATCAGATTTTAGAGCGGATCAGGCTGATGAGAGCAGGGAAAGCCTGATGTCCCGCTTTTAAGAGAAGTGCTTTTGAGAGACGCATGGAGGAAACAGAGGAAGAAAATGAATATACAGATTTTCGGAACCAGGAAAAATTTCGACAGTAAGAAGGCAGAGCGCTATTTTAAGGAGCGAGGCATCCGTGTTCAGTTTGTGGATATGAAGGACAAGGGACTGTCGAAGGGGGAATTCCATTCGGTCTGCCAGGCTGTGGGCGGCTATCAGAAGCTGATTGACGAAAACTGCAGGGATAAAGATCTGCTGGCGCTGATTACTTATATTGCCGAGGAGGATCGGGAGGAGAAAATACTGGAAAACCAGAATATTTTAAAACTCCCGATTGTCAGAAACGGGAAGCAGGCGACGGTTGGATACCGGCCTGAGATCTGGAAGGATTGGAAATAATCATTTAAAGGATTCACTATAATTTCAGGAGGAATAAGAAATGAAAATTGCGGTAACTTATGATCACGGAGAAATTTTTCAGCACTTCGGCAAGACAGAGTTCTTCAAGGTATACGAGGTGGAAGAGGGCAAAGTGGTGTCCAGTGAGGTGATCAGTTCCAATGGTGAGGGGCATGAGGCGCTGGCCGGCCTGCTGGCCAGACAGGATGTGGATGTGCTGATCTGCGGCGGCATCGGCGGCGGCGCTCAGAATGCGCTGACAGAGGCGGGAATTCAGCTGTGTGCCGGCGCCCAGGGAGACCCGGACCAGGCAGTGGAGACCTATCTGAAAGGAGAACTGGTGTCAACAGGAGCCAACTGTGACCACCATCACGAGGAAGGCCATGACTGCGGCCATCATGAGGAAGAACATGACTGCGGAGACGGCTGCGGTGATGGCTGCGGAGGCGGCTGCGGCGGCTGTGGTGGCGGCTGCGGCGGAAATGCTGAGCCGATCACAGGCCCCAATGTGGGAAAGACCTGCGTGACCCATTACAGAGGTACTTTTAATGACGGAACCCAGTTTGATTCTTCTTATGACCGGGGCGAGCCTCTGGAATTTGTCTGCGGTGCGGGCATGATGATCCGGGGCTTTGACGCGGCGGTGGCTGAGATGGAAGTAGGCCAGATTGTGGATGTGCATCTGATGCCGGAGGAGGCTTACGGTCTGCACAATCCCAATGCTGTCTTTACCTTTGAGATCAGCCAGCTCCCCGGTTCTGAGGGGCTGACAGTGGGGCAGCAGGTATATATGTCCAACCAGTACGGTCAGCAGTTCCCGGTAAAGGTGATCGCAAAGGACGATACCAATATCACCCTGGACGCAAATCATGAGATGGCGGGAAAAGAACTGAACTTCAGAATTGAGCTGGTAGAAGTGAAGTAAAGAGGCAAAGTAAAAGTAAAGTGCCGCAGGGCTCTGAGAGGAGAGTTTTGCGGCACTTACTTTTTGACGCTTTTTTACGGATGGCAAAGGGAGCAGGGCTCATAGCCCTGTCGGATTAAAGCTTCCCTGGTTCCATGGTAGTCCTGTCTGTTTTTTGCGCTCATCTGGCTCACGCCGGAGCAGCCGGGCAGATGGAATTTCATGGAGTTTGTGTTTAAGATGTAATCCATTTCTGAATCACGCTCTGTGTTCTGGTCTTCTGCAGCATGATTTTCACCGGTTTCGTAATCAATCTCTACGCCGGGCTGCACATTGTAGCAGTATACATTGAACTGGATGCCTTCTCCGCCGTCTTCTACGGACAGCGCTTCCATCTGTACTCCGCTGGCTACCAGGTCGTCCTCCTGGTATACCGGGGTGACACGGTACAGCACATGCTGGTCTGTCTCTTTTACATAATCGGCCACCATATTTTCGAAGGGAAGCATTCCCTCCACATTCAGGTAGCGGGTTCCTGTGATCAGATTCTGTTCGTTTGCGTTTTCTCCGGTCAGCTGGAAGCCGATCAGATGGCAGCGGTTATACAGATATCCGCCGTCCACAAAATCGTATTCATGGTTTACCCAGCCAGAGGGCTTTATCTGGCTGATGCTTTCCCGTTTTTCCGTAGGCATCAGATCTGTCCCCACATCGGCGAAGGCAGTGCCGCACCGGCCCAGGGCGTCCAGCTCGCTGTATGTCTCAAAGGAATCGGTGGTCATATCCTCTTCGGAAAAATCGGGGATATTGTCATTGATGACGATGTAAGGCTCTCCGCTGTATTCCGGGACAGAGGACAGATCGACGGTTTCGGTCTCATGCTCCGCTGCTGTTTCTGCCGCCGTTTCTGTTGCAGGGGCGGTGTAGTGGCCGGCTGCTTCGCGAAAATTCTCTCCGCTGCCGCTGCCTGCCGCGCATCCGGTCAGGGGCAGGATGAAGGAGAGGAGCAGGGCCAGCAGGATATTAGATTTCTTTTTCATGTTTCCAAACCTCTTTTGTAATTTTCTCATGGGAATATCCCGGGAATTCTTCTGTATGAATCATCTGCCACTCCGGGGATTCCAGCCGAATGGGGAAGGATACGTCCGCGGGATAGCGGCGGTTCCACCGGAACAGGATGACCTGCCTGATGTGGTCAGTACGAAGTGGGGAGGGACAGCGCTCTATGAAACAATAGTCCTCTTCTGCGGCCCTGGCCAGGCAGCCGTCATCCGTGATAATCTGCGGCGCCAGAGGCTGTTCAAACTGTCCGGCGGTATAATGATCCATCCAGAGACGTTTTCCTGCTGTCATGGAAAGAATCTGCTGTCGGAGTATCCGGTCCTGGCTTTGCCGCCTGCGGTTGAAGGTCAGGCCGCCGCGGTCGTCAACGGCTGCGATCAGTATCATAGTGGCTCCCTCCTTTATCCGGACAGGAATCATCCTGTCAGTGATCCTAGTGGCTGCCATTAGTTTACTGCGGATTCGCCTCTGTGTCAATCAGATGGCTGACCGGCGGCAGGTTTCCGGCATGCAGACTGGCAGGCGGATGGCGTACACCGGTATATACTATATATACTCCAAAGAAACCCCTCTGGAAATTTGCCTGAAGTTGTGATATATTTTTATACCGTAGGCGCACCGCTTATCATGAGACGATCTGTGAGACTTGGAGGAAAGACAATGTGGATAGCAGATAAATATATTGACCATGTGAAAAAAGATACGGAAGCCCGCCCCGGCGAGTGCTGGAATGAGATGCTCCTGGGCTTTCAGCTGAATAAGCTGCGGACGAAGCTCCTTCCGAAGAAGGGGCTGTCCAGGGGCTATCAGAAGCTGGAGGCGATGATGATGTCCTTTGTGGCGGATTCTCTGGCCCGCCCGGACAGCTATGTGTGGGGGAATATTTTTGCTCCCTGTGAGATTATGGGTGCTTTCGGCCTGAGCACCCTCTCCATCGAGTGCCTGGCCTGCTATTTCAGCGGGTACCATCTGGAGGATTTTTTCATTGACTATGCCCAGAACACAGGGATTGCCCCTACCCTCTGTTCTTATCATAAAACCTTCGTGGGAGCCATCGACAGCGGGGCGGTTCCGGTACCGGAGTATGCGGTGACAACCTCCCTGTCCTGTGACGGAAATCTGAACACCTTCCGCTATCTGGAGAAGAAAAAGGGCGTTCCCTTTACCTTCCTGGATGTTCCGTATCGGGATGATGAGGCGTCAGTGGATTATCTGGCAGAGCAGCTGAAGGACTTTGCGGCGGAGCTGGAACGACGTTTCGGCCGGCCGTTCCAGGAGGAGAAGCTGCGGGATATCATCCGGATCGAGAATGAGACAAAGCGGGAGCTGGTCCGGTTCTTCCAGCTGCAGAGCGAGCGGTATTATCCCGGAGAACTGATCAGCCATCTCTATATGATGATGGGGATGCATCTGCTGATCGGAACCCAGGAGTTTTTGGATCTAATCCGCTTTATGATAAAGGAGCTGGAGGGCAGCCCGAAGTTTGAGGGAAAGAAGATTCTGTGGATTCACCTCCTCCCCTTCTATCAGGAGACGCTGCAGAGCTATTTTAACGGAAGCCGGAACTATCAGATTATCGCCAGCGACATCATTCTGGATTCAGCGGAGGAAATGGACGAGACCAGACCTTTTCACGCTCTGGCGAAGAAGATTATCCGGAATCTGTATAACGGTTCCTACTCCCATAAAGCGGAAATGGTGGGAGAGATTGCCCGGGCGCTCAGACCGGACGCGGTGATCCAGTTCTGCCACTGGGGCTGCAAACAGTCTTCCGGCGGCAGTATCCTTTTAAAAGAAAAAATGCAGGATATGGGGATTCCCATGCTGATTCTGGACGGCGACGGCATTGACCGGCGCAACAGCCATGACGGCCAGATCAAGACCCGTCTGGAGGCGTTTCTGGAGATGCTGGATGCCGGTGCGGAAGAGGCCATGACAACAGAGGGAGAGCGGAAGAAAATATGTTAGGATATATATGTAAATATGCGCCTGTGGAAGTGTTTGAATCCATGGGCGTTCAGATGAAGCGGATCGAGCCGGATGTGACCAGTTTCAATCAGGCAGAGATCCGGATGCACCCCAATATCTGCAGCTTTGCCAAGGGTGTGCTGGAAGAAGTGATGAGCGGCGGCTATGAGGGCGTGATTCTGACCACATGCTGCGACAGCATCCGCCGTCTCTATGATGTGCTGCGGGAAGAATTTCCTGATAAATTTATCTATATGCTGGATACTCCGCGGATTACAAAGGAGGCAGGCGTGACCCTCTATGAGCAGCGGATCAGGACACTGATCGAAGAGTACAGCCGTTTTTCCGGCAGAGTATTTGACGAAGAGGCGTTTCTTGCCTGTATCCGCGGAAAAGAGGAAAGCAGCCAGTATGCGGTGAAAAAGGATGCGGTCAATATCGGCATTATCGGCGCCAGGGCCAATGAAAGCATGAAACAGATTCTGGAGGAGAATCAGGCTAACGTGGCCTTTGACCTGACCTGTACTGGTCTGGGCAGGAAGCTGATCGCGGATGAAGAGGATATGCTGGGAGGCTATACCAGAGGCCTGCTGAGCCAGTTCCCCTGTATGCGGATGGAGCAGGCAGCCAACCGGGATGAGCTGATTCGCCGGGCTGCCGGAAGTGTGGACGGGATGATCTACCACACCGTACAGTTCTGCGACAACTATGCCTATGAATATGCCTGGCTGAAGGACTGGCTGGACCGGCCCATGCTTTTGCTGGAGACAGACTACACCCGCCAGAGCGGAGGACAGGTCAGAACCCGGATTGAGGCATTTCTGGAATCACTGACGGCTGGAAGAAAGAAGCCGGAACATCATAGAAAGGAAGACGGCACAATGTATGTAATGGGAATTGACAGCGGTTCTACATCGACCAATGCGGTGATCATGGATCAGGACAGGAAGATCAGGGCATTTTCTGTGGTGCGCACCGGCGCCAAATCCGGCGTCAGCGCGGATAAGGCGCTGCATGAGGTACTGGAAAAAGCGGGGCTGTCCAGGGATGACATTTCCTGGATCGTCTCCACCGGGTACGGCCGCGTCAGCATCGCCTTCGCCGATGACAATGTGACGGAGATCAGCTGCCATGGAAAGGGCGCCCACTATTTTAATCCTCAGATCCGCACCATCCTGGATATCGGCGGACAGGACAGCAAGGCGATCCGGCTCAGCGACAGCGGCGAGGTGAAGGATTTCGTCATGAATGATAAATGCGCTGCCGGAACAGGGCGGTTTCTGGAGATGATTGCCCGGACGCTGGAAGTTTCCCTGGATGAGCTGGGCGCCATCGCCCTGACCTCGAAGGAGAAAATCGAGATCACCAGTATGTGCTCTGTGTTTGCGGAGTCAGAGGTGATTTCCCTGATTGCCAATAATAAGGAGAAGGCGGATATCGCCGACGGTGTCTGCCATGCCATCGCCAACAAAGCCTCCGGCCTGCTGCGCCGGGTGGGGATGGAACCGGAATTTATGATGACCGGCGGCGTGGCCAAGAATCAGGGCGTAGTCCGCGCGGTGGAAGAGAAGATCGGCTCCAGACTGTATATCTGCCCGGAGCCGGAGATCGTAGGCGCAACAGGGGCGGCCCTTTACGCACTGGAGAAGCAGGGGCTTTAAAGAAATGATCCCCTGAAATGCTTTTGAATTGCTTTGCCGGGCCGCTTTCGGCTGATTATCTCAGCGAATCCGTCCCGGCATTTGTCATTTCTGGTTGATTTTCAAGCCCTTAATGACGGCTTTAATATTTTGAAGGTTCTCGCGGCTGAGGAGCTTCAGATCATTCATGATTTCCCGGTATTCAGCGGGCCAGCTGTTCCCCTCGTCGAAAAACTCAGCCGGGGTGACGCCCAGGTATTCACAGATATAGAAAAAAACCTGCATGGAAGGAAAGCCCGCCCGGTTTTCCAGCGCATTGATATAACCGGCGCTCTGGCCGATGGAGAGACTCATGTCTCTGGCAGAAACGCCCTTTTCAGCGCGCAGTTTGCTCAATCTCTGGTAAAACAATTCTTCAAACATGATGTCCTCACCCTTTTTTGTTCGATTGTACCCCATAGATACCCCTAAAATATCTGATTTAACAATATATTTTAGTTGACCTGTCTGACTGTATCGGATATTATGGTAATGACATATTGCTGAATCGGATAAGATAGGAGAGTGGCAATGAAAAAAGAGTGGGGGCTGCTTCTGGCGGCAGCCGGCCTGCTGCTTCTGCTTGTACCGGGACTGTATTTCGGCTGCTTTTCCCGGCAGGAGCAGCAGGGGACAATGTTATCAGAAGCGGCGGAAAAAGAAGAGATCCGGTATATTTCCCAAACTGCGCCGGAGGACTGTTATCTCTGCGGAAAAAACCCTTCCTCTCCGCTGTCCTCCCGCAGCGGACAAATGAATGTGGGGATCATCAGCCTGAATACCTTCGAGATAGTGCCCATTGAAATTAACCGGTATGATACGTCAGGCAGTCTGCTGGAAGAACCGGCGGGATATGTTTTGATTACAAATTCAGGGACGAGGGAAAATTGCTTTTCCACAGCCTCTACCATCAATTATGACAGAGGATACGCAGATGTGATGGTTTACCTGAACCGGGATTACGAACTGAATGTGGAACAGGCCGCTTCCTTTCTCTGCACAGACTGTCTGAATGATATCCTGGAGGAGTGCTGGGGAGACAGCAGCCTCGGCGTCGGCGTCATAAACTTCCACACCAATTCCATACGCCTGTTTAATGAGAATATTACAGCTTTCATGGATGGAGATTTTTATGTATCCTGTGACATGAAAAAACCCCAGGAAACCGGGGAAGATTTTTCATGGATGGATTTGCTGATTTTCTATTGTCCGGAGAGGTACCGGTAGCGTTACAGGCTGCGGCTCAGCCCTTTGACGATTGCTTTGATATGCTGCAGATTTTCATGGCTGAGGGATTTCAGATCTTCCACAATCTCCCGGTACTCGGCAGGGCAGCTGTTCCCTTCATCGAAAAACTCGGCAGGTGTAACGTCCAGGTACTCGCAGATATAGAAAAAAATCTGCATGGAAGGAAATCCGTTTCTGTTTTCCAGCGCGTTAATATAACCGGCGCTCTGACCGATGGAAAGACTCATATCCCTGGCGGAAACACCCTTCTGTGTCCGCAGTTTGATTAACCTCTGATAAAACAATTCCTCATACATGACAATCCACCTTTTTGTATGATTGTACCCTATATGAGACAGGAATATATCGTGATTAATCATATATTTTAGGCGAAATATCGGATTATAGCAGATTTTTAAGATTTGCACAGAAAGAATTCAGGAAAATGGAATGAAAATCTATACATGTTCTTCAATAAAATGAACAGAAGAAATATCCCAGTATCTGCGGTAAACTCTGTTTTCCTTTCCGTCCAGGTTTAGCTGGTACATGCGGAAGGTAACGGGAATGTTTTTGGGCTGCCACTGTTCTTCGTAGGAATATTGATATTTCATGCCTAGCCGCTTCATGACTGCGCCGCTGCGGGGGTTTCTGACGTCGTGTGTGGCGGTAATGTAGGGCAGCCCGTCCTGTCTCAGCTGCCTGATCACTGCTTCGCCGGCTTCTGTGATAATTCCCCGGCGCCAGTATTCTTTGCGAAGCCCGTAGCCGAGATCATGGCTGTCGTCCGCGCTGACATGTATATATCCGATGGGGTTTTGGCCGGGTTTCAGGCAGACAGCCCAGCGGCAGCCGCCGGCCAGATGGTACTGGCAAGCGTACTGCTGTTCATAGAGAAGCCTTGCCTCCTCCATTGTTTTCAGAGGAAACCAGGGCAGGAATGTATTGACTTCCTCGTCGCTGTAAATTGCATAGATGGCTTCCAGGTCGTCCTCAGTAAATCTTCTTAAAATCAGTCTGTCCGTTTCAATCAGCGGTGTATTCATGTTAAGGCTCCTGTGGTTTTGGGAAAAGTCAGATATCGATGGCTTCATTATACTATACGATTTCACCTATGAAAACATGAAATAATTGACCGCCGATATAACAATGAACGATGGTATAAAAAAAGGATACTTGCCATAGAATGTATTTGTCACTGAAAAAGATTGACATTTTTGCAGGTGTCAGTTATGATTATATCAGTGATCGCGTTGCAGATGCTTGTGGGGCCTGCAACCTGGGGAGAAACCTTCGGGGGTCTCCCCATTTTACTGTACGAAAAGGTGGCTGTGTCTCATGGAAAAGGTTTTTTTAAGTTATGAACAACAGTTAAAAAAACTGCAAGAAGATAAAAAATTGAATATTCCTGACCGGCATTATGCGCATGAGATGTTGAGACGCTACAGCTATTATTCTCTGATCAGCGGTTATAAGGAACAATTTAAAAATCCTGATACAACAAATTACAGGGAAGATGTCTGCTTTGAAGATATTGTTGCGCTATATGAGTTTGATGAGAATTTGAGAGGGTTATTTTTGAAATATCTCCAGAAAATTGAGCGGCAGATGAAGTCCTATATTTCTTACTATTTTTGTGAAAAGTATGGAGAGAGGCAGGAGGCATATTTAACAAGCAGCAATTATAACTATTCCAATAAAAATAAACGGGACGTTGACAGACTGATTAAGATTCTAAATAGATATACAGAAGGAAATACGGATTACCATTATATCAATCATGCCAGTGAGAAGTACGGAAATGTACCTTTATGGGTATTGATTAATGCACTGACATTTGGAAATATTTCTAAGTTTTATGCACTTTCTCAATATGATATCCAGGCAAAGATGGCTAAAAATTATGAGGGAATCAATGAAAGCCAGATAGCAAAGGTTTTGATTGTGCTGACTGCGTTTCGAAATGTATGCGCTCATGGTGAAAGACTGTATTGTTATCATACAAAACAGGCAATTCCGAACTTGGTGTTACATAAAAAATTAAATCTTCCCAAACCTGGGCAGGAATATCTATGTGGAAAGCACGATTTGTTCGCAGTTGTTTTGTCTATGCGCTATTTACTGCCCAATGACTGGTTCCTTATGTTTAAAGAAGAGTTTATAAAAGTCCTTACCCACTATATAAAAAAGACTACATGTTTTACGGAACAGGATGTTTTACAGTTTATGGGCTTTCCGGAAAATTGGAAAGATATAACCAGATATCGAAAAATATAGGCTCACAGGATATATTTTACAGAAAACAATTTTTTTGGCATAAAATAAAAACCAAATCACTGCGTGATAGCCTGCCAGGGCTGCGGCGCAGTTTTTCTCTATTGAAAATTTTTTGAGATCCGCAGCCCTTTTGACGGGTTGGAAGGCGGTGAAGCATGCGCAATGGCTTATACTATAGGATTTCGCCTATGAAAACATGAAATAATTGACCGCTGATACGATAATGATTCCGATACCCAGCAGGCCATCATCAGCAGTCCGCCGGCCAGACAGACAACAGCAAAAATAATTCCAAAATGAAATGTCATATTTATACACCTCTTTCTTTATCGCATAACAATTCTGCAGTAAACCCTGGCTGTACTGAAATACATCATCAGATAGACCAGGACAAACAGGAGACAGACAGCGCCTGCGCAGAGCAGCAAAACGAATACATTGGTCAGGCCGAGGGCGGCGAGAAGCATGGCGATTCCGTAAAGGGAAACTGCCAGATGAACCACTGCGGCCGCCAGCGGGAAGAAAAACATCATCCGGGTCTGTTTGTATACCACAGCTGACACTTCCTTCCGGTCAAGACCCACTTTCTGCATGATTTCAAATTGACTGCGGTCGCTGAAGCCTTCCGTAATCTGCTTATAATAAATGACCAGGGTCAGAAAAATCATAAACAACAGACTCAGCAGCAGTCCGATGAAGAGAAAGCCCCCATAGGTGCGGGTGTTGTTCTGCCTGGTTTCCTCTGCGTTTTCAAAGCTGACATCCTGAAAATCCGTCTGCAGCTGAGATCGCAGGGCGCCGATAAATTCCTGCTCTTTCTCCCCGCTGGCGTCGAACATCATATTGTAAGTCTGACGCATCCGTGTCTCAGGAGGCATAAGTGTCTGAATCAATGCTTCGATATCCTCCTGGGACGGAAGAACGAAATAGTAAAAGGTTTCTGACGACAGGATGCTTTTGTTTTGAATGGAGAGTCGGCTGAGCTCGGATTTTACAGTGTATCTCGTCTGCCCGAACCATATTTCCCCGGCGTCCAGATCTCTGCCGGAGGAAAATGCCAGCAGCTCTCCGGGGGCAAGCTGTTCGCCGATGCCTTCGATGGCGCTGTAATCCTGCAGGGACATCAGGTATACGCCGCAGGTCTGACTGGTCGGGTCTGTCTGCGGATCATATACGGAAATCACGCCGCCCTGATATACGCCGCTGACACGTGTGACGGGATACGTGATTTCTCTGTCCAGCGCAACTCCATATTCCTCAGCCAGAGAATGAACCGTCTGAGGGAGGGCCTGGCTTACGCCCTCTGTATTCGACACCGCGATTTTCGTTTCCACAGGGAAGCGAAAAGAAATCATTTCCTGCTGTCCTGCATAAAGGGCCAGGGTGGCTGTGGCGAGAATCATGACGACTGTACTTAAAATGCAGATATTTGACAGTCCTCTTGCGTTTTGTTTCAGGCGGTAAATCAGCCCTGAAACCGAGATGAAATTCCGGGCTTTGTAGTAATATCTGTCGCTGCGTTTCAGAGCCTGGAGCAGGACGACTGAGCAGGAAGAAAAGAACAGCATGGTTCCGGACAAAATCAGGAGGGCGGCGGGAAGCACTCTGCCGATCATCCCGATAGGGGAAGGCGCTGACAAAATAAGTACATATGCGCCTGCAAGGCACAGAATACCAGTCAATGCCTTCAGGAGCACGAAGGAATGCCAGGCATCCCCTTTCTGTGCCGCATACAGCAGCTCTGTCGGTTTTGAACGGGCGACTGTGATAAGGTTCCATGCCAAAATCAGAATCCCGATTCCGGCAAAGCAGCCGGCTGTCTGTAAAAGAGCCGTCGGTGAGAATCTGAACGACAGGCCGCTGTCCAGGCGGAGAAGTTTCAGCAGAATCAGGAAAAAGAGTTTCCCGAGACAGATGCCCAGCACAATCCCGGCTGATATTCCGGTGGCTGTCAGGAAAAGACTTTCGTACCCCAGCACTTTTGCGATATGTTTTTTCTCCAGACCGAAAATGTGATACAGTCCCAGCTCTTTTTTTCGCTGACGCATCAGCAGCTGATTGGTATAAAATAAAAACACTCCGGCAAAAATTCCCGTCACCGCAACACCGGCTTTCATAAACTGAAGGAAAATATAGCTGCCGGGCAATATCTGTATGATTTCCTGATTTTGAACTGAGGCCATGACAAAGAAAACCATAACAGACAGGATGTTTGTCAGAAGAAAGGGAAAATAGACAGGCCGATTCCCCCGGATATTTGCTGCAGCCAGCTTACAGTATAAATTACCCATCATATCCCCTCCTTCTGCAAAAGAACAGATAAATTATCAGAAATCTTTTCCCGGAAATCTTCCCGGCTCATGCTTCCGCGGTAAAGCTGACTGTAAAGCATCCCGTCCTGTATAAACAGCACCCGATGGGCATAGCAGGCAGTTGTGGCGCTGTGGGTTACGACCAGGATGGTCTGACCGTTTTGGTGTATTTCGGAAAAGAGATTCATCACCTGGGCGGAAGAGCGGGAGTCCAGCGCACCGGTGGGTTCGTCCGCAAGTATGAGCTTGGGATGGGTGATCAGGGCCCGCCCAATCGCCGCCCGCTGTTTTTGGCCGCCGGATACCTCATAAGGATACTTTTCCAGAATATCAGAGATGCCGAGTTGGACAGCCAGGGGTTCCAACCGGGCATCCATTTCTTTTTTCGGCGTATCGGAAAGTACGAGAGGCAGATAGATATTATCCCGCAGTGAAAAATTGTCCAGCAGATTGAAGTCCTGGAAAACGAAGCCCAGATTTTCACACCGGAACCTGGAGAGGAGAGCATCGCTGATTTTCGTGAGATCCTGCTGGTCCAGCAGAACCATGCCCTCTGTCGGACGGTCCAGGGCGGCCAGGATATTCAGCAGTGTTGTTTTGCCGGAGCCGCTTTCACCCATAACGGCGATAAACTCTCCGCGGCTGACTGAAAAAGAAATATCCTTCAGCGCTTCTGTCCGGCTTCCGCCGAAACGGGCGCTGTATACTTTACGCAGATGCTCTGCCGTGAGCAGTGGAGTCTGTTGGGAATTCATAGGTTGCTCCTTTCGTGTTTTTTGTACAGTTCCATTATAAAAAGGGCAGGAAGTCCCTGCCATAGAATCAGGTGACATTTCCTGCCCGAATCTTACATGAGATGTAAGGTTATTAGCCCCCGGCGGAGAAATCGGCCTGGGGCAAAGTAATTGTTACGGTTGTTCCGTGATTGCCCTTTGAGGCGATGGAGAGGGAACAGCCCAGCAGTCTGGCGGTTTTCCTGCACAGATACAGACCGCATCCGGAGGATTTTCGCTCCATCCGGCCATTGAAACCGCTGTAACCCTTTTCAAAAATCAGGGGCAAATCAGAATCCGGTATCCCGATGCCGGTATCGGAGACAGAGATTTCCGCCGGAGAGGGCCGGCTGATTGTAACGTTGCCCTGCTCTGTATATTTGACTGCGTTGGAAATCAGCTGTTCCAGCATAAAGGAGAACCATTTTTGATCGGTCAGAATACAGCCGTTCAGATCTTTCAGTTCGATCTGCAGTTTTTTTGCGATGAATATAGACGAATATTTCCTGACAGCTTCCTGAACAAGAGGCAGGACAGGAACCTGGGTCAGATATATATCTGCGTTCTGGTTTTCAAGCTGCAGATATTTCAGAGCCATTTCAGCGTATTGGGACACCTGCGTCAGCTCTGCCCGCCATTTCTGCGGCGTCATGTCCCGGGTTTGCAGCATCAGGTCCATCGCATAGAGAGGCGTTTTGATCTGATGGGTCCACAGAGTATAATAATCATCCCTTTCAGCCGCCGCTTTCCGCCATGCTGTCCGGTCAGCCTTCCATGCCTGAATGATACTTTGAATTTCCCTCTGATAGCATTGTTCAATCAGACCATCGGCCTCCGGAAGCTGGAACTGATCGACGAAGCTGGAATGGATGTTCTCAGAGATTTTGGCAGCCGTTCTGCCGTAACGCCGGATGTCCTGTACGATAAAGGGCAGCACAGCCAATATCATCAGAAAGAGCGTGTAGAAAACCGGTTCCAGCCGCACATCGTACAAAAAATAGAGAAAAAAATAGCAGAACACGAAGATACCGGACACCCACAGTATCTTTCTGTGGTCTTTCAGATATTGCCGCAAAATAAATGTCTTATCCAACCTGATACCCCATTCCTTTTTTTGTGATAATAAAATTTGTAAGTCCGATCTGATTCAGTTTGCCGCGCACCCTGGCCACATTGACGGAGAGCGTATTGTCATCTGCAAAGGTATTGTCATTCCACAGTGCCTGCATGAGATCGTCCCTGGAAACAGTTTTGCCCTGATGGGACATCAGCTCCCGAAGAATGAGGAAATCATTGCGGGATAGGTCTGCGGTCTGTCCCTGATACTGAAGCTTCGCGCTGTCAAGATTCAGGATGACACCTCCGCAGGCGATGACATTCATGGTTCCCTGAAAATCATAAGCACGCCGCAGCAGGGCGTTTACTTTCGCCAGCAGATAGTTCAGGTCAAAGGGCTTCACCACATAGTCATCTCCGCCCATATTCATCGCCAGAATCATATTCAGGTTGTCGCTGACAGATGAAATAAAAATGATGGGCACCTTGGAGAGCTTTCTGATTTCTCCGCACCAGTAAAAGCCATTGTAATGGGGCAGCCTGACATCCAGCAGTACGATGTCAGGATTAAAACGGACATAATCGGCCATAACCTGCTGAAAGTCCCGGAGATACGTACATTGAAATCCCCAGTCATGAAAAAATCCGCAAAGATTTTCCGCCGCGTTCAGGTCATCTTCTATGATTAAAATTTTGTATGGGTTCATATTCTTTTCCTTTTTCTGCTTGATTCTGATTTCTGCTTGATTCTGAGCTGCATCATCGGCCGGATACGCCCCTGGGTTTCATTATACTTCTCTTTGAGCCATAAGACAAGAAACAGGAACCAAAGCCTGATACATTGATTTCCAAAGTCTGATATTATATAATTTTCCCAGGACTTTGTATGACACAATGGAGGGTATTGTATGACATTATTAATTGCGGGCCTGATCTGCGTGATCGGCGGTATGATGATGTTTCAGAAACCGGAGCTTTTTTGGGAGATCGAGCATTTCCTCACCGTAGAGGACGGGGAGCCAACGAAATTCTACATCATATCCAGACGGATTGCCGGTGTGATTATGGTCTGCGGAGGAATCGCCGGAATCCTGTTTCAGATGCTGTGCGCATGATGGTTTATAATGGGCCTGACCGGCATATGAACGGTATCCGCCTGAAAGAAAGGGGAGAACAGATATTGGAAAAGCAAATGGAAAGAGAAAGAAATCTGAATAAAATCCGGGGCTGTCTGCTGGGAGGAGCCGCGGGGGACGCTCTGGGGTATCCGGTGGAATTCCTTTCGGACCGGGAGATCAGGTCCAGGTATGGAGAAGAGGGCATCCGGGACTATGAGACGGACTGGGAGACCGGGCTGGCACTCATATCCGATGACACCCAGATGACACTGTTTACCGCAAATGGCCTTCTCTGGGGAGAGACACAGGCATGTACTGGAGGGGTCAGCCGTGACCCGGTTTCCTGTATCGGACTGGCCTATCAGGACTGGTACTTTACGCAGACAGGGAAAATGCTGAGAAAAAAGAGTATTTCATGGCTGCTGGATGTGCCGGAACTGCACCGCAGGAGAGCGCCGGGGACGACCTGCCTGTCGGCGCTGCGATCCGGAAAAATGGGATCTGTGGAGGAACCGCTGAATCACAGCAAAGGATGCGGCGGGATCATGCGGGTGGCGCCGCTGGGGCTGGGAGGATGGCTTTCAGACCGGAAACAGATCGATCTGGCGGCGGCCGAAGCTGCCGCCCTGACCCACGGACATCCGCTGGGCTACATTCCGGCGGCGGTTCTGGCTCATATCGTAAATGTGGGCGTGTATGGGGGCTGTCAGCGGGGAGATACGCTCCGGGACGCTGTGGAGGATGCCATGGAAACGGCTCAGAAGCTGTTCGGCGGCGTGCCGCTGCTGGAAAGTCTGATCGGCCGGGCGGTCTCGCTGGCAGAAAATGGCCGGCCCGACCAGGAGAATATCCGGGAACTGGGAGAGGGCTGGACAGGTGAGGAAGCCCTGGCGATCGCGGTCTATGCCAGTCTTCGCTATTCAGAGGATTTCTCCGATGGAATCATCGCCGCTGTCAATCACAGCGGAGACAGCGATTCTACAGGAGCGGTCACCGGCAATATCCTGGGAGCATGGCTGGGCTGTGATGCTATTGAAGAAAAGTGGAAGGAAAACCTGGAGCTGAAAAATATCATTCTGGAGCTGGCGGATGATCTGGGCCGCGGATGTGTGATCACAGATGAGGGCAGCTGTGAAGATCCTGCGTGGGAGAGCAAATATATCCGCTGCCGGAAGCCGGGGGCGGTTTGACATGGATATGCGATATTATAGCCGGCTGGCCGCCGCATGGCTCCGGGGAATGGCGGAGCGGACAGGCAGTCTGTCCTTCAGCCGTGAAGAACTGATCAGAAAAAGGCTGGAGGAGCTGTCGGAAGAAGAGGTGGAAGAGATCCTGGAGGAGGGGCGCAGGGCAGGGGTAAAGCTGTATGCGTTTAAGAAGAGCCACAGCGAGATGCCCCGGGTCCGGCGGGTGCTGGGTTTTCTGCGGTCGGTGGCCTTTGACAGCCTGCTGGATGTGGGAAGCGGAAGAGGCGTGTTTCTCTTTCCATTTCTGGACAGTTTCCCCTGGACGGAGGTGACGGCGGTGGATATCCTGCCCCGGAGGGCGGAATTTCTGTGGGATCTCAGCCGGGGCGGGATCAGCCGTCTCCATGTATCCCAGGAGGATATCTGCCGCCGGCCGCTGCCGGCCCGGATCCCGCACCGGGAACTGAGGGCGGACCTGGAAGATAGGAGGAGAGGATGGACAGTCAGTTCAGTATCAGAAAGTATCCCCGGACGCCTCATCTGGAGGGCTCGCGGCTTCAGCCGGGAGATGAGGATCTGTCTCAGATCCCTTTTTCCCAGATCGCCGGACGGCATCTGGCTGTGGAGGAAAAATGCGACGGGGCCAACTCCGCTTTGTCATTTTCGGCGGAGGGGAAGCTGCTGCTTCAGAGCCGGGGCCATTATCTGACCGGAGGATACCGGGAGCGGCATTTTGATCTGATGAAACAGTGGGTCGGCGCACACAGGGACAGCTTTTACCGGGTGCTGGGAAGCCGGTATATTATGTATGGGGAATGGATGTATGGAAAGCATACGGTGTTTTATGACGCCCTGCCCCATTATTTTCTGGAATTTGATATTTTCGACCGGGAGCGGGAGGTTTTTCTGGATACCCCTTCCAGGAAAAGGCTGACGGACCGGCTGCCGGCGGTATCGGTCCCTGTGCTGGCCCAGGGGGTATTTACCAGCCGGAAGCAGCTGCTGGCGCTGCTGGGCCCTTCCCGGTATATCAGTCCGGAGCATATCCGGCGGCTGCGCCGGACAGCGGAGAAAATGGGCCTGGATCCGGACCGGCAGTGCCGGGAAACCGATCCCTCCATGGACATGGAAGGGCTGTATCTGAAAGTTGAGGAGAATGGGCAGGTGGTTCTCCGGCTGAAGTATGTCCGGGCATCCTTCCTGCAATGTGTGGACATATCGGAAACCCACTGGCTGGACAGGCCGATTGTGCCGAATCAGCTGGCGGTGCCGGTGGAACAGCTGTTTGAGGAGTAGGTATGTAAAAATGAAAAAAGAGGAGCTGCTGCAAAACATGGTTCCGGAAGGCCCGGAATGGAGGATTCCCTGGAGGGAGATCGAGCATTCTTCCCTGTCTCCCCTGATCTGCCGGATGAAGCAGACGATGCAGAACCCGGCATGGCATGGGGAAGGGGATGTATGGACCCACACCCGCATGGTCTGTGAATGTCTGACCTCTCTGGAAGCCTATCGGCTGCTGGAGCGGCGGAAGCAGGAGGAGGTATTTCTGGCGGCCCTCCTCCATGATATCGGAAAGATTCCCTGTACCAGGCAGGAGGAGGGTATATGGACATCGCCCGGCCATACGGCCGCAGGAGCCAGGATGGCCAGAGAACTGCTCTGGCTGGACTGGGGGCTGTGCGGGACAGAGGAAAAACAGATATTCCGGGAAACCATATGCGCACTGATCCGGCATCATTCGGTGCCTCTGCATATCCTGGACCAGCCCTCCCCTGAGCGGCGCGTCCTGCAGATCGCCGCAGAGGGGGAGCTGGCTTCGGATTTTTCTGTGGAGCTGCTCTGCCTGCTGGCCCGGGCGGATGTGACAGGGCGGCAGACATCGTCTGCGGCGGATTCTCTGGAACTGATAGAGCTGTGCGCTGCCCAGGCGGAGGAGGCCGGCTGCCTGAAGGGGCCGTTTCCCTTTCCCACGGCTTATGGGGCGTACCGGTATCTGTCCGGCGGACGGATGGCGCCGGGGCAGCCCCTGTATGATGATACCTGGGGGCAGGTGATTCTGATGTCAGGCCTGCCGGGCACCGGGAAGGATACCTGGATCAGGGAAAACGGGCAGGACCGTCCGGTCATCTCCCTGGATCAGCTGCGCAGGGAGATGGGCGTTTCCCATACAGAAGCCCAGGGGCCTGTCATCAGCAGAGCCAGGGAGATGGCCAGGGGATATCTGCGCAGAAAGATTCCCTTCATCTGGAATGCCACCTGCCTGGCGCCTGTGATCCGGGAAAAGCAGGTGGGGCTGTTTACAGATTATCATGCCTCTGTCCGCATTGTGTTTCTGGAGACAGGGTGGGAGGAAGAACTGAGGAGGAACCGGGAGCGGACAGAGCAGGTGCCGGAGCCGGTGATCCGCAGAATGCTGGGAAATATGACACTGCCCCGGCGGTTTGAGGCCCATGAGGTGGCCTGGCTGTGTGTCTGACCGGCAGGCCGGGATAAAAAGGAGGCTGAGAAGAAGGCTGTGGGGTATTATGAGCAGGAACGGGACTGTATTGATCTGTTTCGGGAAGAATATGATTTCCTGAGTAATTTCTATCCGGCGGCAATGGAGTACGGCGGAATTACTTATTACAGGAGGTAAAATGATATGTCAGATTTAACGAGGTTTCATGAGGCGCAGAAAGACAGCTACGAGACAGCCCTGGCGGAAATGAAGCGGGGCAGAAAATCCAGCCACTGGATGTGGTATATTTTTCCCCAGCTGAAAGGGCTGGGACGCAGCGGCATGGCGGAATATTACGGCATTTCCGGCATACAGGAAGCGAGGGACTATCTGAATGACCCGGTGCTGCGGGAGCGGCTGATTCAAATCTCTCAGGCAGTACTCCAGGCAGACTCCGACGACGCGGCGGTGGTGATGGGTGTGCCGGACAATATGAAGCTGCGCTCCTGCATGACTTTGTTTCAGGAGGCTGATCCGTCGATTCCGGTATTTTCCGCTGTGCTGGATAAATTTTTCCGCGGAGAGGCGGACAGACGGACATTAGACCTGCTGGCGGGGCGGAAGGGATTGTGAGGTGTGGGATGGAAGGGCTGGAGCAATTTAAAAACAGAGTGTATCCCTTCGCTTTCAACAGCATTTACCTGGATGAGGAGGGGCAGTTCCACACCGGCGGCAGCCTGCCGGATAAGGTGGACAGGGAGGGGCATATGCTGCCCTATACAGGGAATACTGTGATTTTTCTGCTGAATCAGGGGCAGGAAGAGGAGAGAAAATGCCTGATCCGAATGCAGGACGCCCTGTATGGGGCCTGCCCGGACATGCTGGCGGCCAGGCTCACAGAGGACACCTTTCATATGACCCTCCACGACCTGAAAAGCGGGCCGCCGGGCAGGGTATCAGAGGCGGAAATCCAGGCAGCTGCCGGGAAGGCGCAGGAACTGCTGTCCGCCGTTACGGAGGAGCCGTGGGAGATCCGGATGCAGGCTGTCTGTGTGTTTAACATGGTGAATACCAGCGTTGTGCTGGGGCTGGAGCCCTGTACAGAGGAGGACTGCCGGCGGCTGATGGGGCTGTACGAGGCTTTTGAGGAGATCTGTCCCCTCCGTTATCCCATGACGCCCCACATCACCCTGGCCTACTACAGGCCGGGCGTCTGCTCCGGGGAGGAGATGAAAAGGCTGGAAGCCGTTTTCCGGAAACTCAGGGAAGAAAAACCGGTTTTTACGTTTCGTCAGGCAGATCTGGTGTATGCGGAATTTGACGATATGAACCATTATCGTCAGGAAGGATTTGTTTACAAAAGAGGACAGTAAAAGCGAGGAAAAACAGATTTTACAGGTGTATGCTATAAGTAAGGAGGGAGGCAGATGGAGTGGCTGAAACAGTTAAGCGCGGCGATAGATTATATAGAAGATCATCTGGACAGCGATATCTCATATGAGGAGGCCGCGGGGATTGCAGGCTGTTCCGTCTTTTACTTTCAGCGAATTTTCTCGTATGTGGCAGGAATTTCCCTGTCGGAATATATCCGGCGCCGGCGGATGACGCAGGCAGCCTTTGAGCTGCAGCGGACAGGGGCGAAGGTGATTGACATCGCCCTGAAATACGGATATACTTCCCCCACCTCCTTTAACAGGGCCTTTCAGAGTGTGCACCACATCACGCCCGCCGCTGCCCGCAGCGCGGGAAGCACACTGAAGGCTTATCCGGCGATTCATTTTACTGTTCAGGTGACAGGAGGGAAGGCTATGGCATACTACATTACAGAAAAACAGCCCATGCGTATGGTGGGCGTCCGTATCCCCCTGGCGGAGGATATGGAGGAGAATCAGCGGATGATTCCCGGGTTCTGGAAATCTGTTTCAGACAGCGGTTTATTTGATCAGATATCCGCCCTGTCCGATCGGGATCCCGGGGGAATCCTGGGGGTCAGCGTCTATGAAGGGCCGCAGCAGTTTTTTTATTATATCGGGGCTTCTACAGACACAGCTGTGCCGGAGGGCATGTATGCCGTGGAGATTCCTTCTGCCACATGGGCGGTCTTTGAGAATGAGGGCCGTTTCAAGGAGAATGTACAGAGAGTTTTCAGAAGATTTTATACCGAGTGGCTGCCCTTTTCCGGTTATGTGTATGCGGGGCTTCCGGATATAGAGGTGTATCCTGTCTGCGATGAAAGGCCGGTGAGCGGCCACTCTGAGGTGTGGATCGGAATCAGAAAGGACAGGGAGGGCGCATGATGCATTATTTAACACTGGAAGGAAGCCATTATCAGATGGGTGTTCAGAGGGGAAGGATTTTTCAGGAAAATCATATCACATTTCCCCTGGGGCTGGATGGGTTTCAGCTGGAACACGGGAGAAAAAGCGAAAAAATACTGAGAGAATTTTTTCCCGAGGTATGTGAGGAAATCAAAGGTGTCACGGATACAACAGGCAATGATTACCTGACCTTTGTGTCATGGATGCTGTGTATGGGCTGCTGTATGTACAATCTGGAACGGAACATTCCCGCTGAGCTCAGAGGGTGTACGGCCTTTGCCTGTGCCAGCGGCGGACAGGTAATTTACGGCAGAAACAATGATCTTCCCCCTTATCTGAAAGAAGGCTGTAAAAGTGAAATTTATGCGCCGGCCAATGGGAATCGTTTTTATATCGCCACCTCGTCTTTTATCAACGGCGAGAAGGGGATGAATGAACACGGGCTGGCTGCTGCCATGACTTTTGTCATGACCAGGCTGGAGCAGATACGTCCGGGACTGAATTCCTGCTTTATCGTCAGGTATCTTCTGGAGAAAGCAGACAGTGCGGACAGCGCCCTGAAGCTGCTGCTGGAGCTGCCGGCAGCTTCCAACTGCAATATCCTGATCGCTGACCGCAGCGGTGAGATGATAGTGGTGGAGTGCACGCCGGATGAAAAAAGGATTCGGAAAGCGGACTGCCGGAACAGGGTCAGGCTGGTGTGCGCAGTGAACTGTTTTATATCGGATGAGATGAAGGGGTATGACGGAGCTCATGGAGATGATTATCAGGCTGAGAGACGGTACCATACGGTGACGGACAGCTTTCGCCCGCATATCAGGGAAAATGTGGCGGAAGCCGCTCAGCGGCTCCTGCGGGGAGATTACGGGTTCATGTGCCAGTATGATGACACACCTGATTTTGAGACGGTGTGGAGCTCCGTATTCGACCTGAACAGTCTGATGATATACCGGGCGGAAGGGGATCCGCGCAGGGAAAGGTTTGTCACAGACAGCAGGCTGTGCAATATCTGACACACAGCCGGTTCAGCCGCTCAAAATCAGAAGCACAGGCAAATCAGAGAACAGTATCTTGACAGGCCTGTGCTTTTTTATAAAAATAAAGTCAATAAATTGACTGTAAAACCAGATGAAAGGCGGCGGATCATGACGAAAGAAGACAGGAAAAATGCATACCTGTACTGCAGATTCAGGGACGAACAGCTTGCGCTGTATGACGAATACGCAAAACGACACGGTATGCTGATGAAAACTCTGCTGGTGGTAAACGTCCTCTTTTATGCCACTGATGGACTGACACAGACAGAGATATGCAGAAGAACGTTTCAATCCAAACAGACTGTAAACCTGATTGTCAAAAATCTCTTATAGAATTGCTGAAGCAGCAAACCCATGAATACCGGAAACATAAATGCGAGAATCCCTTTCCAGGGCTTTCCGGTAAGCAAGGTTTCCTTTGTCATAGACATACCTCCGGGAAAACAGCAGCGGCCATCCGAAACATGGGTGGCCGCTGCCTTCATCAGTCAACTTAGTAGATAATCTCGGCGTCGGTGCGGTCCTGATACAGTTTCCAGAACTGCTCGGCAATCTTCTCCGGCACACCATAAGTCTGTACGGCCTGCTGCATGGCTGCGGCAAGAGCGGTCTGGTCGGCAGTATCTACAATCTGCGTTGCGACTTCCATCCCCTCGCCCTGCATTTCCCTCTGGTAGTCTGCCAAATGTTCCGTATTGCGGCACATCAGCACCACACGGAAATCATCTGCCCCAAACTTGCGGGCAACTGCGTTGCCCAAACCTTTCCCTGCACCAACCACAAAAATTGTCTTTTTCATTGTCTATTTTTCCTTTGGCGTTTTCAATGAGTGCGAACAAATGGGCTGTGTGATGGAAACACTGGACATTTGGAAAGATGTTCACCCATCTATTGTGACGATTCCTATGGGGTGGGATTACAAAATGCCCTACGGAATCGTGTATGCTAAAAATCCATCTGAATCTGTGCAAACATTCATTCAAACGCTTCAAAGCCATTTAAGTGTAGGAAAGGCAGAGAGTTTATAAATCACTCTCTGCCTGACTGCTGTCTTATGTCCATATTCACATTTAGAGGAATCCGTCACATCAAGGCGCTTTCAAAAATGGTGTAGTAGCGGTGTAGTAAGCGCCTTTCAGATTCGTAAGACCATTGATTTTACTGGCTTTTTAGAGACTTTTCAAGATACTGCCGTGACCCATGATATACTGCAAGGTTTTCGGATTCATACCGGATTTTGCCATATTAGAGCAAAAGGTGTGCCTGCA
>CAJFOT010000084.1 GCA_904397815.1 Candidatus Paralachnospira sangeri
GAAAAACCTGATGAAAACGGATGTGAAGGATACCGGAGACAGCTATCAGCTGGAGATGGATCTGCCGGGATTTAAGAAAGAGGAGATTCAGGTATCCCTGGAGAATGGTTATCTGACTGTCAGCGCAGAGAAAGGACTGGAGGAAGATCAGAAGGAGAAAGAGAAATACATCCGTCAGGAGCGTTACCTGGGCGCCTGCGAGAGAACCTTCTATGTGGGCGAGGGCGTTTCGAAGGAAGATATCAAGGGCGAATTTAAGCATGGTATCCTGACGCTGACGATCCCGAAAGCGGATCAGAAGAAAGTAGAAGAGTCCAGATACATTACCATTGAATAATGGCTGATATGGCAGGGCGCCGGCGCAGACTGGCGCCCTGTGTGAATGGAAACTGCATACAGGTTTCACAGCGCCTCCTGGCTTCCGTGAAAAGCGGAAAAAGCCGGGAGGTCTTTTTATGTCCTGAAAAATTTTACGGATGAAATTTCTGCAGATATTTACAGATATTTTCCGGTGATGCTGGAGGGCGATTGTCTGATTTCCTCCGGTGTTCCGGCGGCGATGATTCTGCCGCCGTCGGCGCCGCCGCCCGGGCCCATATCAATGATATAGTCAGCGTTGCGGATCACGTCCAGGTCATGTTCGATGACGATGACGGTGGCGCCGCTGTCGATCAGTGTCTGAAAGACACCCAGAAGGGTCCGGACATCCAGGGGATGGAGGCCGATGGTGGGCTCGTCAAAGACAAAGACAGCATCTGACTGGGGCTTTCCCATTTCACTGGCCAGTTTCAGCCGCTGGGCTTCTCCGCCGGAGAGACTGGGGGTTTCCTCGCCCAGCGTCAGATAGCCCAGGCCCAGATTCTGCAGGACCTCCAGCCGCTGGCGGACGATTTTCAGGTCTTCACATGCTTCCAGGGCCCGGCTGATGTCCATGTCCATCAGCTGGGGAAGGGAGCAGGACTGTCCCTTTCGGTTGGTGTACCGTATCTGACCGGCCTCTTTTCCGTAGCGGGAGCCCCGGCATTCGGGGCAGGTGATTTCCACATCAGGGAGAAACTGCACATCCAGGCTGATGGTGCCGGTTCCGTCACAGACAGGACAGCGGAGCCGGCCGGTATTGTAGGAGAAATCTCCGGCTTTGCATCCCTTTTCCTTCGCCTCCGGGGTCCTGGCATATATTTTGCGCAGCTCATCGTGGACATTGGCATAGGTGGCGACGGTGGAGCGGATGTTGATGCCGATGGGCGTGGCGTCGATCAGCTTTACCTGGCGGATGCCTTCGGCTTCAACGGCCTTTACATGCTCCGGCAGGGGCTGCCGGCTGATGGAAGCCTGCAGGCCGGGGATCAGGCTTTCCAGAATCAGGGTGGTCTTTCCGGAGCCTGAGACGCCGGTCACTGCAGTCAGCCGGCCTTTGGGAATGTCTGCTTCCAGCGGCTGTACAGTATGAATGGGGCCGGTGGAGAGATGAATCCGCCCCTGGGCAAACATCTCGGCAGTTTCGGCCTGTTTCCGGACATGGATCCCGGCGGTCCCGGAGAGAAAAGGGCCGATTTTGGAACCGGGGTCTGCCGCCACATCGGCTGTCGGTCCTTCCGCGATGACCAGTCCGCCGTCGGCGCCTGCGCCTGGGCCCATTTCAATAATCCAGTCTGCCTGGGACAGAATCTGGGTGTCGTGATCGACCAGCACCACAGAGTTGCCGTCTTCCACCAGGTCATTCATGACGCCGGTCAGGCCGGTGATGTTGGAGGGATGGAGGCCGATGGAAGGCTCGTCCAGGACGTAGAGAACGCCGGTGGTCCGGTTGCGGACTGCTCTGGCCAGCTGCATCCGCTGCCGCTCGCCGGTGGAGAGGGTGGAGGCCGCCCGGTCCAGGGTCAGATAGCCCAGACCCAGGTCCAGGAGCCTTCTGGCAGCGGACTGGAAGGATTCGCAGATGCTTTCTGCCATCGGTCTCATTTCTTCGGGAAGCGCTGCCGGTACTTCTGCCACCCATCGGGTCAGATCGGACAGGGTCATCTCACATGCCCGGGCCAGGGAGATGCCCCGCAGCAGGGGCGCCCTGGCGGCCTCTGACAGCCGGGTGCCGCTGCAGTCCGGACAGGTGTCCTGTTTCAGAAATTTTTCTACCCGCTTCATGCCTTTTTCGTCTTTGACCTTCGACAGAGCATTTTCTACGGTGTAGACTGCGTTAAAATAGGTAAAATCAAGCTCGGTTGCCTGTTCGGAATTTTTGGCGCGATAGAGGATATGTTTTTTGACGGCAGGGCCGTTGTACACGATGTCCTTTTCCCGGTCGGTCAGCTGGCTGAAGGGAACGTCGGTGCGGACGCCCATAGCCCGGCAGACGTCTGTCATCAGAGACCACATCAGGGAATTCCAGGGAGCTACGGCCCCGTCATCGATGGAGAGGGACTCATCGGGCACAAGGGTAGAGCGGTCTACCGTCCGGACGATTCCCGTTCCGTCGCAGGTCCGGCAGGCGCCCTGGCTGTTGAAAGCCAGTTCTTCCGCTGACGGCGCGTAAAAGACTGTACCGCATTCCGGACAGGTCAGAGCCTGGCCGGCTGCCACTGCCAGTGTGGGGACCAGATAGTGGCCGTTGGGGCATCGGTGGCTGGCCAGCCGGGAGAACATCAGCCGCAGGCTGTTCAGCAGTTCGGTGCCGGTGCCGAAGGTACTGCGGATGCCGGGCACCCCCGGGCGCTGGCGCAGCGCCAGCGCGGCGGGTACATACAATACCTCATCCACCTGAGCTCTGGCCGCCTGGGTCATCCGCCGGCGGGTGTAGGTGGAGAGGGCTTCCAGATACCGGCGGGAGCCTTCTGCGTACAGGATGCCCAGAGCCAGAGAGGATTTGCCGGAGCCTGATACGCCGGCGATGCCCACGATCTGGTTGAGAGGGACATCCACGTCGATGTTTTTCAGATTATGTACTTTGGCGCCTCTTATTTTTATATGATCGATCATATCAGTTTTCCTCCATAAAATAAAATCAGCTGAATCTATTATACTATGGATGGAGGGCAAAATGGTATATGTTTTCGTTCAGGGGGGGCTTGTACAGCCCGGACGATGCACTGCGGTGTACAGGCAGACAGAAAGCCGCTTGTTCCCAGCCCGGAGAAGTACTAACAAA
>CAJFOT010000085.1 GCA_904397815.1 Candidatus Paralachnospira sangeri
CAAACGGGCTACCGCTTCCGCCGAGCTAAGCCTTAAGACGCACCAGGTTCATCGGCAGAGGGCCTCTTCACCAGGTGCTTTCTAAAGACTGGATCTCGGCTCCAGCTCAAAACAGCCCTGAATTGTTTGCGGCACCCTCCGTCTGCGGCTGGCAGGGCCTGTTTACCGGCTGCTGCAAGAAATGAAAATACAGGGTTGCTACCCCGTGTGGACAAACCCTGCAAAATATGATATGTTGGATAGACGATATATTTACACAGGAGAAGGACTTATGGCAGAACAGACACAAAACAGATCCAACATGATTACAGAAGGGGTTATCTGGAAGCAGCTCCTTTATTTCTTTTTCCCTATTATGTTGGGGACTTTTTTTCAGCAGCTGTATAATACTGCGGACGCGGTGATTGTCGGCAATTTTCTCGGGTCCCGGGCTCTAGCAGCTGTGGGCGGCTCTACGGAACTGCTGATCCAGCTGGTGACCGGCTTCTTCGTGGGCATCTCATCCGGCGCCGGCGTAATTATTTCCCAGTATTACGGCGCCGGGAAGATCCGGAGTCTGAAGCAGGCGACTCACACTGCCCTGCTGATCGCCCTGGCCGGCGGGATTTTCTTTACTCTGGCAGGCCTTCTTGCTGCCCCCTGGGCACTGAAAGCCATGGGCACACCGGAAGAGATTATGACAGACGCGATGACTTACCTTCGGGTTTACTCTCTGGGCATGATCCCTGTTCTGCTGTACAACATGGGCGCAGGTATTCTTCGGGCCGTGGGCAATTCCCGGACGCCTATGTATCTGCTGATTATCTGCTGTATCTTAAATGTATTCCTGGATCTTCTCTTCGTCGCGGTATTTCGATGGGGCGTATTCGGCGCTGCCCTGGCCACCGCCATGACCCAGACTGCCAGCGCGGTTCTGGTTATGGCGTCTCTCCTGACCACGAAGGATGTATACCGGATCGAGCTGAAAGGGACCCATTTCTCTCCCGCTTTCCTGCGCAATATTCTGTGGATCGGACTGCCGGTGGGGCTTCAGTCGGTGATGTACAGCTTTTCCAACGTAATTCTCCAGTCCAATATCAACAGCTTCGGCACTGACACCATTGCGGCCTGGACGGTATTCAGCAAAATCGACGGCATTTTCTGGATGATCCAGAACTCACTGGGTATTGCCATTACCACCTTTGTAGGACAGAATTTCGGCGCCGGCAAGTATGACCGGGTCGGAAAAAGTGTACAGGTCGGTCTGGCGATGTCTGTCATCATCTGTCTGGGAATCTGTCCTCTGTTTCTCATTTTCCGGCGGCCTCTGTACGGTTTTTTCCTGGATGATCCCCAGGTCATCCAGCTGGGCGTCTATATGATGGGATGGATGGTTCCCACTTATATCACCTACGCCGGCATCGAGGTTCTATCAGGAACCATCCGCGGAACGGGAGAAACCATCAAGCCGCTGCTCATTACCTGTACAGGCATCTGCCTGATGCGAATCATATGGGTGTCCCTGATGCTGCCTCGCTTCCGTGATATCCGTGTCATTATCTTCTCCTACCCCATCAGCTGGCTGATCACCACAGGAATGTTTCTGTTTTATTATAAGAAAGGAAAATGGCGCAGGCAGATGGATGCTGCCGCAGCCGGAAAGGAGGAAACCCCATGGATATAAACGCACAGGCCCGGCGGCCCCGTCTGACAGGCCCGCTGTCCCGGGCAGCTGTCATTCTGCTGTTCGCCCTGTTTTTCTTCTACGGCATGAAATCCTATAACGATTACGGTCTCTCCTGGGATGAGCCCATCGAGCGGCAGAGCAGCCTGGTCACCTATAAATACCTCAACCCCGAAGACAGTACCCTGATCACTGACACGGTAAATTTCAATACCATCCCTGACCTCCACAATTATCAGTACCGCTATTACGGTGTGGCTGCCCAGTATCCCCTGGTGCTGGCAGAAAGCGCTTCCGGCTTTACCATGAGCTATCACGATATCTATCTCATGCGGCATCTGTATGTCTTTTTATGGTTTTTCGCTGCCGCTGCCTGCTTTTACCGGATGTGCCGCCGCTTCACCGGCAGCAGCTGGCTGTCCCTGATGGGTGTGCTGTTCCTGATCCTGTCTCCCAGAATCCTGGCAGATTCCTTCTATAATATTAAGGACTCCCTCACTCTGTCTCTCTATCTGATTGCCTCCTGGTGTGCTGTCCGCTTCCTGGACAGACCCGGCATTCCGAACATCCTGCTGCTGTCCTTCTTCGGCGCCCTCTGCACCAACACCAGAATCGTAGGCGCTATGGTGCTGGTCTGCTGTTTTGTCATGGCCTTCATCAAAGGACTGGCCGAAAAGCAGCTGAAGCGCTGGCTGACTGTCCTGGCAGTCACTGCTGTCCTCTCTGTAGGTCTGTATGTCCTGATGTCTCCGGTGACCTGGTCAAACCCGGTCCGAGAGCTGATCCAGACAGTAACCACCTTCTCCAGCTACGGTGGATATGAGGGCACCGTCCTTTTCCTGAACGAGTTTTATGAGCCGGACGGCCTGCCCTGGTTTTACCTGCCTCTGTGGATCATCATCACCACGCCCCTGGTAATCCTGCTGCTGTCTGTCACCGGAACGATAACCCAGCTGGCTGGCGCTGTCCGCCGGCTGGCATCCGCAGGCATCAGGGGCTTTCTGGCGGAAACCGACAGCCGGGGCTATGGAAAGACCTTCCTCTTCCTGGCCGCCGCCCTTCCGGTCCTGTACGCAGTCCTGCTGAGGCCTTCCCTGTACAATGGCTGGCGGCATTTTTACTTTATCTACCCCTCCATCGCTCTGAGCGGACTGGCCGGACTGAAATTTCTGACAGTCCACTGTCCCCGCCGGCTGTTTTCCCGGTTTCACCGGTACTGGTCCATGGCGGCGGCAGGCGCGGTATTCCTCTGCCTGTGCGGGACCGGCATCTGGATTCTCTCCAGCCATCCCTATGAATACGCCTATTTCAACTTGCTGGCCCGGGGACATGTGGAGAACAATTTCGAGAAAGATTACTGGGCAGTCTCCCAGAAAGATCAGCTGGTATACCTCTGCAACACAGATACCAGAGAACAGTTCTCTGTCTGGATGAACGACGGAACCCAGGACTGCCGCTACCTTCTCAGTGAGGAAAACCAGAAACGGGTCACAGTCACAGACAACGCGGCCCGGGCCGACTATCTGATCGACCGCCATGTGACAGACCCGGATACCTCCCACTTCAAGCTGGAACACATGTACCAGCCCCTCCAGACCATTGAGGTGGATGGCGTCTCCCTCACCACAGTCTATCAGCGAATTTACAACCAGGTCCTGTCCTCCTTTCTGACCCAGGATGGAGACAGCATGGAATATACCGCCGGAAATATTGACTGGAGCAGCACCGCCGAAAACGGGCAGATCACCTGGACCGGCCAGCTGTCCCAGACCATTCCCACAGATCTGATCATGGTTTATCCCTCTGAAAACAGCGCTGTTTCCTGGGAGCAGCTGCAGGTGGCAGTCTCTTCCGATGGCAGCCGATGGATCGATGTAACCAACAACGATGGCTGGGACCATGCCTTTGCCCAGATGGATCTGTCATGGATTCAGATCACATACCCTGTTTCCGGCAGCAGCGAATACAATCAGCTGGAAGTCTGTGTCTATCAGCGGATGGATCAGCCGCAGACTGAAATCCCCAGCCTGATCGCAGAAGTATCAGCCAACGTCAACCCGGATCAGGTGGTGCTGGCAGTGGACGGAACCGAACTGACCCGCTGGGACTCCCAGGCTCTCCAGACTCCCGGCATGGAATACTGCCTGACCCTGCGCCGCGCCTGCCAGCTGTCCCGCATCACCCTATCCCTGGGCGACAGCCCCTGGGATCAGCCTGCCGGCCTGGAGATCTGGAACTCCACCGATGGAGAACACTGGGAGAAAATCGACGCCTGCACAGACGATGGGCAAAACTATCTCTTTGAAAAAACAACCTGCCGGTACCTCAGATTCCGGCTGGGAGATGAGGCAGAAGGGGCAGAGGCAAACTGGAGCATCTATGAAATACAGCTGTATGGAGAGGCGGGGTGATATATTTTCATTTTGCTGTTCTGGTGATAGTGACGAAAGGACGGAGGGACGGAACAGAACGGTGCGGCAAGGGGCAGGCCTCTCCTGCCGCAGGTAGATCGGGGCGGTATCCGGGGAGTGGTTATGCGGCCCTGGGGCTCCGGGAGTTTTGCGGCGGTGGATGGCCGGGGCTGGCTTTATGTGCGGGGCGGCAGCAGAGGGCATATGAAGGTCTGCTTAGAAGTTCTTAGCATACAGTACGGCCATTTGACGGAGAAAATCTGGCGCTCAACGCCAGATTTTCAGGATCTTACTGAGGCGAGAGTCTTTCAGACTTTCGGCGAAGATAAGTCCGGTTCCGTCAAATGGCCGTACTGTATGGTTAGAACTTCTTCAGGCCGGGAATAAAGCCGTCTGCCGCCGCCCCGCACACAAAGCCAGCCCCGGCCATCCACCGCCGCAAAACTCCCGGAGCCCCAGGGCCGCATAACCACTCCCCGGATACCACCCCGATCTGCCTGCGCAGGAGAGGCCGTCCGCTTCATCGTCCGCTGACAGCCTCCCGGATGAAAACATCTCACTTTATCAGGACAGCTCAAAAGCTCCTGTATACAGCTGGTAATACTTGCCTTTCTGGGCAATCAATTCCTCGTGATTTCCCCGCTCTATGATCGTTCCCTGCTCCAGAACCATGATCACATTGGAGTTCTTCACGGTAGAGAGCCGGTGAGCGATGACAAATACAGTTCTGCCTTCCATCAGGTGATCCATACCTTCCTGCACAATCCGCTCTGTTCTGGTATCAATACTGGAGGTTGCCTCATCCAGAATCAGTACCGGCGGGTCTGCGATAGCCGCTCTGGCAATAGACAGCAGCTGGCGCTGTCCCTGGGACAGGCTGGCGCCGTCGCCGGTGAGCACTGTATCATAGCCGTCCGGCAGTTTTACGATAAAGTCATGGGCGTTAGCCAGCTTCGCTGCCTTGATCACCTCTTCATCTGTAGCGTCCAGACGGCCGAAGCGGATATTCTCTCTGACAGTACCGGTAAACAGATGTGTATCCTGGAGCACCATGCCCAGAGAGCGGCGCAAATCTGACTTCTGAATCTTCTGAATATTAATGCCATCATACCGGATCTTCCCGTCCTGAATATCATAAAAGCGGTTGATCAGGTTGGTAATCGTCGTCTTGCCTGCACCGGTAGCGCCTACAAAGGCCACCTTCTGGCCCGGCTTTGCGTAAAGGCTGATATCATGAAGAACGATCTTCTCATCTGTATAACCAAAGTTGACATGCTCCATCACCACATCTCCGGCCAGTTTCCTGTAGGTCACAGTGCCGTCGCCATGACGGTGCTTCCACGCCCACAGACCGGTACGGGATTCGGACTCGGTCAGGTTTCCTTCTCCGTCCTCCTTTGCGTTCACCAGCATCACGTAGCCGTCATCATCCTCCGGTTTTTCGTCCAGCAGAGCGAAGATACGGTCAGCGCCGGCCAGCGCCATAACAATGAAGTTAAACTGCTGAGAAATCTGGGTAATAGGCATATTGAACATTCTGGTCATCTGCAGGAAGGACGCCAGGCTGCCCAGCGTCATGCCGCCGATTCCGGACATCGCCATGATGGCGCCCAGCACTGTCGTCAGCACATAGTTGATATAACCGATATTGCCCATAATCGGCATCAGTACATTGGCCATTGTATTTGCCCGGTCCGCACTCTCAAACAACATATTGTTCAGGCTGTCAAATTTCTCTTTTGCCTTGTCCTCATAGCAGAATACCTTTACTACTTTCTGCCCGTTGATCATTTCCTCGATATAGCCGTTTACCTTGCCCAGGTTTTTCTGCTGAGCCCGGAAATAAACACCGCTCTTGCTTCCGATCTTCTTTGTAACCTGAATCATAATAAAGGCCATAAAGACAATCAGAACCGTCAGAAGGGGGCTCAGAATCACCATGGATGTAAATGTCGTAACCAGCGTAATCGCCGAAGAAATCAGCTGCGGCATACTCTGGCTGATCATCTGACGCAATGTATCTGTATCATTGGTATAGCAGCTCATGATATCGCCGTGGGCATGGGTATCAAAATACCTGATCGGCAGGGATTCCATATGAACGAACATATCGTCTCTGATCCGCTTCAATGTACCTGTGGATACATTGATCATAATCCGGCTGTAGGTATATGTCGCAATTACACCGGTATAATAGATAGCTGCCATCTGCAGCAGTGCCCGCAGCAGAGGACCGAAGTCTGGGGACTCCTGACCGATAAAGGGAACGATATAACTGTCAATCAGGGTTCTCAGGAACAGATTGCCGATTACGCCGACAGTAGCACTGATTACAATGGCAATCACGACAAATACAAACGGAATCTTGTAATACCGGAAAATATATGCCAGCAGCCGCAGCAGAGTTTTCCCCGGTTTTTCCGCTTTGACTCCGCCTGATGCCGCCTGACGATTTGCACCCGGCCCTTTTACTTCACGTACATTTTCGCTCATTCTTCTTCCCCTCCCTTCACCTGTGACTCATAAACATCCCGGTAGATCTCATTATTCTTCAGCAGCTCCTCATGAGTGCCGAAACCATTGATCCGTCCCTGATCCAGCACGATGATCTTATCAGCGTCCTGAACAGAAGAGATTCTCTGAGCAATAATCAGTTTCGTGGTATCGGGAATATCCTGGGCGAAAGCCTGCCGGATCAGCGCATCAGTATGGGTATCCACCGCGCTGGTGGAGTCGTCCAGAATCAGAATCTTCGGCTTTTTAATCAGCGCTCTGGCGATACAGAGTCTCTGCTTCTGACCGCCGGACACATTGGTTCCGCCCTGTTCAATATAAGTATCATATCCATCCGGCATTTTCTCAATAAACTCATGTGCCTGAGAATGACGGCACGCCAGCTCGATTTCCTCATCCGTGGCGTCCTCTTTTCCCCAACGGAGATTTTCTTTAATCGTTCCGGAGAAGAGCTCATTTTTCTGAAGCACCATAGCTACCTGATGACGGAGCACTTCCATATCATAATCCCTGACATCGATGCCTCCTACTTTTACACAGCCTTCCGTCACATCGTACAAACGAGGGATCAGCTGCACCAGAGTAGATTTGGAACTGCCGGTGCCGCCTACAATGCCGATGGTCTGACCTGATTCGATCCGGACATTAACATGATCCAGTACTTCTTTTCCCTCACCAGAACTATACTGAAAGCTGACATCACAGAATTCAATGGAGCCGTCCGGCACTTCCATCACTGGATGCGGACCATTGGACAGGCTGCTTTTTTCATTCAGCACCTCAGCGATACGGTCACCGGAAGATCTGGCCATAACGATCATATTAAACGCCATAGAAATCATCATCAGGTTCATCAGAATCTGTGTGGAATAAGTGAACATACTCATCAGCGCGCCGGTTCCCATTCCGCCGCCCACAATAATATGAGCGCCCAGCCAGGACAGCAGAAGCGTGCAGGTGTACATTGTCGTCTGCATGATCGGCGCGTTCAGCACCAGCAGTTTCTCCGCACAGACAGATAAAAACTGAATCCAGCGGGATTCCTCTTTAAATTTTTCCGTTTCAAAATCTTCCCGCACATAGGCCTTGACTGTCCTGATTGCAGTTACATTCTCCTGGATACAGGCATTCAGATCATCGTATTTATGAAACAGCCGTCTGAAATAGCCATGCGCCCTGACCATGATAAGAGCAAGCGCCACTGCCAGAAATACCATTGCAACCGGGAAGATCATAGAAAGCTCGGGATTCAGATAAAAACACATAATCATGGAAAAAACCATCATAAGAGGGGAACGGACACACATTCTGATCACCATCTGATAGGCGTTCTGCACGTTAGTCACGTCCGTGGTCAGACGGGTAATCAGACCCGCTGTGGAAAATTTGTCAATATTCGCAAAAGAAAATTCCTGAATATTGTCGTACATGGCCTTTCGCAGATTCCGCGCAAATCCGGCAGACGCTCTGGACGCATATCTTCCTGCCAGAATACCGCAGACCAGGGAGAGCATGGCCATCACCAGCATCAGGGCTCCTGTCCTGTATACATAACTCATATTGCCGGTATTCAGTCCATTGTCAATGATGGATGACATCATAAATGGAATCAATACCTCCAATACGGTTTCGCCGCCGACAAACAGCGGCGCCAGCAAGGAATCTCTTTTGAATTCCTTTACCTGGCTTAAAAGCATTTTCACCATAGTCTTGCCTCCAATTTCATTCGTCTTAAATGATTGTCCTTATGGTTTTTCTTCTGTAAGATTTTTCAAAACCATTTTCAGTAATGACCGCAGCGTCTCAACCTGTTCCGTCGTCATACCTTTCATTATCGTCTCCTCGCCTTTTCTGCGGGCATATTTCAGGTACTCCATATAATCCCTGCTCTGATCCGTCATCTGAATCAGGCGGTATCGTCTGTCCTGCTCCTTTTTCACCCGGCGGATCAGCCCTTTTTCTTCCATTCGGTTCAGAAGGCCTGTCACCGTAGGGTTAGACAGCCGCAGCGCCCCCTCGATATCTTTCTGTGTTACCTCCTGATCTTTTCTGGACAGAAGGAAAAACAAAATATCCATCTGAGCGGGCGTCACCTGTTTCTGCTTTGTATTCTTGATATAATTCATTTCATGCAGAATATAAATCTGCTTAAACAGGCGTCCAAAACAGTCTTTTTCGTCCGGCACATTACTCACCTCTTTCCAAAAAAACCTTCTCTCACCGCCTCCTGTTTTCATAATTCATAGCGTGCTATCTAATTATCGCACAAAAAAGTCTGCTCTGTCAAGAGCAGACTCTTATATTATATGATATATCACAAAAGCATTCCCAGCAGGGTCATTCCCACCGCCGCCGCCAGAAATACCATGTCGTACCACCGCACATGGGTGACATGGTAATAAGTCCGGGTACCTGAGCCGGAAAAGCCCTTGGATTCCATGGCCATGGCCACGCTCTCTGACCATCGCACCGAATTCACCATCATGGCAAACACCGGCTTCAGCGACCATCGGGGCAGTCGGACCCCCCTCACCTGAAATGCCAGCCTGGCCTCTTCCAGTTCCCGCGCCATTGTGGGCATCAGATGGAAAGCCGCCAGAATCCCATAGGCAAATTTCGGAGACAGATGGCACTGGTGCATCAGGCTGCTGATAAATTCCTCTCCGTCTGTGGACAGA
Source organism: Candidatus Paralachnospira sangeri (assembly GCA_904397815.1). Taxonomy (GTDB): domain Bacteria; phylum Bacillota; class Clostridia; order Lachnospirales; family Lachnospiraceae; genus Paralachnospira_A; species Paralachnospira_A sangeri. Next base: position 9,267 of record CAJFOT010000085.1, read on the forward strand.
GCAAAGAGCAGCCCGATCCCCGCAAAAGCCAGCACCCTTCCGGAAAGCTGAACTGCATTATACAGAGAGCGGGAAGAATTAATGGCCGCCGAAAAGTTATAACCCTCCCGGGCTGACAGCGCCGCCTCCCCACTCCCGCCAGAGGAAAAAAGAAGGCCGGTCATAAACAGTGCCGCCGCCGCGAGGGCGGCAGGGAGGAGCAGCTTCAGCAGCAGATCCTTCCTGGCATCAGTAAACAGCAGAATTCCCGCCGCTGATGCGCCGAACACAATAAAATTCAGCCGGGGCGAATAGCTGAAGGAGAGAATCACACCCACCAGCAATATGGTCAGCGCCTTACAGAACGGGTTTAATTTTTCCAGCTTCATCTCTCCGTCCCCACCTCCCTGATTCCATCTTCCGTCAGCAGCCAGATCTGATCCGCCCACCTCCGGGCCAGCTCTCTGTCATGGGTGGAAAAGACCACCGTCAGCCCCTCTTTCACCCTTTTCGCCAGCTGCTCCATAATCTCCCGTGTGGAACGCCCGTCCTGGCCGTAGGTAGGCTCATCCAACAGCAGAACCTCCTGGCCTCCGGCCAGCATGGCCAGCACCGCCAGCCTCCGCTGCTGGCCCTGGCTCAGCATATAGGGGGAATATTTCCGGTATTTTTTCAGCTGGAATTCATCCAGCATTTTCAGTGCTTCCTCCCTGCGATTCTCCGGCGTCATTTCCCCATGCCACGCCCGCAGTCCGGCTTCCGCCTCTTCCAGCACATTCTGAGTGACAAATTGACTGGCAGGATTCTGAAATACAATTCCAATTCGTGAGAAGAGTTCCCGGTTCTTCATCTTCCCAATCTCCTGCCCGCCCAGGCAAATGCTTCCCCGGTATTCCTGCTGCCCCAGCAGCGCTTTAAAGAAGGTAGTCTTTCCGCTGCCTGAGGGGCCCAGCAGCGCTGTCATCGTGCCTTTTGTAACAATACCCCCGCCATAGGTGATCCGGACAGCCGGATCCTGCTCCCGGCGGAACAGTCCTTTTTTCCTGCCGCCCGGACCGGCCGACAAATCCGAAAAGGTAATGGACGCCTGCCCCGGGCCGCTGTCCTGTGCTCCGTCACCGGCCGGCTGTATCCCCGTACCCGTCTGTGCCGGCCCGCCAGTCCAGAACAGCCCCTCCTCTTCGAACAGGTCTCTGTACTGTCCCAGGCTGTCCCTGGTGATCCCTCTGGCCTTTACCTGGCCGCCGGTTCCCAGCACGATAATCTCATCAGCCAGTCCAAGCCATTGATCCGGCCGGTGATCCACTGCAATTACTGTCTTTCCCGTCCGTTTCATATCCCCCAGCATAGCCGCCAGCTCCGCGGCTGAATCGGGGTCAATATTGGCGAAGGGCTCATCCAGCAGGAAGCATCGGGAATCCAGCAAAAACAGGCAGCACAGCGCCGCCTTCTGTTTCTCCCCGCCAGACATGGTATAAAGCTTCCGGTCCAGCAGCCCGGACAATCCCAGCCTATCTGCGGTCTCCTCGATCCTGCTGTCCATTTCCTCCCGGGGCACCTGTATATTTTCCAGACAGAACCTCATCTCCTTCCGGAGAGTGTCCATGCAAAACTGAAGATCAGGATTCTGAAACATCATGGAAATCCAGGCTGCCCTGGCCTGGGGCTCCATCTCACTGACATCCCTGCCAAACAGCCTGATATCCCCTGATTCCAGCACACCCCCGTTCTCCGGATAAAGGCCGGCGGCCAGGGCAGCCAGAGTGCTCTTTCCGCACCCGCTGCTGCCCATCAGCAGAGTCACCCGGCCCTGCTCCAGTTCCAGAGATAAATGGTCCAGCACCGGCTGCCTGGCCTGGGAAAAATACCGGAAGGTAACATCATGGAAGGCGACTGCCGGTTCCATCATGCCTCATCTCCATCCAAATCCAGCCCTCTGTTCTGCCCCAGAGCGTATCCCTTCAGCACACCCGCTCTCGCCAGACCATCAGCCAGCAGCTTTGAACCGATACCTCCAAAGATTACCGCGCTGATCAGGCGGATCACCACCATAATCGCGATAATCCTTCCTTCCAGCAAATAGTACTGTGAATTCCATGTATTCCACAGAAAACTGAGAACCGTACAGAACACAGAAGAACAAAGCACACTTCTCATATCATATTTTTTATAGCGGAAAATGGCAAAACCCAGTTCAGCGCCCAATCCCTGAACCATACCGGTAATAAATACCGTAGGGCCAAACATATTTCCCATCAGAACCTCCAGCAAAGCCGCCAGCATCTCTGCCACCAGCCCGACTCCCGGCTTCTGGATCACGTAAACGGTAAAAATGCCCGCCATAAACCAGATGCCGAAGATCGGCTCATACCCTGCCGCCCCCAGTCCGAAGGGCGTCATAATCCCTGTCAGGAATGTGCCCAGATATACCATGCCCAGGTACAAGATCGAAAACAGTACGCCATTAATGCCTACCATTAAAACATCTTTCAGTTTCCATTCAAATCCCTGTTTCATCTTCTGCCTTCTTTCTTTTACTGCCGGGGTGTAGGGCTGTTGACAGACAGTGTTGCTTCTAATATGTAGTGGCTGATTTTCTCGCCGCAGTATCTGGTTACTTCATCAAAGTAATTGAACAGATCCTGCACATCCCCATACAGATAGGTTGCGTAATGGGTCGAACAGTCATAGAGATTCAGATCCACCGCCCGGTTCACCACATGGGCGATCTCTTTCATATAGCTGTCGGTTCCCATCGGATACAGAGCAATCTTGCAGGCTACAGGGAAATGGATATCCCTGATCTGTTCCTCATTCATCCGGATATCATCCTCTGCCATAAAGCAGTCTGCGTCACAGTCTCCGGGACAGCCTTTGGTAAAGGTCGCCTCCATCGTCATATGCACCCCTTCCCGGTAAGCATGAACAAAACAGGCCTTTACCGCGTCCACCACATGGATCTGCTTTCCCCTGTACACGGTAGAGAGATGATCTGTATTCTTCCACACCTTTGAGGTATCCACTTTTGCCACAGCCTCCGTAATAATCTCCACATACCGGTCAGTCATCGGCGCCAGTGTAAAGCGGCAGCCCGAAATCGGAAGAGTAGAACCGGGGCAGCCGCAGCAGCGGTCCCCATAGGTTACATAGGGTTTCTTCGAGTTTTCATTTTCTGACATAAAAAAAGCCTCCTTCTATTCCCTGGGGAACACGAAAGAAGCCCGACAAAAACTGTCCGCGCGGGACAGCGTCCAACTTATCCTTCCTTACCTACGTCAGCATTATCTGAATCAGGTTAACGGGTCTGGCATTTCGCCACTCTCAGCCGTTTCAAGCTCCCCGGGAACAGAGAAATTATAGCAAAAAGGGAAATTCCTGTCAATATGGAAAAAGTAAAAAGGCCGCTTTCGTACGCGGCCTTTTTAAGGAGAAGGTATTTCATTTGGGTGTAGCAAAACTACTAAAATGTATTGGGGGGGGATTTACGATATATATTATACCTGTGGGCCCGGGAAAAGTGTGCACAATCTTTATACTTTTTTAATGTGATATTTAAGCATTTTCACATTTGTAAGAAATCTCCTTTTCAATTTTTCCGTTATTTTTATCAGTTTTATCCTTATTCCCCCGTTTTTCCTTGACACAGCCGTTTCCTGCTGTGAAAGTAGACAAACTGATCGATCGCTTCTAAAATATCCCGGAAAACTTCCCGCGGCGCCGCATCTATGTACTTTCTTAATATATCAGTTTCCCTCTGCCCCTTATACCTGCCATAAAAAATATCATACAGATTGTGACCCCGGCCATAGATCAGCACCTCCTCCAGATGCTCACGCAGATCATTCACAGACCGGAGCTTAATTCCAGTCTGCCTCTGCAGATTCTGGAAGCTGGACAATTTATGGAGATACTGGCAGTATCTGGTATAAAGAGTATTGTAAAATTCCTCCTCGCCGGACACCACACCAATCCGCGTCATAACTTCCGGGTTCAGAAAATAATTTTCAAAAGAATAGTATCTTAAAATCAGGACATTACGTCTGGTTACTCTGGGAATCACCCCAGGTTCCTCTTTCTCTCGCTGACGGTAATGGCTGCACAGCTGATCGGCCAGCATCTCTCTGTCTTTCCCGTCACTGTCTCTGATCATCAGGAACTGATCCCTGATATACAGTTTATTCATATATTTCAGATTGGCATAAGCTTTAATATTGGTGCAGCTGTTGGTGGCAATGATAGCGATACGCATCAGCTGCCCCTCTTCATCATAGATCTCCGAATAATATTTTTCCAGCAGCAGGGGAAGTCTGTTCCGATCCTGTTTTCCCTCCACGAAAAAAACAAAGCTGACATCCATCAGATCATTGGCAGAATAGCCCAAATCGTCCAGCACAGCATCGATATTGGTCTGAGGACGCACCACTGTATGGTAATCCCGGTCCATCACCACCTGTTTAATCTGGCGGGAGTTAAAGTTAAAGATCATGTTAGGGGAATGGGTAGAAAAAATCACCTGGTTTTTCAGAGACAGACGGTACAGAATCTCACTCGCTACCTTCTGCATCTGGGGGTGAAGATAGATCTCAGGATCCTCTATCATGATAATGCAGGGCAGCTTTCCACCACTCTCCATATAAGTCTCCAGCAATGACAGGATATAAATGCTTTTCATCCCGGCACTCATCTGAGATACCGGCTGAGCCTGACGGATATTTTCCAGTTCCAGGGCAATCTCTACGGCGGCCAGCTGCTCTGAATCCACCTTCGACTGATAGATCAGTTCCCCGCCCAGCCCGCTGTTTTTTGTAAAATTCTGATTCAGCCGATCCAGAAAATCATCCATGTCCAGATGCACCATTTTATACTCCAGAAGCTTTACCGTCTCATATACAGAAAGATCTTCCGGCTTCTTCTGATGGATCACTCCAATGCACTGAAAGCAGTTGCTGCAGCTTTTGGAACTGTCAAACATACACCGATGTTCCTGCATCGCCCGCAGGGCCTCCTCTCCCCTGGAGAGAATAATATCATTCTGGATCTCTTCCGCGCTGCGGGAGGTGTCGATATAATATACCTTCGGCAGCAGCTGAGGGATATACTTATTATTCTTCCTGACCCCGTCTCCGTAACGAATATCTCCTTTATAATTCGCCTCAAATGTAAACTGCAGGATGCCATCCCGGAAGGAGGGCAGCCTGGAGGAGAACTCCTTCAGCCAGATATCCATCCGTTTATATTTGCAGACCACACCCTGGCGGTTAAGCAGTTCCAGATCAGCCTGACTGATCCGAAGGGTCACATCCACCTCAACATTACTCCTGGTCATATTGAAGTCAGAGGGCCGGATCTGATAAACACCGAAGGCCGCCAGCAGGCCATCGAGAATGGCAGTTTTTCCGGCGCTGTTCTTTCCCACCACAATCATGGCGCTGTCCACATGATCCACCCGGATTTCCTGAATCGACTTAAAATTCCTGATTGAAAATGAAGTAATCTGCATCGGCGCCCCCTTTCCTCCTGACCGTGTTCCCGCTCAGTCTGCATTGAGATACTCTGTCATCTCCTCAAAACATTGAGCAGCACAGGCATAGCCCTCTTCATATAACAGCTTCAATTTCTCCCTGTCCTTTTCCACACGGCCTACATGAACCGCATTTCTCGGCCGAATAACAAATACATTGCCCTTTTCCTCCTCTTTCTGAATAAAGGCAACCGTATCGTTATACCGGTCTGCCCGGCTCTTCATCCCCTCTGCCAGCCCCGGATACCCGGCATATCTGGCGCTGACCAGCCCGTTCATCTTCATCGGCGCCTTCCGATACCCTTTCGCCCTGGTCAGAACCACCACATTCTTCTGATTGCCGTCCTTCATCGACCGGCGCAGCGGAATAGAATCTGCAATGCCGCCGTCCAGATATTTTCTGCCGTTAATCGTCACCATTCTGGATACCAGCGGCAGGGAACTGGAAGCCCGGACAGCGACGATATCTTTCTTCATATCCTTCACATGGTAATAGACTGCCATCCCGGTTTTGCAGTCTGTCATAACCGCGTAAAATTTCCCCCGATAGGCCTGGAAAGCTTTATAATCATACAGATTCAATTTATTGGGGATTTCATTATAGACAAAATCCGCTCCGAAAAGATCCCCTGTCGTCAGCAGGCTGTGCACGCTGCAGTATCGCCTGTCTCCTATGTAATCTACAATCACATCAAAAGAACGGCCTCTCTGGCGAGACAGGTAGCTGCAGGCATTGCAGGCCCCCATCGACACGCCATAACATGAAGAAAACATAATTTCCTTATCTAAAAAGAAGTCCAGCACGCCGGCAGTAAAAACCCCCCGCATGCCGCCTCCTTCCAATATTAATCCTGCCTGATACATAGATTTTCCTCCTTGAACTCCTTACGATTTTGCTCTTTTATCAGAATATTCTTTTCTTTTTTCAATGTTTATAGTAAAATCCTGTTAAGGATTAATTCTCAATGATTATATCACACTTTTTCATTACATATATGACAGAATCATTAAATATTCATAAAAAAGAATTCGCAATAGGGAGGGCTTATGTACCATATATTATGCTTCGGGGACTCCAACACCTATGGATATAACGGGGAAACTCAGGGAAGATTCGGATGGGATAAACGGTGGACGGGCATCCTGGCCCGCAGTCTGGGATCCGAATGGCTGATTACAGAAGAAGGACTGAATGGCCGAACCTCCGGCTTTCAGGAGCATGGAAAAAAATACCGGGACCCGATACCGTATCTGGCTCCATGCATTCTCTCCCATATGCCTCTGGACCTGATCATCGTTATGCTGGGCACCAACGATACCAAGCCCGTCTTTCAGGCATCCCCGGAGGAGATCGCCCGTTCCATGGGCAAACTGACCCTCAGAGTCAGAAACTACTCCAGACTTAAAGGTGAAGGCTGTCAGACACTGCTGGTCGCCCCTGTCCCTATGGATGACCGGGCTGTCCATTCCGGCATCGAATTCGACCGCAGCTCGGTGGAAAAATCCCGCTGCCTGGCCTCTTTGTACCAATCTCTGGCCCAGGATCTGAACATCCATTTTCTGGACGCAGGAACCGCCGGCATCCCGCTGTGCAGCGACGGATGCCATTTCAGCGAAGAGGGACACCGGAAATTCGCCGCTTTTATAAAAGAAAAAATATTACAGATTCTTCTTTCTCCGGCATAAAATCAAAAAACACGCATATAATTTACTGCTATAATGACCTGGCGGGGCAGCCCGGCCGGGACAAGATGACGGGAGGGACTATGCTGAAGGAACAGGATAAAAGAATTTTGATCGAGCTGGTCTGCAATGAACAGACAAAAATGATTATGTCAGACTGTACATCCTACACTTCTGACAAGTATCGGGATCTGGAGAAAGTGAAGATCAAATTAAAGGAACGGGAAAAGAAATTTACATAAGAATAAAGAAAAAACTTGCCCGGACAGTCATTCGGAATGTCCGGGCATTTTTACAGAAGTCTGCTGAAATGCAGAAAACACAGATCAGAGATCTGTGTTTTCCGGGGTTGGGCTGTATTTATATTTACAGTTCATAGCCCGTAGGGGAATCGAACCCCTGTTTCCGCCGTGAGAGGGCGGCGTCTTAACCGCTTGACCAACGAGCCATCTTAGTTGAGATCGAGGCGACAAGATTCGAACTTGCGGCCTCCGCGTCCCGAACACGGCGCTCTACCAAACTGAGCCACGCCTCGATGCCTGTTTAGTATATAATAAGTTGTACCAATTGTCAACACTTTTTTAAAAATTTTTTTAATTAAATTTTTTCCTTGTTTTTCCTCCCATTTTTCTCTTTTTCTCCGCCACTGAAGCGCAGAAACCGACCTGTCAGCCACACCGCAGATCCATTGCATGCAGGCACATTTTTACATCTCTTCCGTGAAAAATATCAGTTTTTCTTTACAAAAGCCTATTTTCTCGCTATACTAACCACAGTGCAAAACACAGAAATGAAAGGATTTGAACATTATGGCATTAATGGAACAGTGGAAAGAATATGCCAGCAGCTTCGCCCAGAACCGGCAGCAGTACGAGCGGTTCTGGAACCAGTATTTTGCTCTGGAAAAAGGAATCTATGAAAAGCTCCTGGAAGAAAAAGAAGTCGTAAAAGGCACTGTAAAGGATCTGGCAGAGAAATACGGCGTGGACATAAAAGAGATGACCGGATTTTTAGACGGCATCAACGACAGCCTGAAAGAGCCCAATCCCGTCGACACCATGGAAGAGGACACCGAAGTCAGCCTGGATTACGATAAGGAAAAATTATACTACAACATGGTAGCCGCCAAAGCTGAATGGCTGTACGGACTGCCCCAGTGGGACAGCCTGCTGACAGAGGAGCGGAGAAAAGAACTGTATAAAGAACAGAAAGCTTCCACAACCATCGTCAAAGGCAAAAAAATCGGAAGAAACGATCCATGTCCATGCGGTAGCGGGAAAAAATACAAAAAATGCTGCGGGAAAAACGCATAAGATATTTTTTCGTTCAAGGGGGCATATACGGCCCGGACGGCATCCGCAGGCACAGCGGGGAGCGGGGGACGGACAGCCCTGCCTATTAACGCCTTTGTTCCCGGCCTGAATAAATTCTAAGCAGCCAGAAAGGCCCTTTTCCAGGACCGATTTTATGTTCAGAAAAAGTCTG
>CAJFOT010000086.1 GCA_904397815.1 Candidatus Paralachnospira sangeri
AGCCGATGCAGAACGCTGCGTCCGGACAGCGTTCTGCATCGGCTCTTGATGCCGTCCGGGCTGCGTAAACCCCTGAATGAAAACATATATATCCTGCAAAAGTCTCAACTGGTTCTATCCGCCCCATAATAAAAGCCATGAGAAGGATCTCTCATGGCTTAAGGCACAAAGATTAGTTATACTTGCGTTTTCTCGCGGCTTCTGACTTTTTCTTACGTCTTACGCTGGGCTTTTCGTAATGCTCTCTCTTACGAATCTCCTGCTGAATGCCAGCCTTTGCACAGTTTCTTTTGAATCTGCGTAAAGCGCTGTCTAAACTCTCATTATCTTTGACGATTACGTTTGACATAGCTCACACCTAACCTCCCTTCAGTTGTGTATTGCGTACGATACAACTGTACGGGTATATTCCTAACACACATATTATAACACATTTTCGCTGTTCGTCAATACATATTTTGCGAAGTTTTTCATCACGCCGGAAATCGGGCCGGAGAGCCCGCCGGTCAGCTCAGCTGTCCGGCCAGAACCTCCTCTGCTTTTTTCAGCGCTTCATCGATGCCCGCAGGGTTTTTGCCGCCGGCCTGGGCCATATTCGGCCGTCCGCCGCCGCCTCCGCCGACGCAGGAAGCGATGGCCTTAATCAGGTTTCCGGCATGGGCGCCGGCCTTCTGTGCCTGATCTGTTGCCATAGCCAGCAGGTTTACTTTTCCGTCCGCGGCAGAGGCGATCACAACCACGCCCTCGCCCAGCTGGTTTTTCAGCTGATCGCCCAGGTTCCGCAGGCCGTTCATGTCCACGCCCTCTACCTTCACAGGAAGCAGCTTCACGCCCCTCACCTCTGTCACCTGGCTCATCACATCACCGATGGCTTCATTGGCCAGCTTACTCTTCAGCTTCTCGTTCTCAGACTGGAGGGCTTTCAGTTCTGCCTGCATGGACTCGATCTTTTTCAGCAGCATAGCCGGTTCTGTCTTGGCAGCCTTCGCCGCCTCATCCAGTTCCTTCTCTACTTCTTTATAATAATCAAATACGCCTTTTCCTGTCAGAGCCTCGATTCTTCTGACACCGGCAGCAATGCCGGATTCTGACAGAATCTTAAAGGTGGTGATAGCACCGGTGCTGGGCACATGGGTACCGCCGCACAGCTCTCTGGAGAATTCTCCCATGCTGACCACCCGGACATCATCTTCATATTTTTCACCAAACAGCGCCATAGCGCCTGATTTCTTCGCCTCGTCCAGCTTCATCACCTGGGTAGTGACAGGCAGGTTTGCGGCGATCTCCTCATTGACGATTGCCTCCACTTTCGCCAGTTCCTCTGCCGTCATGGCCGAGAAATGGGTGAAGTCAAAACGGAGACGGTCTGCCGCCACATAGGAGCCGGCCTGCTCTATATGGCTGCCCAGCACCATCCGCAGCGCTTTTTGCAGCAAATGGGTGGCGCTGTGGTTCTTTGCGGTGTCTGCCCGGTTTTCCGCGCATACCCGCAGGGTCACGGTATCGCCGACACGGAACATGCCTTTGGTCACTGTACCCACATGGCCTACCTTGCCGCCTTTTAACTTGATGGTATCCTCCACCCGGAACTCTGCTCCCTCTGTGGTGATGGTTCCCACATCTGCCTTCTGACCGCCCATAGTCGCGTAGAAAGGCGTTCTCTCCACAATAATGGTTCCCTTCTCGCCGTCTGTGATGGCCTCCACCACATCGGTCTCTGTGGTCAGTACTGTAATCCTGGAATCCAGTTCGAGATGCTCATAGCCATCGAACACAGTGGTAATCGCCGGATCAATCTGATCATATACTGTAGCGTCCGCACCCATGTAGTTGGTGGTTTTTCTGGCTGCCCGGGCTGTCTGACGCTGATTCTCCATGCAGGCATGGAAAGCTTCCTCGTCGATATCCATTCCCTTCTCTTCCAGAATCTCCTTCGTCAGATCGATGGGAAATCCATAGGTATCATATAATTTGAAGGCGTCCTCTCCGGACAGGGTACGCTTTCCTTCCTTTGTCAGATCTTCCTCCAGAGACGACAGGATACTCAGGCCCTGGTCAATGGTTTTATTAAACTTATTTTCTTCTTCGGTCAGTACCTTGAAGATCATCTCTTTCTTTTCATCCAACTCAGGGTAACCGTCTTTGGACAGCTGGATCACTGTCTCGCTCAATTTTGCCAGGAACTGTCCCTCGATGCCCAGCAGACGTCCGTGGCGGGCAGCCCGGCGCAGCAGCCGGCGCAGCACATAGCCCCTGCCCTCGTTGGAAGGCATAATGCCATCGGAAATCATAAAGGTACAGGAACGGATATGGTCTGTGATCAGACGGAGGGAGATGTCCTTCTTCTCATCTGCCTGATAGGTGGTGTGGGCCAGCTCACATACCTTGTCCAGCAGAGACTTGATGGTGTCCACCGCAAAGATGGAATCCACGTCCTGCACCACCACTGCCAGACGCTCCAGACCCATGCCGGTGTCGATATTCTTCTTCTCCAGTGTGGTATAATGATTATGGCCGTCATTATCAAACTGGGTAAACACGTTGTTCCACACTTCCATGTACCGGTCGCAGTCGCAGCCCACGGTACAGCCGGGCTTCCCGCAGCCGTAAGCCTCGCCCCGGTCATAGTATACCTCTGAACAGGGGCCGCAGGGGCCTGCGCCATGCTCCCAGAAGTTGTCTTCCTTGCCAAACCGGTAAATCCGGTCAGCAGGGATGCCGATCATTTTATTCCAAAGCTCGAAAGCTTCATCATCTTCTTCATATACCGAAGGATACAGACGGTTGGGATCCAGTCCCACTACCTCCGTCAAAAACTCCCATGTCCAGGTGATGGCTTCCTTCTTAAAATAATCTCCGAAGGAGAAATTGCCCAGCATCTCAAAAAAAGTACCGTGGCGGGCTGTCTTTCCGACATTCTCGATATCTCCTGTCCGGATACATTTCTGGCAGGTAGCTACCCGGGTTCTCGGGGGGATCTCCTGACCTGTAAAATATGGCTTCAGCGGAGCCATGCCTGAATTAATCAGCAGTAAGCTGTTGTCATTATGGGGAACCAGAGAAAAACTCTTCATCACCAGATGTCCCTTGCTCTCAAAGAAATCCAGAAACATTTTTCTCAGTTCATTCACACCGTACTTTTCCACAATTGTTCCTCCAAATCATCCACTCTGTTATCATAAGACGATATAACTGTATTCAGTTACCATCAAATAATACTATCATAGCCGATGGGAATTTTCAAGAGGACAGGCGGGAATCAGAAAAAAGAATATTTTCATTTATGGGGACTTATACTGCCCGGACGGCCCTGCCAGCCGCAGACGGAGGGTGCCGCAAACGGGCTACCGCTTCCGCCGAGCTAAGCCTTAAGACGCACCAGGTTCATCGGCAGAGGGCCTCTTCACCAGGTG
>CAJFOT010000087.1 GCA_904397815.1 Candidatus Paralachnospira sangeri
GGCCGCAGACAGAGGGTGCGCAAACAGTTCAGGGCTGTTTTGAGCTGGAGACGAGATCCAGCCTTTAGAAAGCACTTGGTGAAGAGGCCCTCAGCCGATGAACCTAGTGCGTCTTAAGGCTTAGCTCGGCGGAAGCGGAAGCCCGTTTGCGCACCCTCTGTCTGCGGCCGGCGGCGCCGTCCGGGAAGCGCAGGTACCTTGAATTGCCAATATGTATTTTATGCCAACAATTCGGGGAAATAGAACATTTTAAAACAGATAAGACAAGAAACAGGAGTGTAAATTTTTATGTCGGAAGAAAAAAAGTGCTGCTGCTGTCAGCGTTCGAAGCACAGGGAGGCAGAGGAATATATAAAGCTGATTCACCGGCTGAACCGGATTGAGGGACAGGTGCGGGGGGTTCGGGCGATGGTGGAGAATGACCGGTACTGTGTGGACATTCTTACCCAGGTCCAGGCCATCCAGTCTGCCCTGAATGCTTTTAACAAAGAGCTGCTGGCCAATCATATCAGAACCTGCGTGGTGGAGGATATCCAGGCGGGCAGCCAGGAAAAAGTGGATGAACTGTGCGCAGTGGTACAGAAGCTGATGAAATAACAGGTTTCCCTTTGCAAATCGGCCAGAGTCTGTTATAATAAAGAACAGATTAGGCACAGGAGGGATATGCGGTGGCAAATGAATTTGAAAATAGAAGCACACATACGATACATGAAACAGGCCAGGTAGGCTCTGTAGAGATTGCTGATGAGGTAGTGGCAATTATTGCGGGACTGGCCGCAACGGAAGTGGAAGGCGTTGCTTCCATGGCAGGAAATATTACCAATGAGCTGGTGGGAAAGCTGGGGATGAAGAACCTCTCCAAAGGCGTTAAGGTTGCTGTAATGGATACCTCCGTATCGGTAGATCTGTCCCTGCAGCTGAAATATGGCTACAGTATTCCGAAAGTGGCGGAGGCTGTACAGGAACGGGTGAAGAATGCCATTGAAAATATGACCGGTATGGCCGTTATTGATGTAAATATCCGGATTGCCGGAGTAGATTTTGATGAACCATGACAACTAATTGACTGAATCAGAGAGGGTGTCAGGGGGACTGGCACCCTTTTTTATATAACAGGAAACTGCGTTCCCTGTGGTACAAATACAATGATCTGGAGGCTGCGAGAACATATGACCAGAAGAGAATTGAGGGAACACACCTTCCGGCTGTTGTTCCTGAAGGAATTTTATAATGATGAGGAGCTGCAGGAACAGGTGCAGCTGTATCTGGAAGATTTTGAAGATATTCCCGATGACAGGAAAGGAGAGCTGAGAGCCAGAGCCGAGCGGATTTATCTTTGCGTCCCTCAGATGGATGAGCAGATTAATCAGGTGGCCAAAGGCTGGAAGACCCACCGCATGGGAAAGGTGGATCTGACGATTATTCGACTGGCTCTGTATGAAATGCTGTATGATGACGAGGTGCCGGAAAAGGTGGCCATTAATGAAGCGGTAGAACTGGCGAAAAAATTCGGCGGTGATGACTCCCCTTCCTTTGTCAACGGTATCCTGGGCAGGCTGGTCAGGACTGCCAAAGAAAGGGCATAAGGATGGCGGCCAGTGTATATTCGGTAGGCCAGGTGAACAGCTATATCAAAAATATGTTCACCCAGGACTTTGCCCTGCGGAATATTTATGTTAAGGGCGAGGTGTCAAATTGTAAATATCACAGCTCCGGCCATATTTATTTTACCCTGAAGGATGAAACCGGCGTGCTGTCGGCTGTCATGTTCGCCGGCTGGCGGAAGAAGGGACTGACCTTCCGGATGGAGGAGGGACAGCGTGTGATCGCCGGGGGATCGGTGAATATCTATGAGCGGGACGGCAAATATCAGCTGTATGCCAGGGAAATCATGCTGGACGGGACCGGCGATCTGTTCCGCAGGTTCGAGCAGCTGCGGAACCAGCTGGAGGAGATGGGCATGTTTGCCCCTGAATACAAGCAGTCCATTCCCCGCTATGCCATGCGGGTGGGAGTTGTAACAGCGCCTACCGGGGCAGCGGTCCGGGATATCATGAATATATCGGCCAGGAGAAATCCCTATGTGCAGCTCTATCTTTATCCGGCTCTGGTGCAGGGAGAGGCAGCGCCTTCCAGTATAGCAGCCGGTATCCGGGTCCTGGACCGGATGGGGCTGGACTGTATGATCGTGGGGAGGGGCGGCGGCTCCATCGAGGATCTTTGGGCATTTAACAGCGAAGAGGTGGCTTATGCCATTTTCCATGCACAGACGCCGGTGATCTCGGCGGTGGGCCATGAGACAGATGTAACCATCGCCGACTATGTGGCAGATCTCAGGGCGCCTACTCCTTCCGCTGCGGCGGAGTTGGCAGTGTTTGATATCCGCCAGTTTGACCAGGAACTGGAGCGGTTCCGGCAGCGGCTGGCAGGCAGTGAGGAAAACCGGCTGAGCCTGTGGCGGGGCCAGATCCAGACAGGCAGGCTGCGGCTGGCCCTGTATGATCCCAGCTATCAGGTAAATCAGAAACGCCAGTATCTGGCAGACACTCAGGACCGGATAAGCCGGGCGATGCGGGAAAAAGTGACCCGGGTCCGGCATGGCCTCAGCATTCAGACAGCCAGGCTGGACGGACTGTCGCCGCTGAAACGGCTGAGCGGCGGATATGTGTATGCCCGGGATCAGCGGGGACAGGCGCTGGTATCGACAGTGCAGGTAAAAAAGGGGGAGCAGCTGACCATCCTCACCCGGGACGGGAGAATCCGGGCAGAGGTTTTGTCAAAGAGAAAGAGCAGGGAGGCAGCAGATGGAAGAAGCCAATCAGAAACAGGATGAGATGACCATCGAGGAAGCGAAGGAAAAGCTGGAGGCGGTGCTGACAGAGCTGGAGGGAGGCGAGTGCTCCCTGGAGCAGTCCTTTGCTTTATATAAAAAAGGAATGAGCCTGGTCCGGTATATGGATCAGTGCGTGGACCGGATTGAAAAACAGATCATTCAGATCGAAGAAAGTGGGGAGTGGGATGAACTTTAAAGAGACACTGGCAGAGCGGCAGAAGGCGGCAGAGGATGTAGTGACCAGGTGGCTGCCCGAGGAGACCGGCCATCAGAAGCTGATCTTTCAGGCAATGAATTACAGCGTGCTGGCCGGCGGAAAGCGGCTGCGGCCTGTTCTGATGAAGGAGATTTACAGCCTGTTCGGCGGCAGAGGGGAGGAGATCGAGCCCTTTATGGCAGCCATTGAGATGATCCACACCTCCTCCCTGGTTCATGATGACCTGCCGGCCATGGACGGGGATGAGTACCGCAGAGGAAAGTATACCACCTGGGTGGCTTACGGCGAGGATATGGCGATTCTGGCAGGAGACGCCCTGATGATCTATGCCTTTGAGGTGGCAGCGAAGGCTTTTGCCATGACAGACCAGCCCCGAAATGTGGGCAGGGCCATTGAAATTCTGGCGGCCAAAACCGGCATCTACGGCATGATCGGCGGTCAGACTGTGGATGTGGAGCTGACAGACCGCCCGGTGAGCAGAGAGCAGCTGGATTTTATCTATCATCTGAAAACAGGGGCTCTTCTGGAAGCTTCCATGATGATTGGCGCGGTACTGGCGGGAGCCGATGAGAAGGTCCAGAAGCAGGTGGAGCAGATGGCCTCTGATATCGGGATGGCATTCCAGATCCAGGATGATATTCTGGATGTGGAAGGAGACGCTCAGGTCATTGGAAAACCGGTGAAAAGCGATGAAAAAAACAATAAAACCACATATGTTACCCTGTACGGCCCGGAGGGCGCAAAAGAACAGGTAAAAGAATATTCCCGGCGGGCAGTGGAGATACTGGATCACTTCCAGGCAAAAGATGAGTTCCTGCGGCAGCTGATTATTTCGCTGATCACCAGGGACAGATAAAAGGACAGTGATGTGTTATGGTACTTGAGAAGATTAAAGGACCCGGCGATATTCAGAAGCTGGATAAGTCGGAGTACGGCCTGCTGGCCCAGGAGATTCGCTCGTTTCTGATTGATAAAATCAGTAAAACCGGCGGTCATCTGGCATCAAATCTGGGCGTGGTGGAGCTGACTATGGCGCTCCACCTGGTCTTCGATCTGCCTCAGGACCAGATTATCTGGGATGTGGGACATCAGTCCTACACCCATAAGCTTCTGACAGGCAGAAAGGATGACTTTGATGAGCTGCGGACCTATGGCGGTCTCAGTGGATTTCCAAAGCGGAAGGAGAGCAGCTGCGACGCCTTTGACACCGGTCACAGTTCCACTTCCATCTCAGCGGGGATCGGGCTGGTGGAGGCCAGGGACCTGATGGGGCGGCACAATTCCGTGATTTCGGTCATCGGAGACGGCGCCCTGACCGGCGGCATGGCCTATGAAGCGCTGAATAACGCTTCTCAGCTGAAATCTAATTATATCATAATTTTAAATGACAATAATATGTCTATTTCCGCCAACATCGGGGGCATTTCCAGACATCTGAACTCCATCCGGTCAGCTGTCCCCTATAATAAACTGAAAAATTCCCTGGCCGGCGCTCTGAGTAAAATTCCGAAGGTGGGCGACGGCATCATCCGCCATATTGTGAAAACGAAAAGTCTGATCAAGCAGGTTTTCCTGCCGGGAATGCTGTTTGAGAATATGGGGATTACCTATTGGGGGCCGGTGGACGGCCATGATATCGAAGCCCTGACCCGGGTGCTGAAAGAGGCGAAGGAGATCAACCGGGCGGTGGTGATCCATGTGCTGACCCAGAAGGGCAGAGGCTACGGGCCGGCGGAAGATAATCCATCCAGATTCCACGGCGTAGAGCCCTTTGATATCCGCACCGGGCTGCCGAAGAAGGAGAAAACTGGGGAAACCTATACCGATGTGTTCAGTCAGACAATGATGGAGCTGGCGGAGGAGTATCCGGAGCTGGTGGCGGTAACCGCGGCCATGCCGGACGGAACAGGGCTGACTCCCTTTGCCCGGGCTTATCCGAAACGCTTTTTCGATGTGGGAATCGCGGAGCAGCATGCGGTCACTTTCGCCGCAGGGATGGCGGCGGGAGGGCTGCGGCCTGTGGTGGCGGTGTATTCCTCCTTCCTCCAGCGGGCTTACGACCAGATTCTCCACGATGTCTGTATCCAGAACCTGCCGGTTATTTTTGCGGTGGACCGGGCAGGGCTGGTGGGAAGCGACGGAGAAACCCATCAGGGTATTTTCGATCTCTCTTATCTGTCGGAGATTCCCAACATGACCATTATCGCGCCCAAAAATAAGTATGAGCTGCGGGAGGCGTTCCGCTGCGCCATGACCATCAGCGGGCCGGTGGCCGTCCGGTATCCCAGAGGACAGGCCTGCGAGGCGATGGCGGAGTATCACGCTCCCTTTATCTGCGGGAAAAGCGAGCTGATTCACCCGGGAAGGGATGTGGTTTTTCTGGCAGTGGGCAGCATGGTTCAGGTGGCTTGGGAAGTACAGAAGCGGCTGCAGGAAGAACGGGGCATAGACGGAACGCTGGTAAACGTCCGGTTTGTAAAACCGCTGGATACTGTAATTCTGGACGCCCTGGTTAGGGATCATTCCCTGTTTGTCACGATGGAGGAAAATGTGCTGAGCGGCGGATTTGGTGAACATGTGGGCAGTTATCTCCATCACCAAAACCTGCCGGTCAGGCTGCTCAGCATTGCCATTCCTGATATGTATGTGGAGCATGGCAATGTGGATATCCTGAAGCGGGAGGTAGGCATTGATGCGGACAGCGTCTACGCCAGAGTCTGTCAGGCTCTGGAGGAGAGAGACTGACAGCGGCAGGGCTGTGAAGGGAGGACATCATTGAAAGAGCGTTTAGACGTGCTGATGGTCAGCCAGGGGCTGGCGCCGTCCAGAGAAAAGGCGAAAGCCATGATTATGGCCGGCAGCGTATATGTAAACGGACAGAAGGAGGATAAGGCAGGCACAGCCTTTGATCCTTATAAAGCGAATATTGAAATCAAGGGACACACCCTTCCCTATGTCAGTCGCGGCGGGCTGAAGCTTCACAAGGCGGTGGAGGAATTCCGACTGGAGCTGACAGGAAAGATCTGCATGGATGTAGGGGCCTCTACAGGCGGCTTTACCGACTGTATGCTCCAGAACGGTGCGGCAAAAGTATATGCGGTAGATGTAGGTAAGGGCCAGCTGGACTGGAAGCTGCGGCAGGACAGCCGGGTGGTCTGCCTGGAGAAAACCAATATCCGCTATGTGGAGCCGGACATGATTCCCGACCGGCTGGATTTCGTCTCCATCGACGTCTCCTTCATTTCCCTGACAAAGGTGCTGGGGCCTGTGAAGGCGCTGCTGAAGGAGGAGGGCAGGGTGGTCTGCCTGATCAAACCCCAGTTCGAGGCCGGAAAGGAAAAGGTGGGAAAGAAGGGGGTTGTGCGGGACAGAAAGGTTCATCTGGAAGTGATGGAAGCTGTGATCCGCTATGCCGTCTCCATCGGGTTTGAGATCCTGGACTTGACCTATTCCCCCATCAAAGGGCCGGAGGGAAATATCGAATATCTGCTGTATCTGCAAAATCAGCCGGAAGGCTTCAGCGGCCAGGGGCAGCTGCCGGATATGGCGGCGGCAGCGGAGGCAGCCCACAGAGAGCTCTCAGGAGGACAGTGACAGATGGATCGGTTTTTTGTTATTTCCAACATTACCAAGGACCCGGGCCTGAAAGCGGCGAAAGCCATCCAGGATTATCTGGCGCGAAAGGGAAAACGGTGTCTCTATCAGAATCAGATCATGGCAGCGCCGGGGACCGGCTTTACCTACACCGATGAGCGGTGGGTGCCGGAGGATACCGAATGCGTGCTGGTGCTGGGCGGAGACGGCACACTGATTCAGGCTGCCAGAGATCTGGCCCACAGACAGATCCCCATGTTTGGCATCAATATGGGAACTCTGGGGTATCTGACAGAGGTGGACTGCGCTTCCGCCGCAGGCGCGCTTGACAAAATCATGAATGATCAGTATTATGTGGAAGACCGGATGATGCTGAAAGGGGAGATTATCAGAGAAAATGGAGACAGCGTAAAGGACCGGGCGCTGAACGATATCGTGATCACCCGGAAGGATTCGGCGAAGGTGGTGCGTTTCCGGGTCTATGTTAATGGAGAGTTTCTCAGCCATTATACGGCAGACGGCATGATTATCTCCACCCCTACCGGTTCCACTGCCTATAATCTGTCGGCAGGCGGCCCGCTGGTAGAGCCGAATGCTTCCATTATCCTGATTACTCCGATTTCCCCCCATACCCTGGTAAACCGAACCATCGTGCTGCCGGCAGACGCCAGAGTCACCATACGGGCCTCCGACAGATCAGATGAAAAGAGCGGCCGGTGCCTGGCTTCCTTTGATGGCAGCGAGGGGGGGATTCTGGAGCCGGGAGAGCAGATTGAAATTGGTCGTTCTTCCTACACCACGAAGATTTTAAGAACCAGCAAGGTAAGTTTTCTGGAAATTTTGAGAAAGAAACTGTCAGATTAATTTTGGCCGGCAGCATACGGATGCGGCGACATCACGGAAAGAGGTAAGATGAAAACAGAAAGACACAGCAAAATCGTAGAACTAATCGGAAAATATGATATTGAAACCCAGGAGGAGCTGGCTGACCGTCTGACTCAGGCCGGTTTTCAGGTCACCCAGGCGACAGTGTCCCGGGATATCAGAGAACTGAAACTGTCAAAAGTGCCCAATGGAAAGGGACAGCAGAAATACGCGGTGCTGAGGAGCCAGGAGAACGCCCTCAGCGAGAAATATGTCAGAATTTTGAGAGACGGCTTCGTTTCCATGGATATGGCCCAGAACATACTGGTGATTAAAACTGTGTCAGGGCTGGCCATGGCAGTGGCGGCAGCGCTGGACGCCCTCCAGTTCCATGAGGTGGTAGGCTGCATCGCCGGTGATGATACGATTATGTGCGCTGTCCGCACCGTGGACGACACCATTGTTCTGATGGAGAAAATCCGGAAGCTGGTGAACTGATACGGCTATCACAGAAAATTGCCGAAAGGAGAGGAGAACACATGCTCGTACACCTGCATGTAAAAAATTTTGCGTTAATAGACGAGACAGACGTGGATTTCGGCTCCGGCCTGAATATTCTGACCGGTGAAACCGGAGCCGGCAAATCGATTCTGATTGACGCGGTCAGCGCGGCCCTGGGACAGAAGGTAACTGGATCTATCATCCGCAAGGGAGCGGAATACGCCTATATTGAGCTGGTGTTCTCAATCGACGACGCCGGGAAGATGGAGGCAGTCAGAGAGCTGGACATCCAGCCGGAGGAGGACGGCACTGTCATTGTCACCAGAAAAATCAGCGCCGGAAAAAGCATCAGCAGAATCAACGATGAAGCTGTAACCCTGTCAAAACTTCGAAAGCTCACTTCCCTTTTGCTGGATATTCACGGCCAGCACGAACACCAATCCCTGTTATCAGAAAAAAAGCATCTGGAGATTCTGGATGAGTACGCCAAAAGCGCCATCCGCCCCCAGAAGGAAATCGTAGCACAGCTGTACCATGAATATGCGGAGCTGCGGAAGCTTTGTGCCTCCTTTGACATGGACGAGGAAACCCGGCTGCGGCAGCTGGATTTTATCCGGTATGAAATCAGCGAAATCGAGACGGCAGCCATCCGTCAGGGAGAGGAAGAACAGCTGGAAGCCAGGTATAAAGTGTGCGCTTCCGGGGCAAAAATAGCATCAGTCCTCCATGAGGTCAAAAATGAAATCGGATATGACAGCCCCCAGGCTGCAGGCGAGGCAGTAGACCGGGCAGTCCGCGCCATGAGCCAGATCTCCGGCCTGGACCCGGCTCTGGAGAGCGCCGCCGCCCAGCTGGGAGATCTGGAGGCAGTGCTCAACGACTGCAACAGGGCGATTTCCGATTATCTGGACAATCTGGTGATCGATGAAGAAGAGCTGTCCCAGATCCGGGAGCGTCTGGACCTGATCCGCTCCATCTGTGCCAAATACGGAAAGACATGGGAAAAAGTCCAGGCATACCTGGCAGAGAAAAAAGAAGAACTGGAAAAGCTGGTCCATTATGAAGAAAAACGGACAGCGGCACAGAAAAAGCTGGGAGAAAAAGAAGAAGAGCTGAAGGAAGCCTCCCTGCGCCTTTCCCGGCTGCGCCGGGAAGCCTCTGCCGGTTTATGCGAGAAAATCGCTCAGAGCCTGTCCCAGCTGAATTTCCAGAACGTACAGCTGGAGATGGAATTCCGGCAGCTGGACGAATATACGAAAAACGGGACAGACCAGGCCCAGTTTCTGATCTCCACCAATATAGGAGAAGAGCCCAAGCCTCTGCGCATGGTGGCGTCGGGAGGAGAACTGTCCAGAATCATGCTGGCAGTCAAGACAGTGCTGGCAGACGACGATGACATCCCAACCCTGATTTTTGACGAGATCGACACCGGCATCAGCGGCCGTACTGCCCAGATGGTTTCGGAAAAACTTTCCTATATCGGAAGAAGCCACCAGGTGCTGTGCATCACCCATCTGCCGCAGATCGCGGCGATGGCGGACCAGCATTACCTGATCGAAAAGACCGCCGGGGAAGGAAAAACAAAAACCCGGATACAGAAGCTGGAAGAGGACCAGCAGGTGGCAGAACTGGCCCGGCTCCTGGGCGGCGCTCAGATCACCCAGACTGTTTTGGACAACGCCAGAGAAATGAAAAAACTGGCGGAACAAACAAAAAAATACTAGAGTGAGATTGGAAAAGATCACACATACTAACAGCGGATGTTCAATAGACGGACACCGCTGTTTTTCTTTTTCAGAGAACAGATCAGTAAGGAGGACGGAATACATGGACAGGAAAAAACGCTACCGGCGGTGGCTGCTGAAAATACTTGGACTGACGATTCTTTTTACTCTGGGATATACCTGGTACTATGTGAAAAAAGTGATTCCTGACGAGATCCATCTGGTAAAGTCACAGGAAAGCGGCTTTTCCTTTCATGTGCCTTTTGGGTTCAGTCTGTCCAGCGAAAGTGAGGAAGTGACACTGGGCTACGAATCGGATATCCGGTCAGATCAGATTGATATCGTATTGGATGATTCTCTGGAGATTTATTCGGAGGCAGAAGGGACTTATCAGCTGAGCCTGAAATTATTCGGCCTGTTTGATATGAAGAATATAGATGTAAATGTGGGGGAAGAGCAGTACGTCATCCCCTGCGGCATGCCGGTGGGTGTGTATCTGGAAACCGACGGCATCATGGTCGTGGGCACCGGACGGATTCAGAATACAGAAGGACAGGAGGTGGAACCTGCCTACGGCATTATGAAATCAGGAGATTATATTCTGAAAGTAAACGGCACAGCGCCCTCTTCTAAAGAAAATCTGGCGGCACTGATTTCATCTCAGGGAGAAGAGCCTCTGACCTTCACGATACGGCGGGGCGGCGAGAAAATGGATGTTCAGGTAGAAGCTGCCTGCACTGCCCCGGGAGAATACAAGGCAGGTATCTGGGTGCGGGACGATACTCATGGGATCGGAACACTTACCTATATCGATGAAAATGGAGGATTCGGTGCTCTGGGTCATGGGATCAGCGATACAGACACCGGGCAGGTGGTGGAGACCAGCGGCGGCCGCCTTTATGAAGCAAATATTTTTTCAATTCATAAAGGGAATCTGGGAGAGCCGGGTTCCTTAAGCGGCAGTATTCTGTATGAAGACAGTACTCTGCTGGGGAAAATTGATATCAATTCCAGTGTTGGTGTTTATGGATCTGAAAACCAGCTGCTGAGCCAGCTGGCCGGCAGTGATGCCCTTCCGGTGGCTTACAGTCAGGAAGTTCATGAAGGAGAGGCGGTTATTCGGTGCAGTGTGGAAGGAGAAGTAAAAGAATATGAAATTCAGATTTTGAAAGTAGGAAGCGCAAACAAAGAAAGTAAGAGTATGGTGATTGAAGTAACTGATGACCGTCTGCTGGAACTGACAGGAGGCATCGTCCAGGGAATGAGCGGCAGCCCGATCATTCAGGATGGAAAAGTGGCCGGGGCAGTAACCCATGTATTTGTGCAGGACCCGACGAAAGGGTATGGGATCTTTATTGAGAATATGCTGAATGCGGCAGGATAGGGCAGACAGGCTGCCGGTTTGACCAGCAGCCTGTAAATAGCATAAATTAAAGTTTTCCTTTTGTTTTTCTCTTTGCTTTGCGGCTTCTTTTGTGTATAATGTGAGTGGAGATGGAGAGGAGGCGAGGTTGGATGATGTATCCATATATGACGCTGGCTGATGAGACTGAAATTGTACATTCGCAAATTATCGAAGAAAATGGAAAGAAAAAGGTAATTGTAAATTTTGAGCGGCCAACAGAGGACGGGTTTGATTCGGCAAGGTGTGAATTGCCAGAATACAAATGGCTGGAAAGAAGCGGATATTCGGATTCTGAGATACATTTTTTTGAGCAGCTGCTCCACAGTAACGCACACTTGATATATCAGCACAGTTTTTTATGATATGTGCAGAATGGAAACGTTTCTTTGTGGAGAATGAGATTCAATTTTACTGTTGAGTTCCAAATTATTGACTTGAATAAAAAATATACGTAACAGTCATGCGTTTGAAATGCATGGCTGTTTTATATTTCGAAGATGTTGTTCTTAATGCCAGTCGTCTGTGAGCGGAAGCCCGATCATTCAAGATGAAAAAGTTGCTTTATATACAAAGATTTTATGGTTAAACAATAAAAAATATTGTATAGAGGGAATGTTTTGGGTATAATAATGAAAAAGAAGG
The DNA here is from genome assembly GCA_904397815.1 of Candidatus Paralachnospira sangeri. Lineage (GTDB taxonomy): Bacteria > Bacillota > Clostridia > Lachnospirales > Lachnospiraceae > Paralachnospira_A > Paralachnospira_A sangeri. The sequence goes on from CAJFOT010000087.1 coordinate 11,781, forward strand.
GAGGTATTCACATGATTATCAGGCCAGACTATATTCAAACAATTACACCTTTTATCGATCAACCTCTGGTGAAAATTCTTGCAGGTGTCCGCCGGTGCGGCAAATCAACTATTTTTGAAATGCTTGCAGAAGCACTTCGGAGCCGGGGGATTCCGGAAGACCATATTATACAAAAGCGGTATACGGAAATGGATATACCGGAAGATATTTCCGCGGCAGACATGTATAAGGAACTGATGGAATGTATTCAGGGAAAGGGCCGCTGCTATCTGCTTTTGGATGAAATACAGGAAGTAAAAAACTGGGAGCGATGTGTCAACAGCCTGCTGGAAGGACAGGATGTGGATATTTATGTGACGGGCTCCAATTCAAAGCTGATGTCCAGTGAGATATCTACTTATCTGACCGGACGGTTTGTATTGATTCCTGTATATACATTGTCCTTTAAGGAATATCTGGATTTCAGGAGACAGGATACCTGCTCTGAAAAGGAATTGCTGGAGGAATATATTCGCTTTGGCGGCTTCCCCATTATTGCTCTGGGCAGCTATGATGAGCAGAGTGCCTACCAGATTGTCAACGGTATCTACCATACAGTGATTTCCAGAGATATTGTAAAACGGCATCGGATTAACCGGCAGGACCTCTTCGACCGGGTGGTGAAATACATTGTCGAAAATATGGGGAAGACTTTTTCTGCAAGCTCTATCGCCAGGTTTTTGAAAAGCGAGCATCGTACTGTTTCCGTAGAGTCTGTTTATAATTATCTGCGCTGGCTGGAGCAGGCATTTATTATTTATCCCTGCCGCCGTTATGATATTCAGGGAAAAAACATTTTGAAAACACAGGAGAAATATTACCTTGCTGATGTAACCCTGAAATATTGCCTTTTGGGTTATAATCGAAAGATGCTGGACGGTGCCCTGGAGAACATTGTGTTTCTGGAAATGAAGCGCCGCCGCTATGAAGTGTACATAGGAAAAAATGGAACCAAAGAAATTGATTTTATTGGTGAGCGCCGCGATGAAAAAATCTATGTCCAGGTCTGTGTACAGCTGCCTGAAAATTCAGACCGGGAAATCGGCAACCTGATGGAGATCCCGGACCATTATCCGAAATACGTGGTGACGACAAACAATATGGATACAGGGATTGAAAACGGCATCCGGATTGTTCATCTGTCAGATTTCCTGCTTTCAGACCGCTGGTAAAGGGCTGCCTTCTGATGGGAGAACCATCGGAAGGCAGCGAGATTTTGCTTTAACAAGTTTTTTCAGGCCTTGGGCAGCTGTATTTTGTAGATCCATAGGATTTTATTTCCTGGTCTACGAACTGATTGAATTCCGGGTTATTGGTATAAATACCGGTGGCGATGAAGCTGCCTCCCGGAGCCAGATCATCGATGGTTTGCCGGATTGAAGCCCGGATCATCTCTTTTGTAGTGCTGGGCTGTTCAAAAAACTGGGTGTCAAATCCGCCGATGAAACATAATTTGTGTCCGATTTCTTTTTTTAATTCTGCCGGATGATTGGAAATATGCATCAGGTTCGTGGCTGTACAGCCCATATCAGCGATTTCACCGGCGATCGGAGCAAAATAGCCGCAGCAGTGGTGCTCATACATAACGCCTTCCCCTGTGATAAAGTTGATAACCCGCTGCAGATGAGGCTTCAGCAGACGTCTCCATTTTAAAATCTGCCATGGCAGAGAAAAATTCATAACATGCCTCCGCTTCTTCCATCAGGGCGCATAATGCAGCCTGAAATTCCATTACGCAGAAAAGCCTCTCCCATAAACCGTAAGGGACAGAAACTCTTGATATTTTTTCGTCCCTGTTCCAGTGAGCAGTGTCGGCTGCCGCATGTCCTTCCCAGTCTAATTTGCTTAAATCGGGAAAATGTATGATCTTTTTCCATTGTGTAATATCCGGCAGCAGGTGCACGCCGGGGGTCGGATTTTCTGCTCCGATATTCGGCTCATAGGTCCAGCTCTGTCCGAACCAGTCCAGGCCGGTACTTTTTGTGCAGGCTGTCTCCATAATAAATCCAATACCTTTAGGCGCAACTGTGTTCATGTCTGAAAGAACAGGGAAAAATTCTGGTTCTTTATGCTGAAGCGCCAAAAGACAATTCTCTTTGAAACTTAACGTAGCCATAAAACCCCTCCTTGATTATTTCCACTTTATCTCAGGAGCGGATTGCCGGATTGCTTCATATATCAATCGGTATATTGGTGAGATTACATATGAAACAATGATTCGTTATACCAGCAAATATTATTTCAGTTATCTGGATGAACAGGATCGGGAAAGAGGACTGGAACGCGCGATGAAATTAATGAAAGATGTTGAAATTTCCGATATATATTTCAATATTTCTTTGGCATATCGTCCTGCGTCATAGAAGAGTACTGGAACGGATTGAACTGGATAGGAAAAAGGCATAAAAAGAGGCTGGGCACAGACAGTCTCAGCAGGGGCAGGTGTGACTCGTGTGAGTTGTGCCTGCTCTTTTTTCTGGACGTGAAGTTTTTTTGCTGGCTAACACGACAAACGCATGAATGAATAAATTACGAACACTCCGTCTTTTTTCTGATATAATGTGAGAAAAAGGACGGAGTTAATTCGATGA
>CAJFOT010000088.1 GCA_904397815.1 Candidatus Paralachnospira sangeri
CCCCAGGGGAGCGTGACTGCCCTCGTTGGCCCGTCCGGTTCCGGTAAAAGCACGATTTCCAAACTGATTGCCCGGTTTTGGGATGTTCAGCAGGGCAGGATCACCGTGGGCGGCAGGGACATCAGGAGCATGGAGCCGGAAAGCCTCATGTCCTATATGTCTTTCGTGTTCCAGGATGTGACCCTGTTCAATGATACGGTTATGAACAATATCCGCCTCGGCAATCCAAACGCAGCGGACGATCAGGTAATTGCCGCTGCCAAAGCCGCCTATTGTGACGAATTTATCCGGGAGCTGCCGAAGGGGTATCAGACAGTTCTCGGTGAAAACGGCAGCACCCTTTCCGGCGGTGAGCGCCAGCGTATTTCCATCGCCCGCGCATTGCTGAAAAACGCGCCCATTATTCTGCTTGACGAGGCCACAGCGTCCCTCGACCCGGAGAATGAAGTCCTGGTGCAAAAGGCGATTGCCAGACTGGTGGAGGGCAAGACGGTTATTATGATCGCCCACCGCCTCCGCACCGTTGTGGACGCGGACCAGATCCTCGTTCTTGATGACGGGCGGCTGGCAGAGCATGGAACCCACGATGAGCTGATGAAAAAGAACGGACTGTATCATAAGCTGTTCCTTATTCAGCAGGAGAGCCTTGGATGGGCTGTGTAATGGAAGACGTACTGCGGCCCGGATCAGAAACTGCGGCCAGGCAGAGGATAAACCTGACCCGGATCCCCTGCTCCGGCGCCGGTCCTTCTGTGATCTGCTCCGCCTCCAGCGTCCCTCCCATTTTTTCTGCCAGGCTGCGGGCGATGGTCAGCCCCAGGCCCGTTCCTCCCTGGCCGCGGGAGCGGTCGTTCATATAAAAGGGACGGAACAGGGAGGGGATGTCCTCTTCCGTGATTTTGTCCGTGTCATTTTCAAAGGTGATTTTCACCTGCCGTCCTTCCTGCCGGATGGCGATGTGCAGGCTGGTTCCGGCATATCTGCCTGCATTCTGCAGGAGATTGACGAGAATCCGTTCCAGTCCTTCCTGATTTCCCACAGCCCGGACGGGTCCCAGGGAGAGTTCGGTGGTGACATGGAGGCGGGCTGTCTCCAGAATGAGGCAGTTTTCCGTGAAGGTTTCCCGCAGAATCCTGCCGGCGTCGATGGCGGTCAGCGGCAGGGTGAAGGCTTCTGTGCTGAACCGGGAATAGTCGTAAAACTGACTGGTCAGCAGCTCCATAGCCTGAGCTTTCCGGGTGAGCAGGGGCAGGGTTTCCCTGACTTCATCGGGAAGCTGGCTGGCCGGCAGGGTCTGCTGCAGCAGCTTCAGATAGCCCAGGATGACGGTGAGAGGGGTGCGCAGATCGTGGCTGACTGCCTGGATCTGGGCCTGGAATTCCCGCTCCCGGCGGGCGTAGTGGCTGCGCTCGTCACGGACAGCCTCCAGAAGGGCATTGACAGCTGCCATCAGCTGCTCCAGATCCCTGTCCGGCAGGGGCAGGTGGAGCAGCTGATTTTCCCGCAGATTCTGCCGGATTTCTGCCATCTGTCCGGCTGCCTCCCGGAGAGCCTGTTTCAGCAGATACAGGCGGACAGAACAGTAGAGGGTGACGGAAAGCATCAGGAAACAGAACAGGCCGGCGATCATATCACAGCTCCTTCCTGCTCAGTGCGGCGATGCCGAAAATTCCGAAGATCACAATGCCTGCCCCGCCGGCGATCAGACATCTGGCCAGCCCATGGGCCGTGTCCCAGATGGGAGCGCACTGGGTGGTATTGACTGCCATGCCGCTGAGAAAGTTGTAGGGCAGCCATGCGGCGATCCCCTGGAGGGGCTGCCAGACTCTGGCGGCGTAGCGCAGAAACCAGGGCACAAATAGAAAGACACAGAACCATGCCATAATCCCCGCCGAGCTTTTCTGGAACAGCTGGAGCAGGATCACGCTGAGCAGGACAGAGGCGGCAGCCAGCGGGAGAAGGGCCCATATCTCATGCAGCATATCCGCGGCGGAAACCGGGCCGCCGGCAGGCAGCAGCAGGGCTGCGCCAACGATGTAGACAGCCTCGGTTATGATTATGATAAAGATGACAACAGAAACCAGGGCGCTGACTGCCAGCTGCCCGGCCAGTACCTTAACCCGGGAGATGCCGGAGGCCACGGCGTTTTTCAGGCACCCGTTTTTTCGGTATTCATCGTAGAGGACAAGGGCAACCACCAGGGGCGCCTGGCAGAACAGGATGGGGTTGGCCACCAGCCAGGAGTAGGAAAATGAGGCGGTGGCGTAGACAGATAATAGTCTTCCAGAGAATGACGGCGGTGTTCCAGGCCGGTGACCAGAATCTGGTGTTCTGCCGCCAGCCGGCTGTATTCCTCCGGGGAATGTTCCGGGTGAAACAGCTGGATCACCTTGTCAGGCAGCACACGCCAGCGCTCATCGGGAAAGGCGTGATCCAGGGCGGCGGCGTATCTGTCCGGGTCAGAGACAGTGATCAGAAGGCTGTCCGCGCATTTCTCCTCCAGGTCCCGGGCGCTGATTTCCTCGATGAGCTGCCCTTTGCTCAGAAAGCCGAAGGTGTCGGCGGTCAGCTGCAGCTCCGACAGGATGTGGCTGGACAGCAGGATAGTGATGTTCCGCTCTTCATTCAGCCGGCGCAGCAGATTGCGGAAGGCGATCATGCCGCTGGGGTCCAGGCCGTTGATCGGCTCATCCAGCAGCAGAAGCCGGGGTTCGCCGATCATGGCGATGGCCAGGCCCAGCCGCTGTTTCATGCCCATGGACAGCTCCCGGCCTTTCTTCTTCCGGTGCTCCCACATCCCGGTGAGGCGGAGAATCTCCGCTGTCTTTTTCCTGCCGGGAATTCCCTTTAAGATCCGGTAATATTCCAGATTGGTCTCCACTGTCAGACTGGGGAAAAATCCTGACGATTCGATCATGGTGCCCATCTGGCGGCGGCATTGCTCCAGTCTTTTTTCCCCATGCTGTCCAAACAGGCGGATCTCGCCGGAATCGGGCCAGATCAGGCCGGCCAGGGCTTTCAGCAGTGTGGTTTTGCCGGCGCCGTTGTCGCCGATCAGGCCATAGATTTCTCCCTGTTTTACGTGGATGGACACCTGGTTCAGCGCCTGCAGGGAACCGTAGGATTTTGTGACCTGCCGGGTCTCAATGACAGATTCGTTCATCGTGAATACCTCCGTATTGTTTGTTGTACATCTGTTATAACCCGGGACCGGTCAAAAAGTCCTCAAGGAAAGATCAAGAAAGTGTCAAGATTTGGCCAGGCGGAAGCCGATGCCGTATACAGACTGGATGTATTCCCCTTCCGGGTCAGCTTCCTTCAGCTTTTTCCGCAGGTTGCTGATGTGGACGTTTACCGTGTGGTCTTCTCCGTAATACCCTTCCTGCCAGACCAGCTCATACAGGGCCTCCCGGGAATAAACCTTATCCGGTTTCTGGATCAGCAGATGGAGCAGATCGTATTCCCGGCGGGTCAGAGACAGCTCCCGGCCGCAGAGGACCACCTTCCGCAGTTCCGGGTACAGAGAGATATTCTTATAGGTGAAGGCCTGGGGCTCCGGCGCCGGTTCCTGCCGGATGCCCCAGCGGCGCAGAGCTGCCTGGATTCTGGCTGTCACCTCTTCCGGCTCAAAGGGCTTTGTGATATAATCATCGGCGCCGGTTTTCAGCAGGGAAACCTTGTCTGCCAGGCCGCTTCGGGCGGAGATTACCAGGACAGGCAGCTGGCATTTCCGTTCCTGCCGCAGCCGATGGAGCAGTTCGTCCCCGGTCATGCCGGGCAGCATCAGATCCAGCAGGATCAGATCCGGCATCTCCCGTTCCAGAAAAAGGTCCGCCTCTGTGCCGGAATAGGCCTGGCGGACCCGGTAGCCGGCAGTTTCCAGAATGGTTTTCAGGAGACTGCTGATATCCATATCATCTTCTACGACTAAAATTGTCTGTTTCATAAAATTTATCCTCATCCGTTGATTCGTTCATATTTGAAAAGCCTGACTGGCCCGCTATGAATATATCATCATTATGTAAGAATCACAAGAGGCATCATTTCTCACCTTGCAATCGCCAGGGAAATGCGGTATGATTAATGGATGTAAATGACTGAAAGATATGCGAAGGAGGCGGAGCGATGGACTGCAGAGAGACCTGCGCGAAACTGGAGGATTTTTTCCATGACCGGCTGCCCGCGGATGAACTGGAGCCTTTTATGGAGCATATTCAGAGCTGTCCGGCCTGTGAGGAGGAGCTGAAGGTTTATATCTCCATTGATGTCGGGCTGGAACAGCTGGATGATGACTCAAGCGGTGTCTATGATCCGGAGGGCGCTTATCAGGACTGTATGGCCAATGCCGGAAACCGGATCGACTGGTATCTGGCCTGGAAATCTTTTCTGTATGCCATGACCACCATTGCATTCTGGTTCGCTGCGCTGGCGCTGGTGCTCCAGGTGAAAACGGGAATTTTTTAGGAAGGAACGATCAATCGTATGAGTCAGAAAATCGTGTTGATAGATGGCCACAGTATCTTAAACCGGGCTTTTTACGGCGTCCCTGAGCTGACCAACTCAGAAGGGATTCATACCAACGCTGTATACGGATTCCTGAACATTATGTTCAGGATCCTGGATGAGGAAAAGCCGGATTATCTTGCTGTGGCTTTTGATGTGAAAGCGCCCACTTTCCGCCATAAGATGTATCAGGAATATAAAGGAACCCGCAAGCCCATGCCCCAGGAACTCCATGAGCAGGTGCCGGTGATGAAGGAAGTGCTGTCCGCCATGAAGGTGCCGGTGCTGGAATGTCCGGGATATGAGGCGGATGATATTCTGGGAACCATTGCCCGTCTCTGTGAGAGCCAGGGGATTCAGGTGGCCCTGGTGTCCGGCGACCGGGATCTGCTTCAGCTGGCCAGCGACCTGGTCTGCGTGCGGATTCCGAAGACGAAGCGGGGGACGACGGTGATTGAGGACTATCACACCCGGGATGTGGTGGATGCCTATCAGGTGACGCCGGTTCAGTTTATTGATGTAAAGGCGCTGATGGGAGACGCCTCGGACAATATTCCCGGCGTGCCGGGAATCGGGGAAAAGACAGCTACAAATCTGATCGTCACCTATCAGAGCATTGAAAACGCCTATGCCCATATCGATGAGATTAAGCCGCCCAGGGCCCAGAATGCTCTGCGGGAACACTATGATATGGCCCAGATGAGCAAGGAACTGGCTACTATTAAGACAGACTGCCAGCTGGATTTCTCCCTGGAGGACGCCCGGATCGAAAATCTGTATACGCGGGAAGCTTATCAGTGTATGAAACGGCTGGAGTTTAAATCGATTCTGTCCAGATTTCCCAGCGAGGAGCAGAAGGCTTCTGAGGAGCAGCCGGAGGTGTGCCGGGAGATCACGGAGCTGTCGGAGGGGGAAACCTGCCTGCAAACGCTGTTGGCCGGGGCAGAAGAAGAGAAAAGGCCGCTTGGACTGCAGCTGGTCAATGACCGGGAGCAGCTGCTGGGCCTGGCGGCGGCCTGGGAGGATCAGGCGGTGTATCTGCCCCGCCGGGGATTTTTTACAGAGGAATATCTGCTGGACTGGACGGAGAAGCTGATGAAAACAGGTGCGCCTGTCTATACCATTCATCTGAAGGAACAGCTGGCCTTCCTGAAAGATTTGCCGCAGGGGGCAGCTGTGTCTGACCTGAGCATCGGCGCCTATCTGGTCAATCCGCTGAAGGACAGCTATGACGCGGACGACCTGGCCAGGGACTATCTGGGAAAAGTGCTCCGTTCCCGCACCGATTATTTCGGAAAGATGCCGCTGGCTCAGGCTGAGGAGGAGCAGCATGAGGAATATCTGGCCTATGTGTGCGGCCTGTGCGTCACCGGGCTGAAGGCAGGTCCTCAGGTGACGGCCAGAGTGGAAGAGCTGGGCATGGGACCGCTGTACCGGGAGATCGAGATGCCGCTGGTGCAGGTGCTGGCCCATATGCAGGCGGAAGGCATCGCGGTGGAGAAGGAGGCGCTGAAAGAGTACGGAGAGCGCCTGAAGGAACGGATCAATGTGGTGGAGCAGGAAATCTACCGGGACTGCGGCGAGAACTTTAACATCAATTCGCCGAAGCAGCTGGGCGTGATCCTCTTTGAGAAGCTGAAGCTGCCTTTCGGGAAAAAGACAAAAACCGGCTACTCCACCTCCGCGGATGTGCTGGAGAAGCTGCGGCCGGATCACCCGGTGATCGGGAAGATTCTGGAATACCGGCAGCTGACAAAGCTGAAATCCACCTACGCCGACGGACTGGCTGCTTTTATCCGGGAGGACGGGCGGATTCACGGAAAGTTCCATCAGACCATCACCGCCACCGGACGGATCAGCAGCACTGAGCCGAACCTGCAGAATATCCCTATCCGGATGGAACTGGGAAGGGCGATCCGGAAGGTGTTTGTGCCGAAGGAGGGCTTTGTATTTATTGACGCGGACTATTCCCAGATTGAGCTGCGGGTGCTGGCCCATATGTCGGAGGATCAGCGGCTGATCCAGGCCTACAGCCAGGCCCAGGACATTCATGCTATCACTGCCTCCGAGGTTTTCCATACCCCTCTGGATCAGGTGACGCCCCTGCAGCGGCGGAATGCCAAGGCGGTTAATTTCGGCATCGTCTATGGGATCAGTGCTTTTGGCCTCAGTGAAGACCTGAGCATCACGAGAAAAGAGGCAACAGAATATATAGAACAGTATTTTAAGACCTATCCGGGGGTAAAGGCCTTTCTGGACGGTCTGGTAAAGCGGGCGAAGAAGGAAGGGAACGCTGTCACCATGTTCGGCCGTCTGCGGCCTGTGCCGGAGCTGAAGTCCAGCAATTATATGCAGCGGCAGTTCGGTGAGCGGGTAGCGATGAATTCCCCCATCCAGGGGACAGCCGCGGATATTATTAAGATTGCCATGATCCGGGTGGATCAGCGGCTGCGCCGGGAGGGTTTCCGCTCCCGTCTGGTGCTGCAGATCCACGATGAGCTGCTGGTGGAAGCGGCAAAAGAGGAAGTGGACGAGGTATCACGGATCATGCGGGAGGAGATGGAAGGAGCGGCCAGCCTTTCCGTCGCTCTGGAGGTAGATCTCCACACAGGAGAAAACTGGTTTGAGGCCAAATAAATACATTTGAAAGGAACTGTTGGGATTGTGAAAAGAATAATAGGAGTGACAGGAGGCGTGGGCGCCGGAAAATCCAGCGTGCTGAAGATTCTGGAGGACGAGTTCCATGCCTGTGTAATTATCGCGGATGAAGTGGGAAGAGAGCTGATGGAGCCGGGCCATGGATGCTATGACCAGGTTGTGGAGGCTTTCGGCGAGGAAATGCTGCTGCCGGACCGCAGGCTGGACCGGGAGAAGCTGGGAGATCTGGTATTTCAGGACAAAGAAAAGCTGGCAGTGTTAAACGGTATCGTCCATCCGGCGGTCAAAGAGGAGATCCGCAGACAGGCATCCCGGAGCGGTAGCAGCCTGGTGGTGATCGAGGCGGCGCTGCTGGTAGAAGAGGGCTACCGGGAGATCTGTGACGAGCTCTGGTATGTTTATGTCCCGGCCCAGGAGCGGATCAAACGGCTGTATGAGAACAGGGGCTATTCCGAGGTGAAATCCTACGCCATTATCAGCAATCAGCTCAGCGACACCCAGTTCCGCCAGAGCTGCGACTTCCTGCTGGACAACAGCCGGTCCATCGAAGAGACCCGCAGGCAGATCGAAAAAAGACTTTCAGAAAGCGGTATACAGACATTATGATGCGGATGATGAGCATTGCCAGCGGAAGCAGCGGCAACTGCATTTATATTGGTTCTGACACTACCCACATCCTGGTGGATGCGGGGACGACAAAAAAGCGGATCGAAGCGGGGCTGAATGATCTGGGACTGACGGGAGAGGATCTGTCGGCGATTCTGGTGACCCATGAGCACTCTGACCATATCAGCGGTCTGGGCGTGATGCACCGGAAATATCCGGTTCCCATTTTCTCCACGAAGGGAACACTGGAGGAAGTGGGCAGATGCAGGGCACTGGGCAGGCTGTCTCAGGAAGTGTTCCGGGAGATTGACGCTGATCAGAAATTTATGATCGGCGATCTGGAGATCCTGCCCTTTTCCATCAGCCACGACGCTGCCCAGCCGGTGGGCTACCGGATTAACTGCGGCGGCCGGTCTGTGGCAGTTGTGACAGACCTGGGCCACTACGGACAGTATCTGGTGGACCGGCTCCAGGGACTGGACACGGTGCTGATGGAGTCTAATCACGATGTGCGGATGCTCCAGGCAGGGCCCTATCCCTATCCCTTAAAACAGCGGATCCTCAGCGACAGGGGCCATCTCTCCAATGAGAGTTGCGGCCGGCTGCTGGGCGAGATTCTCCACGACCACCTGAACCATATCGTACTGGGCCATCTGAGCAAGGAAAACAATATGGAAGAACTGGCCTATGAGACAGTGCGGCTGGAAATTACCATGGGGGATAATCCCTATCGCGCCTCAGACTTTCCTATTGATGTGGCGAAACGGGACTGCTCCTCCCAGATATTTTACATATCATAACCGAAATCGTTCCGCCGGAAAGGATGTACCGGTATCGGGGACCATCGAAAAAATAAGGAGATTTGATGATGAAAAAGACGATTATAACTGTAGTGGGAAAGGATACTGTCGGCATTATCGCCAGAGTGTGCACATATCTGGCAGAGAACAATGTGAACATTGAGGATATTTCCCAGACCATTGTCCAGGAATATTTTAACATGATGATGATCGTAGACGCCAATCAGTCCAAAAAGCCCTTTGCGGAGCTGGTGAAGGATCTGGAGGCGCTGGGCGAGGAAATCGGCGTGAAGATCCGCTGCCAGCACGAGGATATTTTTACGAAAATGCACAGAATCTGACAGATTACCCTACCGGAGGCGCGTATGATTAATATATTTGAAGTGAATGAAACCAACAATATGATCGAACAGGAATCTCTGGATGTGCGTACCATCACCCTGGGCATCAGCCTGCTGGACTGCTGTGACGCGGATCTGGATACTCTGAATCAGAAAATTTATAATAAAATTACTACGGTGGCGAAGGATCTGGTGAAGACAGGAGAGGAGATCGAACTCTCCTACGGCATTCCCATTGTAAACAAGAGAATTTCTGTAACCCCGATTGCCCTGGTGGGCGGCCAGGCCTGCAGAGACCCGGAGGATTTTGTAACCATCGCAAAAACCCTGGACGCGGCGGCGAAGGCTACCGGAGTGAATTTCCTGGGGGGTTATTCCGCGCTGGTGTCTAAGGGGATGACAGCGGCAGAGGAGAACCTGATCCGCTCCATTCCCATGGCCTTGAAAGAGACAGAACGGGTGTGCAGTTCTGTGAATATCGGCTCGACAAAAACCGGCATCAATATGGACGCGGTGAAGCTGATGGGAGAGATCGTGAAGGCGACGGCTGAGGCGACGAAGGAAAACGATTCTCTGGGCTGTGCCAAGCTGGTGGTATTCTGCAACGCGCCCGATGACAATCCCTTTATGGCAGGAGCCTTTCACGGCGTGACGGAGGCAGACGCAGTCATTAACGTAGGCGTCAGCGGCCCCGGCGTAGTCAAACATGCTCTGGAAGCAGTCCGGGGAGAAAACTTTGAGGTGCTGTGCGAGACTGTGAAAAAGACAGCCTTTAAGGTGACCAGAGTAGGTCAGCTGGTGGCAAAGGAAGCGTCAGAGCGGATGGGAATTCCCTTCGGTATCCTGGATCTGTCTCTGGCGCCCACCCCGGCAGTGGGAGACAGCGTGGCGGATATCCTGGAGGAAATGGGACTGGAGTCGGTGGGAGCTCCCGGCACAACAGCGGCCCTGGCCCTGTTAAACGACCAGGTGAAAAAGGGCGGCGTGATGGCCAGCTCCTATGTAGGCGGGTTAAGCGGGGCCTTTATCCCGGTCAGCGAGGATCAGGGGATGATCAACGCTGTGGCGAAGGGCGCCCTGACCCTGGAGAAACTGGAGGCGATGACCTGTGTCTGCTCCGTGGGCCTGGATATGATCGCCATTCCGGGCAAAACCTCCGCCGCTACCATCTCAGGCATCATCGCAGACGAGGCAGCCATCGGGATGGTAAATCAGAAGACGACAGCAGTGCGGATTATTCCCGTGATCGGGAAGGATGTGGGAGACCAGGTGGAATTCGGCGGCCTGCTGGGATATGCGCCGGTACAGCCGGTCAACCCTTACAGCTGTGAAAAATTCATCAGCAGGGGAGGGCGGATTCCCGCGCCGATTCACAGCTTTAAAAACTGAGACAGTATTAATACAGAACGGTATCAATAGAGAGCAGAATCCGGTTTGACTCAGACAGGATCCCATAAGCCTGATGTCTGACTGAAGCTGGATTCTGCTCTCTATTTCTGCGGTATTTACAGCAGCTTCCGGCATTTTTCCTTCTCAGCCTCTGAAAACTCCAGAAAATTCATAGCGTCTTCGGCTGACATGTCCATGCCGGACATCAGATGGCGGACAGCGTTCAGCGCCATCTGCAGATACCCCTCTTCGCGGCCTTCTTCCCGGCCCTGCTCCAGACCTTCTTCATGCAGGGTCTTCTCCCGCAGCTTTTCATTATATTCTGTTAAGATCATTGCCGTCACCTCCGCTTCGTGTTTAATCAGATAATCTTTCAGAATTCCCTGCCGGATGCAGGTGTCAATCGCCTTTCTTACCGCCTCTGTCAGCTGTTTCCCTTCTGCCTGCTCCTGTCGGATCAGGGAGATCAGTGTTACATATCCCCGCAGAGGCTCGCACTGGGCCAGCAGCTCTGGGTTGCAGCCCGGGTTAATGTTCAGCATGTGGGCAGTCCACTCGTAGCCTTCTGTCGGAACAGAGAAGGCGTCAGACAGGCGGTATGTGATCCGTTCCGCCGCTTTTTCTGTTCCGTTGTATAAAATATAGTACTGGGGCGTCGGTATTTTGATCAGCGTTTTGCTGTAGATATCCTTTTCATGGGCCGCCAGCCATCCCTCATATTCCCGGGCGAAATAGAGGAGGCCTCTCAGAGGCATGTTGGGGTTGATGGTGGACTGCTGTTCGAACAGTCCCAGCAGGCTGTGAAAGCAGACCGCCAGGTCATTGTGCATGGTGAGATAGATGACATCCTTCAGCGTAACAATCTCGAGGGCGTCGATGTCAGTGTAATCTGTGCCGTTAATTGCGTTGAACAGGGAGAGGGCGTTCTTTTTATCAGAAAAGAGATCACAGAACAGCCGGTCCTTATGTTCGCGCCTGGCATGGGGACTGGCGGCAGCCAGTGCCTGGGGTGTCTGGTGTATGTTATGTTTCATACCCATCATCCTTTCCTTTATTTTATCATGAATCGGGGGATAAAACAATTATCTCACAGATGACAGAATCTGGGTGTGCCAGTTGATCCGGTTTCCCGGCCAGTATTGTGCCAGTTTCACGCAGGCATTTGTGCCTCTGAGGAAAATCTGCTATAATGGAGCCGGTACTGCTGAGGGCGGGAGAGACAGGTGACCGGCGGATGCAAAATATGGAGTGAACGGGAGCGGCACAGGGATGAAGAGACGTATATTTATCATCGAGGATGATGTTACAATACAGACCCAGTTAAAAAATCTGTTGTCCGGCAGCGGTTATGAGGCTGCCGCGGCGACTGACTTTTCAGAGGTGATTCGGCAGTTAAAGGCCTTTTCGCCCCATCTGGTTCTGCTGGATATTAAATTGCCGGGAAGCAGCGGATTTGAGATCTGTTCTCAGATCCGCGCCTTTTCCGATATGCCGATTGTGTTTGTGACAGGCAGCAATACGGACATGGACGAGCTGAACAGCATCATGCTGGGCGGGGATGCCTTTATCACGAAACCCTATAATACAGCGATTTTACTGGCGAAAATAGATTCTCTGCTGCGGCGGGCCTGTGCTTCCGGCCATGCAGAGGTACTGACATGGAAGGGAGCAGACTTACATCTGGAAAGCAGTTCCATCGAATATAACGGGCAAAAGGCCGAACTGACGAAAAATGAAGTGAAAATCCTTTACTATCTCTTTCAAAACGCCGGAAAAATCTGTTCCCGGGGGGATATCGTGGATTTCCTCTGGGACAGCCGGCTTTATGTGGACGACAATGCGCTGAGTGTCAACATAACCCGCATCCGTGAGAAGCTGGCGGCGATTGGCCTGAGGGATTTTATCAGGACGAAGCACAGACAGGGGTATACGCTATGAGCGTCAGGCAATATCTGAAAAACCAGCTGCCGGCTGTTGTGATCAATCTGCTGGGAATTCTCGCCCTCAGCCTGTTTCTGACGGCATGCGGGAATTCTCTTTCGACGATTCTGTTCATTGCCGCTGTCTGGCTGCTGGTGCTGGCCGTTTGTCTGCTGGCTTTCTGTCTCTCACGGAGAAAACATCTGAACAGGCTGCTGGATCTGACAGAGCAGCTGGAGGAGCGGTATCTGCTGCCGGAAATCATGAAGGAGCCGGAGAGAGCTGAGGAGCAGGTGTTTTATCAGATTCTGAAAATGGCTGAGAAATCTATGCTGGAGCGGATCGGCCGGACAGAGCGGGAGCGAAGAGAATATAAAGAGTACATTGAAATAGGGCTACCGCAATCCCACTGGCTTTAGACGGTCACGACAAACGCATGAATGAATAAATTACGAACACTCCGTCTTTTTTCTGATATAATGTGAGAAAAAGGACGGAGTTAATTCGATGA